>CAYVZJ010000015.1:0-47481 GCA_964456155.1 uncultured Sangeribacter sp.
ATCAGGATGGAGTGGCAGCCGGCTTTTTCTCCGGCTATTACGTCGCTTTCGCTGTCGCCTATCATGTATGATCGGGTGAGGTCTATATTGTAATCTTCGGCGGCGCGGAGCAGCAAACCGGGCTTCGGTTTGCGGCAGTCGCACTCTATCTTTAGTTCAGGCACTTCACCCTCAAAGCCCTTGTCCGGATGATGAGGGCAGTAATATAATGCATCTATGTATGCGCCCTCACGACCTAAGAGAGTGGCCATCTTGCGATGTATCTCGTCGAGTTGCGCTACGCTTACCTCTCCTCGGGCTATCACGGGCTGGTTGGTGATGACGATAGCCAGATAGCCGGAGGTGTTTATGAGGCGGATAGCCTCGGCGGCTCCTGGGATGAGAGCCAGTTCTTCCGGCTTGCGCAGGAAGCCCACGTATTCATTGATTGTGCCGTCGCGGTCGAGGAAGATGGCTTTCTGGCGGTTGGCCAGATTGCGCGCACGCACCACACCCGAGAGAAAATCCTTTCGCACGGCATCGAAGCGCTCCGGTGTGCCCATATCCTTGACATATTCCGGGCTGTCGTAGCAATACATTCGGCCGGTGCCGGCAAGAGGCTTCAGCAGGTTACGGTCAAGGTCTACCTTGACGGTCTTTCCGTCCGGGCCTGTCGTGCCGACAGCCTCGGCATCAATTCCCGAAGCGTCAAGAATAGAAGGACTGATGACGTGCAGCCCTGCATTGACACGGTTGTCGTAATATTCCGGTCGTTCATCCTCTTTGGCGAGCCAGGAGACTACGCGGTGGTCATCATCTGCGATTATGAGACCGCTGTCGTAGGGATGGCTGTTGGGATGGGTGAAGAGGGTGGCTTCCGCATTATGTGATTTGTGAAAATCCACCATCTTTCTGAAGTCGATATCGAAGAGCGCGTCGGCATTGAGCAGCAGAAAGTCGTCGGTAAGCTTGTCGCGCATCTTGAACAGCGCGCCGGCATTGCCGAGCGGGGTCTCCTCGTTGAAATACTCTATCTTGACACCGAAGGGTTTGCCGGTGGCTGGTGAGACTCCGGAGCCGTCACCGAAATAGTCCATGATGACATTGCCGAGGTGTGAGACCGTGATGATGATATCGTCAAATCCCTGCTCGCGCAGACGCTCGATCTCATGCTCGAGCACCGGTCTGCCGTCTATGCGGATCATCGGCTTGGGTATATCACTGAAAAGAGAGGAGATGCGGGTGCCTTTTCCCCCCGCCATTATCACGACTTTCATATTACTCTGTAAAATCTCCGGATTATACGGATTTAAGCGGGATTATATTTGCTGAATATTTCGCGCTCCACGATGCAGCAGATAATGTGGCCTATCATGGTCTGGCACTCCTGAATGCGCGGGGTGGACTCGCTGGGCACCTTGATGACGATATCGCAGTCGTCCATCTTGCAGGGTCGGCCGCCGGTGAGGGCTATGGTGATGATGCCCTTTTGGCGACATTCCTGTATAGCCTCCACGATATTCTGCGAATTGCCCGAAGTAGAGATGCCGATGAAAACGTCGCCCTCTACGCCCTGAGCCTGCACCTGGCGGGCGAACAGGCGGTTGAAACCGTAGTCATTGCCGATGGCCGTGAGAATGGAGGTGTCGGTGGTAAGCGCTATCGAAGGGAGACCCGGACGGTCGAAATAGAATTTGCTTACAAACTCACCGGCGAGATGCTGGGCATCAGCCGCGCTGCCGCCGTTGCCGGCGAAGAGCGTCTTGTTGCCACGACGGTAAGCCTCAACACATACTTCGGCAGCCTTGCGGATAGCCTCTCTTATCGACTCATCGGCGAGTATGCGCTGCTTGGCTGCGATGCTCTCCTCTATCTGTGATTTAATCAGTTCGCTGTTTGTCATACCTTTTTATAATGGTTTGTAGTCTTATATTCTGTCAGTGTCATAGATTTTCCAACTGTGTCCGCCACCTTCCGTAAACTGGAAGGGCATCGTAAAGCCGGGCAGTTTGCGCAGTGCTTTCACCACTTCCGGTTTCTTGACCGGGTCTACCATAAACATGATGAAGCCGCCGCCGCCCGCGCCGCTGACTTTTCCGGATAAAGCCCCGGCAGCCGTAGCCACGTCAAAGGCCTCCTGTATCATCGGGTTGGTGATGGAGCCGGCCATCTTCTTCTTGTTTTCCCAGCCTTTTCCCAAAATCAGTGCGAGCGCGTGCATGTCGCCTTTGAGGAGGGCATGCTTCATGTCGATGGCCGACTGCTTGATCTCATGCATGGCTTCGATGGCATCCTTCTTGCCCTCGATGGTGTTTTTCTTCTGCTCGTCGATGATTTTTGCGCTGCTGCGTGAGGCGCCGGTGAAGTAAAGCACGAGCGAAGCCTCGAGTTCGTCGACAATCCATCGCTTGATTTTAAGAGGATTGACTATGACGAGGTCGTTGCCGTGAAATTCCATGTAGTTGAAGCCACCGAAAGCCGCGGCATACTGGTCTTGCTTACCGCCGTTGAGGGCGAGGTCTTTTCTTTCGATTTCGAAGGCGAGGCGGGATGTCTCGTAGTCACCCAAGGGGAGTGAGAGCCATTCAGTGAAGGCCTTGAGGATGCAGACCACCATTGAAGAGGATGTACCGAGTCCGGAGCCGATAGGCGCATCATTGTAGGTACTGATCTTGAAGCCACGCAGCGGGATTTGATAATCTCTCATTATACGGTTGTAGACACCCTTGATGAGTGATGCTTCCCCGTCGATTTCGAGAGCCGGAGCGAGTGGATAGGACTTAAAGCAGCCCGCATCGTTCGACTCGATGATGATTTCATCGGAGTCGAGTTCTTCAATGGTGCAGTAAGTGTATAGATTGATGGTGGCATTGAGCACAAGGCCACCGTATTGGTCGCTGTAGGGGGAGATGTCGCTACCGCCTCCGGCGAGGCCAAGACGTAGCGGTGATTTGCTTCGTATCAACATAATATTAGATTTAGCAGTGTTCCGGCATAGCGAGGAGAATGTCTCTCCAAGCCGAATTAATATGACAAATATATGAATAAAAATTATGATTAGCAAAAAAAGAGCAACTAAAGCGAATTAAGACCGAAGATCAGGGGACGGGGTCGTAGCCGGAGCCGCCCCAGGGGTGGCAGCGGCAGATGCGCTTTATGGCGAGGGAGGTGCCCTTTAGCGGGCCGTGCTTTGCGATGGCTTCGATGGCGTATTGCGAGCATGTGGGAGTGTAGCGGCAGGCGGCAGGCAGATGGGGCGATATCGCACCCTGATAGAAGCGGATGGGGAGAATGAGCGCCCTTACGGCAATATGCGACAAACTGCTTTTACCCATAGTATCAGCAATCTTCAGCGGGTGTCGGTGAGATGCCGGCCACTTCGGGAGCAGATGCCGACGTTTCTTCTGCCGGCAGAATGCGTTGCCGGAGTTTTTGAAGCAGAGACGCCATCTTGCGCTCTATCACCTCCATCGGCAGGAGTTCTTTTGCCATATATACGAAAGCCACGGAGAGAGTGCGGAAGGGAGTATGCTCTTCGACGGCAGCGCGTACCGGCCGGCGCTGCAGACGGTAAGCCTCCCGGATGAGCCGGCGCATGCGCACGCGGTCTACGGCATGGCGCAATTTTTTCTTAGGCACCGTCACCATCATCTGCAACGGCGCTATCCCTTCGGGCAGCATATCACGGAAGGCTTTACGCAATTCAGCCTCATCGAGTGCCCGCCATGACATACGCAAAGGATAGTCATACAGTGTATTGCGACCGCCAAACACACCCTCCACGAGCGTGCGATGACGTAGCCTTTCCGACTTCGGAAAAGTAAGCCGAGATGAGTGCACCTCCGCAAGAGGCAGTTCTGTATTTATGTCTTCAGGCATTTGGCTCATCAATGAAATTATTTATTCAGTAACCGTGAGAGATAAGGTATTCTCTCGTATCTCACCACAATCAGGAGATATATGGCCAGCAAAACAGTGCGGATACAGTACGTAAGCCACATCATGCTCTCAAACAGGCAGTATTCCCCTACGCCCCAAAGCACTATGGCCAAAAGCGTATATAGCACGATGCGCTTCACAGGATAAGGTATCGGATAATACCGGCGTCCTACAGCCCAGGAGAGCACCATAACGACGAAATATGATATCAGCGCAGCCCAAGCCGAGCCTACGTAGCCGTCGGGAATGCCGATCAGCGGAACGAGCCATACGTTAAGTCCGAACATCAGCGCGAAGCATATAAGTGAGAAATACATTCCCCAGCGTGTGCGGTCGGTCAGTTTATACCATACCGACAGATTGAAGAAGACTCCCGCGAACAGTTCTGCCAGCATCATGACAGGCACGATACGCAGACCCGGCCAATAGGCCGCCGACTCGAAATGCTTCAGGATGGGCAGAAAGAAGAGCACACCCAAGAAGATGAGCAGGCCGAAGATGACGAAATACCGTGTAGCGTCAGCGTATGCCTGACGGTTGTCCTCACCGCTGCGTCTGGCCTGCGAGAAGATAAAAGGCTCGTATGCATAGCGGAATGCCTGTGTAAACATCACCATCACAATCGCTATCTTGATATTTGCGCCGTAGATGCCCACCATCGAGCGGGCGGCATCCGTCTGACCCTCGAAAATATAGGGGATAAGAATCTGACCCATATTCTGGCTCAGAATTCCGGCCACGCCAAGCACGAGCAGAGGCCATGAATAGGAGAGCATGCGGCGTAGCAGAGACGGCACAAACTCAAGGCGACGCACCGGTATCCAGGGTGTGAGCGCGGCCAATACTATAATCGTGGAGAGAAGATTGGCAAAGAAAATCCAGCCGATGCCGAAAGAGGCGCCGCCGAGGGGAGTGTAAAACCATCCGATGACTCCGGGACACACCTGCATAAGACGCGGACATGCCAGCAAGAAGAAGAGGTTGAGCCCGATATTGACGCCGATATTCAGGAATTTTATTCCTGCAAATGTCCACGCCTTGTTGCGATAGCGCAGATAGGCGAAGGGGAGATTGGTAAAGGCATCGATAGCCACCGTGATGCCGAGCATCACCACATACTCCGGATGTCGCGGCAGAAGCAGCGCGTCAGAGACAGGTCGAATAAATCCGCATAGCAAGAGAATGAAAATCAGCGAGGTGGTGCCTACGGAGAGGAGCGTGGTGGTGTAGACACTTTGCGGATTTTGGCTCTTGTTGGCAAAACGGAAGAAGCCCGTCTCCATGCCGTAGTTGAGAATGATGAGCGCCACGGCAGTGAAACTGTAGAGATAGGAGACGATGCCGTATTGCTCCGTCGGGAAGATATAGACGTAGAGTGGCACGAGACACCAGTTGAGAAATCTCCCGATGATGCTGCTGAGTCCGTAGACAGCCGTGTCTTTAGCCAAAGAGCCTAATTTACCCATGAGTCCGGTCTGAATATTTATTGCCTAAGTGAGATAACAGATGTTACGATTAATGAAAAGAGAAGAGTCAAAATTGGAGGATACTGTCTTCAGCATCGCCACGTGAGCGACCTAAATGCTTGTAGGCGAGAGGTGTCACTTCGCGTCCGCGTGGTGTGCGCTTGATAAATCCCTCCTTGATGAGGAATGGTTCGTAGACCTCCTCGATAGTGCCCGCATCCTCTCCGAGCGCGGTCGCTATGGTGGTGAGTCCCACCGGTCCGCCGTGGAATTTATCGATGATCGTGAGGAGTATCTTATTGTCAATTTCGTCCAGTCCGTAACGGTCGATGTTGAGAGCCTCTAGAGCGCGTCGTGCTATCTCGAGGGTGATATATCCGTCGCCCTCTACCATCGCGAAGTCGCGCACGCGCCTGAGCAACGAGTTGGCTATACGCGGCGTGCCGCGGCTGCGCAGAGATATCTCTTCAGCAGCATTGTCGGCGATGCCGGTGCGCAGCAGTCGGGCGGAGCGGTGCACAATCTTCTGCAGCGTCTTATGGTCGTAATATTCCAGATGACAATTGATGCCGAAGCGCGCGCGGAGCGGCGCTGTCAGCAGTCCGCTGCGAGTTGTGGCCCCAACGAGAGTGAAAGGTGAGAGCGTGAGTTGGACGCTCTTGGCACCCGGGCCTTTGTCAAGCAGGATATCTATGCGGTAATCCTCCATTGCCGAATAGAGATACTCCTCGACAATAGGATGCAGGCGGTGTATCTCGTCGATGAAAAGGATGTCGTGCGGCTCAAGGCTCATGAGGATACCGGCAAGGTCGCCGGGCTTGTCGAGGACAGGTCCGGAGGTCACTTTAAAGCCGACACCCAGTTCGTTGGCCACGATATTTGATAGCGTGGTCTTGCCCAGTCCGGGAGGGCCATGGAGAAGAGTATGGTCGAGGGGCTCCCCGCGCATAGTGGCGGCCTTGACGAAGATCCGCAGGTTGGAGATGATTTTCTCCTGACCTGTGAAGTCATCGAAGTTTATGGGTCGCAGTGCCCTCTCGATGTCTTTGTCAGACTCCGAGGGAGAAGAGGCTTGATTGTGTATATTAAAATCGTTCATTAAAGTCGGTTAGCAATGTCTTTAGACCCTTTCCACATTTAGATCTGCAGCAGTTCGAGTTCTTCTCGCAGTTCCAATCCAGAAAGGTGTCGCCGGCGTGAGATAATGCGTGCGAGCTGATCGATGGCCGGCTTGAGACGCGGATTGGAGAAGACGCGTAACTGTCCGTAATAAGTCTTGTCGTAGAAGCTTTTTACCTCGTCATCCTCAAGTCCGCAGGTGTCTCGTCCCTCATCGGCTATACGGTCGTAGACCTCTGACAGGATTTCGGCCGGTATCTCCTCGTTGAGCCTTATCATTGAGCGTGCCATGACGTTGGAGATTACCATTGAGGCGGTGATATGCAGATTGCGCATCAGATTTTCCCATACCGATTTGGCGGAGACAGCGGGCGCGGAGGTGAAATAATATTCGTTGGAGAAGACCACCATTGGCCCGTCTGAGTCGAGGGTGAATTCCACCACGCGGTCTATAGCGTCGAGAGATGCCAGCGAAATGGCCATTCCGGCAAGTCCGTAAGCCTTGTCATCCTCGTTGGCATAGTGTAGTGTGAGTGGCATAATGATTATTATTAGAAGAGTAACGAAATGCCGCCATATACGGTCACGCCCTCCGAAAGGAGGGAGGGGAGGAGTTCCTCATGGCGGTTGAGGAGGTTGACGCCGCGAAGTGTCAACGCGAAATTGTCAGTGAAATGCCATGCAGCCGAGAAGTCGAGAGTAGAGATATTCTTCAGTGCCGTCAGTTCGTTGACATATTCCGTTCCTCCGTTAATTATAACGTTTCCGGGGGTCTGATGTTTCAGTCGTTGCGTAATGTTTCTGTCAGCCCGGAGAGAGTATTTCACGCCGAGTTGCAGTGGCTTGACGGGTCGGCAGAGGGCTTCAGCTTCTGCGGTCCATTTGGGTCGGTCGAGTCCGTTGAAATATCCGTGCTTCTCACTTTGCGGCTGAAACGAACCGGATGCCGAAATAGAGAAGACTTCTCCGAGGTTGTAACGCAGATTGAGGCCCACGCTTACACCGGCGAGGTTGATGCCGCTCATATCTGATTGTGGCAGAAGAGGATTGTTGAGCAGAGCGCCATACCATCCTTCAGTGGGAATGTGCATGGAGTATTTGAAGCGTCCTTCCAGACCAGCTGAGAAGCCGGCGAAGGGTCCGAATTCGAGTCCGAGCCGTGCATCCACCGGAGTATAAATCGGCTGTGTGCTGAGCAGCGAGGGCGCGCAGTAGTTGTCCCATTGCGAGGCGAGGGTGAGAGTGTGCAGTTGGGTGCCTCCGGTCGCGTGTGCGTAGAAGCCGACGCTGCGGCCGCGGATGTCGAAGCGCACGTCGGGGGCTACGTGGAAGGCGGAATAGTGAGTGTCCGGCTTCGAGCCGTCGGCATTGGCTGCGATGTCAAGGTCTACGCCCAGACGCAGACGCATCTGCCGGCGCGTCAACTGATAGAAAGGCGTGAGTCTGACTAAGCCGTAGTTATTTAATGCCGTATAATCGCTTGAGGCGGAATTGAAGAGAATATCAGCCTCAGCGTCTATGCCTAATGATGTGTTTTCATCCCATACGAAAGCGTAGCCACCTTCAAGGCCGAGGTCAAATTCGCGTTGTCCCTCACGGTAGCCGAAATATCGTCCGCGCACGCCGGCGTGATAGCGCGAGCCGCGGGCTGTCATCATGTCGGAATGCCAGGCCAACCGGAATGCCGCGTCGTTGAGTGTCTGTGTAGGCATCTTCCCACCGTCGAGGGGCATGAAGGCGTAATAGTTGAAGAGACCGAGACGGTATTGCACGGCGGCAGAAAGAGTGCCGGCATTGCCGAAGCGTCTCATATAGTCTACGCCGAGGCTCTCCTGGTAAGAATAGCGTGTGGCGTCAATACCGTCGGCGGAATAGGGTTTCCAGAGGGAGGTGGAGTTATGTTGGAGCCACACGGACAGCCGCTGTTTCTCACCGGAGAGGACGTCCACGCCGGCGGAGAGATTGGCGTTGAGCCAGGAGCCGAGGGAGAGGTCGAGATATCCACGGTGGTTGTAAGGGGGCAGGGTGCCGCGCCAGGCTGTAGCCGGAAGAGGAAGGCGAGAGGGGGTGAAGTCGGCGCTGATGCCGTCGAGAGCATAAGGCATGGGAGAGCGGTCGGTCTGATATCGCACGATTGCCGGCAGCATATTGATGCGGTCGTGGCGTATGATATCCGGCAGATAGTCACCCTCCACAGTGACTGCGCCCGTGAGTTGCGCCGACGTCTTGAATGGAGCAGCGGCTGCCAATATCAGCGCGATGGCCGATGAAAGGTATAATGACTTATATCGAGGCTTCATTTTTTCAGGCGTTTGATGCGTTTGTTGATCATGTCATGTATGTCCGGTTCGCGTCCGGGATAATTCTCCTTGAGACTTTCGAGATATTCGAGAGCCATATATCCCTTGCCTTGCTTCTCGTATGCGTCGGCGAGGAGGATAAATCCGCGGGCCACCCAATAACTGTGTGGCGAGCCGGAGGTGGTGAAGTCTTCCATCATTTCGGCGACTGAGCGGGCATCGCCGGAGTCGAGCGTTTTCTGAGCCAGAGCCACGGCTGCGCGCGAGCCGTTGAGCGTCGAGGGATTGTCGGCGAGACGTTGCAGAGCGTTGAGTGCCTCCTCGCGTTCGGTGGCATTGCCGGAGTCAAGCATGGCCACTGCTTCAAGATATGTGGCTTCCTCCACGCTCTCCGTGTCAAGACCGCCGGAGCGTTTGGCGAGTCGGGCGTAGTGGAGTTGTTCGGCAGCATCGTCGGTAGAGCGCATTATGCCCGCGTAAGCCTCGGCTACGAGGTCGGCATTTCCGGTCTTTTCCAGTTTGCGGAAAGCATCGAGAGCCCCTTTGCGGTCGCCGGATGCCAGGAGTTGTGTGCCTAACTGATAATATGTCTCTCCAAGTCGGCGACCTGTGTCAGCATCCGGATAACGGGCCACGATGCGCTCATAGATAGCGGCGGCCTTCTCATGCTGCGACTCAGCGGTATACGTTTCTGCGAGTTCGGTCAAAGCGTCAGACATCCATCGTGAATTCGGATATTTAGTCTCAAAAGACTCGAGCAATCGGATTTTTCCTCTCACGTCACCGCGCACGCCCATAATCTGTGCCTGACGCAGGGTGGCGTAGTCTGGACTCTTGCCCTCACTGATAAGAGCCGAGAAGGCGGAGAGTGAGCCGGAATAATCGCCGGTGTAATACTTGCAGTCGGCGAGTCGCAGGCGCGCATCGTCGATTATATCTTCCGGCAGGCGGGAAGCGGTGCGCGCTTTCACCACCTCTTCAAATTCACCGGCAGCCTGACGGAATTTATTCTGCATCATCAGGCTGTAAGCCAGATCGTAACGTGCAAGCGAGCGGGTGTCTCCCGAGAGGCCGGCCTTCAATGCCTGAGAGTAAGCAGTTTCGGCAGCCTTGTATTGCTCCAGGCCGTAGCGCGCGTCACCGAGCCATAAGTAGGCTTGCGCGGCGAGGCTTTTGTCGTTGCCGACGAGGCGTACGCATTCATCAAGCAGCGTGGCTCCGCGCTGAAAATTGCCCGAGGAGACGGCGGAAGCACCGGCGCCGTAGAGCACCTTTGCCTTTACAGCCGTGGCTTCAGCGTCCGGACGGCGGATACGGCTTATGCTTTCGAGCGCTTTCTCATATTCGCCGCGTGAATAGTAAAATTCGGCCAGTGTCCTGTCTACGGCCGGAGAATATTCTGAGTCGGGATAAGTGGCGGCAAACTGCTGTAGCAGGTCCATAGAATTGTCGAAGGGTATATTGCCCCCGCGCATTCGGGCACTTACGTAATTGTAAAGGGCAGTTTCGGCCACCTTAGGGTCAAAATTCATGCGGTAGGCCTTCTCGAAATTGATGGTGGCCGAGGAGGCATTACCTTCAGCGGCTGCTATCTGTCCGAGGTAAAGATAGGAGCCCTGGGCTATGGCGTCGCGCGACTCTGTCAGTTGGGAGAAAAGACGTTGGGCAGCGTCATATTCAGAATTGTTGTAGAGGCAGGCACCGAGCGCATAGCGGGCGTCATCGGCGGCACTTGCCCCGGCCTCCCTTACATATTCCTCAAGGTAGGGGCGAGCCTGGCCAAAATTACCTAATTCGTAATAACTGAGACCTGTGACGCGCTGCGTGCCGGGGATGAGTTCCGGATTGGCATAGCCGCTATTGAGCAGACGCTCTCCGTAGGCTATTGTCTGACGCCAATCTCCTTTGCTGAATAGTATCTGGCAGATATAATAGTTGGGATTGATGCCATCTCCCTCCGGCTTTACCGTCTCGAATTTATACAGCGCTTCGTTAAGATTGCCCTCCACGTAGTCGATGTATGCGTCGTAATATCTGGCAGCGTTGGTATACTCCCTGTTGTCGCTGAGACGGCGGAAGAGCGGACGAGCCTCCCCGGTGTATCCGCATTTCACCATAGCCAGTGCGCGGCGATAGGTGTATTTAGCGGCCATATCTCCACCGAGGGCGTCAATGGATAGGCGGTTGTAGATATCCAGAGCCTCCGGATATTCATGCGCGTAGAGGTAGAAGTCGCCGAGCATGAGCGTAGCCTCCACACCACGAGCCGAGGCGGGATAGGAGTCGATGAAAGTATTTAGTATGGCCTCACAACGCGGATCGCCGGTGTGGAAATATGCCGTGGCGAGCAGATAGAGCCATTCCTCGCTCTGACTTTCATCGAGCGGGATAGCCTCAGTGCCGATGCGTCCGAGCTGATCTATTGTGCCGAGATAGTTGCCGCGACGGAGCATCTCGCGTCCACGCGAGAGATAGCCCGAATCGTCGGGGCTCAGCATCATGTCCGCGCCCGGTTCGGTGGCCGAAGCGGTGGAGGGGAGCATAATCCCTATCGCTATGATAGCCGGAATAATATATTTCATATCAGGGTTTATGAGAATGAGTGTTTAAGCAATCCGCTGGGTCTGGGCGGCGCGATTGTCATTGTTTTGAGGTGGAGAAAGTGGCGATATGCCGTGCCTTTTTTTCGGGTAGGATTTCGCTTAGTTTCAGGAAAATCCCTGTTTCTTCCACATCTCCGAACTCATCATTCACGGCTGTTCCGAAGATTCTCATTGTCGGTGAGAGCGACATATATGCATTGATGAGCGGGGGGATGGCTTTACCGTGTTCACGCAATATTTTGTTGAGGATACGGTAGTCGCTTTGGAAGTCGTTGCCGGAGAATATATTTTTGATTTCGTCGCTGTCGGCATGGCAGGGGAGCGGGGAGAAAGGCTCCACGAGCATGTCCGGGTCGGGGAAATACTTGTGCATGAAGCCGAGTATAAGGTCGCGGTCGTCGGGTCCGAAAGCGGGATACATGGTCACTTTGCCGAAGAGATATTTGATGTCCGGATAAAGCACGGTGAGGGCACCGAGACCGTCCCACAGATTGTCGAGGGCATAGAGACCCTTTTTGCCCGCCTTACGGCTCTGATAGTCGGTGGCGACGAAACTTCTTCCCAATTCTATGGTATAGGGGAGGTAGTCGGTGAGAAACTGCTTTGAGAAGCGGAACATGTGGGATGTGGCGATGCGTGGCACGCCCTCTTTCTCCATGCGGATATCGCGTCCGAGGATAAAGCGGTAACCCCCGACGATTTCCTGAGCGCCCGGATCCCACACTATCAGTTGGCGGCAAGGAGGGTCCATGGTGTCATACATATCGATATCGCATTCCAGTCCGGTGCCACCTCCGGCATCGCGGAATGCTATCTCGCGCAGACGTCCGATCTCACGCATCGTAGCCGGACATGAATGAGCGTCAACGATATATATGAGGTTATCACCCTTATTGGAGGTGCGTAGCAGTCTCTCCGGGGTCAGTTCTCCCAAAATCTCCTCCCGTGGCACTCTCTCAATTACTTTCTCTTGCATAAGGACAAAGTTAGAGAATTTTTCAAAAATCTCCAAAAAAATCAGCGATAGCGTCTTGTAGTTATATTGTGATGTCTCCTGTAAATTGTTGTAATATCAGAATATTTAAATAAAATTTATTTCAATATTGAAGATCGGTTATTTCATTCTTTTATGGTTTACAATCTCTCCATCATCTTCAATGGAACTTTACACTGAGAGTTGGAGTTGGTTTTTTACCAATCGCCAGTAGTCTCCTTTGCGGGCTATGAGTTGGTCGTGGCTCCCCTGCTCTCCGATTTCACCGTTCTTTATGTAGACGATGTTGTCGGCATACTGCACCGTGCTGAGCCGGTGGGCGGCGATGATCACCGTCTTGCCGCGGCCGAAATTGCGGATGTTGTCTACTATGTTGCGCTCATTGTTGGCATCCAGCGAAGAGGTGGCCTCATCGAGAAAGAGTATGTCCGGGTCTTTATACAGGGCTCGCGCTATCATGAGTCGCTGCTTCTGACCGCCACTCAATTCTATTCCGGAGACTCCGAGTTGGGTCCCGAGTCCGTTGGGAAGCCCTTTGACAAACTCACGCAGACCTACAAGCGCCATGAGTTCAAGTATCTTTGTATCATCACTTTCGTCCGGCGCACCGAGACAAATATTCTCGCGGATAGAGCCGGTGAAGATCTTGCCCTCCTGCATCACGACGCCGCAATGCGACATCCAGTCGTCGGTATCAATCTCGCTAATATCATGGCCGCTCAGTGTCAGTGAGCCCTGTTGAGGAATGTAGAAGCCGAGCATCAGCTTGATTAGCGTAGACTTGCCACAGCCGCTCTCGCCGACGAGCGCCGTCACCGTGCCGGGCCGTATCTCCATGGAGATACCACGTATCACGAAGGGGGAAGAGCTGCCGGCATACTTAAACCATACATCCTTCATTTGCATCGAAGCGTCGACAAACGGCTGCGTGCCCTGCGCGTCGTCACCACCGCTGATAACATCCTCGATACGCTGATAGGAGAGCACGGCATTCTGCATCGAGCTGATTGTCGAGGACACTTGCGAGAAGGGTTGGGCGAGACGTCCGGTGATATATGCCAATGTCATCATGATGCCGAAAGTCATATCGCCCTCAATCACCATAAACGCGCTTATGCCGGTCACGCTCAGACTCTTCAGCTGTGAGAGCAGAGTGTGGCCGCTGTTCTGGAAAATGGAGAGCTTTTGCGAACGCATGGAGGCATTGTTGAGATGATGCTGTGTCTCGCGCCATTTTCCGATACGTGCCTGCTCCGCATTGTTTACCTTGAGGTCTGCCATGCCGTTGGCCAGTTCGTAGGCATGGTTGCGGTTTTCAGCCGAATATCCGAACATGGTCATATCGATGGTCTTGCGTCGGCTGAGGAAGAGCGTATTCCAGCCTATCTCTACCAGCGAGCCTATGATTACGACGGAAAAAATCAGCGGACTGTAATGAAAGAGGAGTATCGAGAAGACGATGACATTGAGAAGCATCACGAGCATCGCGTTGGGGAAGGATATGAGGAAATCCTTGATGCGCGACTGGTCGCTGATCTTCTGCACAAAGTCGGAACTTACCTTTTTGTCGAAGAAAGAGATGGGAAAGCGCGCCAGCCGGGTGAGAAAATTATCCGTCATCTCAAGGTTCATCTTCAGTCCGGACCGGGTGAGTATCCAGTTCATGCCGTGTGTGGAGACGAGTTGTCCGCAAGCCACTGCAAGCTGTGCCAACAGGAGCGCCATGACGATGCCGATATCCTTAGCGGCCACTCCTTGATCAACGGTGCGCTGCAGGAATATTGGCGTCAGGAAGTCGGCTGCCATTATTATCAGAGTGATGAGCAGCGCCCAAATGAAGGTCTTTCTGTATCCACGCAGAAAAGAGAAAAGATAGCGGCGGAAGCCGTTAAGGACATTCGAGCGGGGGAATGTCCGGCTGTCGAAATCCTCCATCGGCTCTGCAAGGACACAGAGTCCTTTGTCCTCGCCGCGCGGTATCCACCGACGTATGAACTCCTCTTCGGAGTAGATGAGTTTTCCCTCGGCCGGGTCAGCGATATGATAGCGTGTCTTGCCGCGATGCGTAGAGATGGCATGCAGCACCACGAAATGCTTCTGCTCCCAGTAGAGGATGGCGGGCAGAGGCATTTCGGCGACATACTGCATGCTCAGTTTCAGTGAGGCAGACTCCATTCCGATGTCGCGGCAGCAGTCGGTGATGTCCTTGAGCGACATGCCGAGGCGATTGAGGTCAGTAAGGCTGTGAAGGTGCCGGATGGGCACCTTCTTGCCATAATGGCGTGCAATCATCCGTATGCAGGTCAGTCCGCAGTCGGAATGCTCAAGCTGCCGGTAACATCTGAAAGGTCTCCGCATAGTTACATAAATCGGTAGAAATCAAACTTACTTTAAAATAATATCCTATTAGAAGCCGAGGGCGCCTGACTGGAAGTTGGCATTATTGTTGATGTCAATATCCGGATTTATCTTCTTGCCGTAGCCGAAGGTATAGGCAAGGTTGAGATAGAAGTTTCTGCCAAGCAGGTTTAGCTCCTGACGCGATACGTAATTGTCGAAAGCAAAATCGTATACTCCCTTATAGTATTTATGCAAGATATTATTGGCATAGAAGCTTGCATAGAAGTTGCCGTTTCCGTATTCTAGGCCAAATCGCAACTGGTCGGGAGAATAATCATAATATTGGCCGTGGTTGTAATAGGATTTGGTAGAGGCGCTATAAGCGGCTACAATACTGAAATTGCTAATATTATATCGAACGTTACCGGAGAATACGAAGCGATGAGAGGTGAACGTCTGTGGCAGACCGGGAGTATTTACCATTTTCCATCCCGGCTGGATATTGAAACTGAGTTTGCGGTTGAAGAGATTCATATTTAGGCTTAGATTGCACGACAGAGTATTCTCCAGTCCGCAGTCAGCATATTGCAGTATTACACCTCCTTTATCTTGCGGAGCGGCAATATAATTGCGATAGACAGAATGATTCCCGTGTCCGTATTGTACGTTCAGTGATGGTGTAAACCATGGAGTACACATCCAGCTTTGTCCAGCTCCTACCAGAAAGATCTGGCAGTTCTTAAGTGCGGGATTTCCCATTTCCCACATCAGGGCACTCTCCTGCTGCATCACATCATTGACCGAGGAGGCGTATGGCTGCCACGTATAATATTGACTCCAGACATTCATAAATGCCTTGTCGGACTGATACCAGTTGAATGCAAAATAAAAATTGGGATTTACTTCACATTTACTCGAAACATCCTTGATGGTGCGATGTGTGATATTCATCGTGGGAGTAAAGGAGAGGCTTATCCGGTTGGACGGTTTCCAGTTGGCTACGAGTTGCAGCTGGTTGTCGCCGTAAGTCTGGCGAGAGATAGAATTATACGAGCCTCCATAATGGATTGTGTAAAAGTACGTGTTGTTGAGCAGGCGAAGAGTGAGGTCAAATTTCCGGCTGAACGTATATGTGGCGTAAGCATTGATATTGAATTTGTGAGAATTTTCTTTTTGAGAGTTGTAGATCACGTCGGCGTTGCCGGTTTGATTGTATGACTCACCGTCTGCTGAAGCGTAGAGATATTCCCATGAGGTGGTGAGTCTGAATTTGGGATGAAGTTTAAATATGTAATATCCCCTGACCCAGGGAGTGAGAGATTTAGATGTAGACTTGCTCCAGGATTTTTCGGAACTGAATAAATCCGGAGTCCATGTATTCGTGCCGTTCGTTTCGTTGACAGGATTATTATTCCACGACAGTCCGGCTGTGTGCTCAAGTCTTATATTTTTATAATCATATATGGCGCTGAAGGCAGCATTGATATTGGCGGATCTTGACTTGGTGTGGCTTTCACGTGAATTGTCGATACTTTCATACTTCAGACCGTCATACCATATATCCCTATAAGATGTATTTTCAACGGGACTTGATTTACTGTTGTTGACCTGCCCTGTAAAATTTAGTCCGAAGGTCATTCTCTTGTGGACAAGCTTGGATGCAGCGTTGTAATAACCGTAAAAATCCGGTAGCCGATGAGCCGTGTGTATTTTGGTAACTCCGCCTGTCTGATATACCGGAACGACAAAATTTACCACAGCCGGCTCGCCGTTGAATGCCGGATTGGAGGGATTGGCGTAATACTCCACTCTGGATACATCCTTTGCCCAGAAAGTGGACAGATCAAGGTCTTTGGCTTCCACGCCATTAATATAAATATTCACATTTTCACCCCGTAAATCCTTCAGTGCGCCTTCTGCGTCAACCTGAATATACGGAATATTCATCTGCTGTATAAGTGTCTGTGGGGAGTTGGCTCTGTTCTTTTCCCTGCGTGTCGGGACGAAAACTGCGTGGTCATCCTCTATCCACGCATTCTTCGACTCCACAACGAATTCCTGCAGATAAGTGGCCGTCGTATCATTATCCTCGGCATAAGCCTTTGAGGCAAGTAAACTCAGTGTAAGAACACAAGATAAAGAAAGTAGATATCTTTTCATAGGTAGGTAAATTTAGACATTTCACTTTTCAAAGGTAAATAAAAAAATGGGTCAACAAAAAGAATTATCAAAGATATCTAATATCTTCGCGTCAATTTGTGCCTCATCATAGTTTAGAGCACATTTATTCCCATTGTTAAGCGTCTCAAAAGCTCTCTGTCTGCAGCCACCTCCACAAATCGGAGCTATTCGACATTCATGACATATAGTCTTTAAGAATTTAGCGCTCGCACGTAAAGAGAATACCGGCTCTTCATATTTAATTGTCCCATCTTCCATAAGCACACCGATTCTATTATCAGCTTTAAAATCACGAGCTGTGCAGCCGAAGGCATCTCCGTTATAATTAATGAGAACGTAATTTGTCTTATCGGCATAACATGAAGTTGCCGCGTTTTGATGATGGAATGTGGAAACACCAAATCCTCTTTCTTTAAATTCCCGTTTTGTTTCCGCTATTATTTCCTCCGTATCTTCTCCGCGCACTTCTTGCCATACCCGGTGAAAATCAAACATAAAATGCCTTCTGAATTCCTCAGGAATATCTTCGAAATAATCTGCTATTTTAAGAATACTCGGTGCATTCGCGGTAGTATAGTTGATTCTGATATTTACAAAGATATGATTATGAATCAGAGTCTTCATATTTTTGATTATTTCATCAAAACTCCCCTTTCCACCCTTGCAAAAGCGAGTCTTGTCATGCTGTTCTTTATCCCCGTCCAAGGTTATCTGGAATGAGGCCGGATAATTGGACAGATAATCAGAAATCTCTTTGTTCAGAAGATACCCATTAGAAGTGAAGCTGACAAGCATATGGACATTATGAGCTTTGCATATCTTATCAGCCTCTTCTATCAAAGGTTTCACTACAGAGTCAAAACATAACAAAGGTTCACCACCAAAAAAGCTCAAATTAAATTGCTTCAGTTCAGGCAATCGAATAAGCGTCTTTTCAATATATAGTAGAATGCTATTTATCGTATCGGAAGACATTTGTGAGCCGTTACGGTGATTTTCATAACAATACCAGCATCTGAAATTGCAATCCAACGTAGGATTAACATGTAGTTCATAAGTGGATTGATCATTGACTTCTGCTTCTATTTGATCTTTTAATTCTTGTATCTCATTATGACTATCGTCCAAAAGTACATGAGCATTCAGTAGTCTCTCTCGCAATGACGCATCCTCCTCGGCTTTATTCAAAAGTTCTTCCGAGGTCTTGATTATGGCATTCTTTAACACAATAAATTGGCCGGAGAAGGCGCAATATATCAGAGTATGCCTATTCTCTACACTTATAAGGCTCGTATATTTGCTGATTTTCATATTGCAAAGTATTGTAAATTTTTGTGGTCTTCTTGAGATAAGATCCGATAATCTTTAATAATACATTAGTGTAATTTCCAAAGAAGACTATTATCGGGTCTTATCTCAAGAATTTATGTACAAGATGCGGAATTAACCTCTATTCAAACTTTTGTTCTGTTATCTCAGTTTTCACATTCATGAGTTTGAGAGGCATTTGTGTCACATAGGTTCGAAGTACAAGCATTCTCGCAGTTCGCATTGCTACAATTGGAATTTTTACATGACTTATTCTTACATGAGTCATTATACTTGCAGTAATTAATATCGCAGGTATTATCACAAGCCATATTAATCATACCACCTGTAGAGAGTACAGCGACCTCTACATTTTCACTCAGTACATCAGCGGGCAATGAATCAATAAACTCGCTGATTCTTTTTAGTTTCTTCATGACGAAATTATTTTAAAAATTCGGGCAATATTACCTATTTATATTCAAGTTAAAATGTCAGTTTAGTAATAAAGTGATTAATATACCACCTTTCCTTCGCCAAACCAGTTGCTGCCCTGCAGCGAGATGATATGGATGTCATCTATACACGGCAATGTGAATGTAGCGTTGAGTTCAGGAGAGTATCCTTCCTGTATGCCATCCACACTATACACGTAAACACAGCCCTCTAAATCTTCAGGACCGGCTGTTGTCAGTTCGCCTGTAGCGTCATCAAGCATGACATCCACAGGCAGATTCATGGGCAGACGTCCTATAGAGCCTCCGATAGGAGATGTCGGTGTTTTCTTCTTATAGGTGATTTTGATTGTGACTGTTTCGGCAGACACCGAAAAAATTGCTAGGAGTGGCATGGCCACTAAAAATAGTTTTTAAACATTATAATTAGATTTTATATTTTGCAAAGTTACAACAGAAAGAGCCAATTTTCCAAAATAAAAATATGCGCTTTGGGCCTATCTAAGAGGACGAATTATCAGTAGATTACTGATTTTCCAAAATACAAAAATATGCACCCACCTTAAAAGGGGATGTTTCAGGGGGTAAAAATGTATCTTTTAGGCCTAAAAAGACAATCAGTTGAGTGTTTTATTGATGATTTGCCGAATGTATGAACTGAGCGTTGACTCATTCTTGGGAATATCAATTTTTGACCGAATCCTGCCGGCAAAGTGATTGATTCGGTTAATATCAAGGTAGGCTCCGGCCTCCTTGCTGTTAAGACCCAATACGATTAAACAAATGTATTCCGTCTCCTGGAGTGATAATTCTGCTTTTTCGCAGAGCAATTTAATCTGAGGATACGTGTCAAGATAGAGTCTTGTGATATAATTAAGGAATTTCCTTTTATTCTCAGTTGCATCTTGCATTAGCGCGGTCAGTTGCTTGCCATAACGGACGTTGCCCGTGATGCATCTCCTTATATAGTCATCCAACATATCTATCCGCGACTTGATGATATCTTGTGGTAGCGTACTATTGCTGTTTGACACGTCCAGAAGATTCTGAAGAGAATTTTTTTCAATTTCGAGTTCTTGAATATGTCGTTTTAAAATTTGGGATACAAGATACAGATTTTCCTTCTCCTGTTCTGCCTTCTGTTTTTCAAGGACTATCATATCTCTCTCAATGCTGATTCTGCGGTTATCTATCATAAGATTCTGATGTTTCAGCATCACTTTATTTTTTGCAATATTAAGATTACGTCTGTGTCTTCTTAATCTTATTATCAAAAAAGAGACGATCAAGATTGATACAACAGTGACCAAAAGCGTAATGATGGAGATGAGGATACTCCATATATATGTAGCCTCTTTTCTGGCAGATGCGACTTCTATTTCATGTCGTTCCTTAGAAAAAAGCAAATCTCCATTGAAAAGATAAGTGTAATGGTCTTCAGTCAAATCAATGTATTTTTTATAGGCTTCTACAGCCTTGCTCGACATTGAGTTATGTTCATAGATTGACCCGGCGATTGCCATATATTTAATTGAATCTTCCTTACTTAACTCCACTTTCTGAACATCCTCTTCCACGGTATTCAACTGTGTCAAAGCCTGGTCATAATGTCCGGACATATCCAGAATATCAGCCAGATCGAGTCGTGAATAATAGGATAAACAGGGAGTAGTATAACCAAGATAGTAATTGACTATCGAATCCATTTGTTCTCTTGTGCCGAATTGCGAGTAATATCTTAGCCAACAACCACCCACATCTAAACCGGATTTGTTATACTTATCAGGAACTGATGTAATCCGGTCGGCTGCGTAACGAGCCAAAATAGTATCATTGTTGAATGTCGCCCCATAAAGGATTTTGATATCGCAACGTAGTCGAGAGGAGGTGTCATTTACCGAATTATATAATTCCTCTGCTTTTACGTTAACATTGACATAAGACTCCATCCAATATTGCTTGTAATACATTGCTCCGGTAGCTTCATACATGCGTGCGAGCGCTCGGCGGTCGGTGCAGCGGGCTGAGTCTTCGGCTGCGCGGAGGAAAGAGGTCAGGGCTGCATCGTCTTCGCCACGGTTCATGTGGATGCGGCCTTCGTAGTAGCGGGTCTTCAGCCGCTCGTCGGGCGTGCCGTGCTTCTCGTAATAATCTATTGCGGGTTGCAGGATGGCG
Source organism: uncultured Sangeribacter sp. (assembly GCA_964456155.1). Taxonomy (GTDB): domain Bacteria; phylum Bacteroidota; class Bacteroidia; order Bacteroidales; family Muribaculaceae; genus Lepagella. The sequence goes on from CAYVZJ010000015.1 coordinate 20,860, forward strand.
AAGGTGGTGGTGTCGACGTAATTCTTATCAAGAGCCATTGACATCAGCAGGGCATAGCGGGCGTGGTCAGCCTTCCCTCTGACAGCATTTGTATCCACGCTCTCAAGGAGTGTGAGCGCTGAGTCGGGACGTGCCTCCATGACCGCGTCGGCGCGGTTCATCAGCGCGGTGGCTTCCGGTGAAGTGCCCGGCTTACACCCTACAATCACTGCCGCTGCAATTATAGCGACGACAGCAACTGCGGCCACAACGACCACAATCCATCGGCTCCGTTTATAGGTTTTATCCTTTGCCATTTTACAAATTTACGACATTATCTCCTTCCTTGCAAGTAAGCAGATAGTCAGAGGGAGATGGGCTCGTCTTCGGAGAAGGCGCGGGGGGAGGGGGTGCCGATGATTTTGTCCCATTGCATGGGGCTTACACCGTTGCCGGGACGCTTTACCGTCAGGTTTTCTTCGGTGAAGAATTCGCCTTCGGCTATCGGACGCGCTGCCACGATGCTTTTGCGAGCCACGATGATGTTGGGGCGCTCACTCTCTGATACGCGCTTGTGGCCATCGCCCAAGGTAGCCTCTATATGGCGTATGGCCTTGACCATGTCGGCGAGTTGGTCAGGCTCCAGACTCGCTTTATGGTCGGGGCCCTCCATGTTGTGGTCGAGCGTGAAATGCTTTTCGATGACTTCGGCTCCGAGCGCTACGGCAGCCACCGGCACTTCAATGCCTTGCGTATGGTCGGAATATCCGGTGCGCACGTGTAGCTTTCCGCGTATTTCGGTCATGGCTCGAAGGTTGACATCCTCGTAAGGTGTGGGATACTGCGTGTTGCAGTGCAGGATGGTGATGTCATCGCGTGTCAGCGAGGATTCCGACGGATATTGCGGATGCTTGCCTGTGAGGATGAGAATGGCGTCTTCTATCTCCTCGAGCGTTGACATGCCGCACGAGAGGATTACCGGGAGGCCTTTGGAGGCTATTTTGCGCAGATAGGGGAGATTGGTGATTTCTCCTGAGGGCACTTTGAAGCAGTCCATACCCAGGTCTGCGAGGAGATCGATCGAGACAAGGTCGAAAGGCGTGGAGAGAAAGCGTATGCCAGCGCGGTCACATTCCTTCTTGAGACGCGCATAGTCAGAGAGCGGAAGGTGTATCTTCCGGCACATGTCCAGTTGCGATTCCTCCGCCCCGGTGGTCTCTTTCTGATATTCTGCCTTCGGGGCATAGCGTGAGATTACCAGTTCCGGTACGGCCGTCTGAAATTTTACGTAATCAGCACCGGCAGCCTTTGCTGCGTGTATGAGTTTTACAGCCGTGTCGTAATCACCGTTGTGATTTACTCCGGCTTCTGCTATGATAGTCACCATAAGAATATTGCTAAATTTAATGTAATTAGCCCTGAGAGGAGGGCCGTGGGCATGTTATGATGCGACGGGTAGATGCTGAGTCTTCTTGATATGTCTTATCTGCCAGAACAGCATGCCTCCGGCTACAAATGTGGAGACAGCATCAGATATAGGGAAGGCAGACCATACGCCGTCCAGTCCGAAATGGGGCGGGAGGATGAAGAGGAGAGGCACCATGAAGATGATCTGTCGGGTCAGCGAGAGGAAGACAGCCTTGCCGGCCATGCCGAGTGACTGGAAGAAGTTGGTGCAGACTACCTGAAAACCGACCATCCAGAATGTCAGCGTGGTGATGCGTATGCAGTTGACGGCACATGCTATCTGTGCATCATCCTGCATGAAGAGCGAGGCGATGGGGCGCGGCAGGAAATGGCCGACAATGCTGCCTATAGTCGTTATGACGACGGAGGATATGGCGGCAAGTGTGAGCGTCTTGAAGAGGCGGTCGTATTTACCCATGCCGTAGTTGTAGCCCAAGATAGGCTGCATGCCCTGGCAGATGCCTATCACGATGAAGACAAAGATAGTGACGTAGCGGTTGAAGACCACTACAGCGGCTATCGCGTCATCGCCGCCGTATTTGAGCAGCGAATTATTGACGATGGCATTGATGCCTGCACCGGCCACGTTGATTAGGAATGGCGCCATGCCGATATAGAGCACCGACTTGATGACGTCAAGACGCAGGCGGAACGTGCCGCGCACGAAGTGGAGCGTATTCTTTTTCTGACAGAAATGCGACATTACCCATATGCATGTCACGAGCATGGAGATGTCTGTGGCGATTGCGGCTCCGCGGATGCCCCATTTGAAGACGAAGAGGAAGAGGGGAGCGAGGATGGCGTTGAGCACGGCTCCGAGGATGTTGGTATACATCGCTTTGGAGGGATATCCCGAGGCGCGCATCACGTTGTTGTAACTGAAAGTGAGGTTGATGAGCACCATGCCGGGCATCACCCAGAGCAGAAATTCGCGTGCGTAGGGGAGAGTGGCGGCGGAGGCACCGAAGAGGAAGAGGATTTTGTCGAGGAAGATTGCGAAGAGAGTGACATAGCTCAGTCCGATTATGACAGAGAGCTGCACGCAGTTGCCGAGGATTACCTCGGCGCGGTGCAGGTCTTTCTGTCCGAGCACGATGGAGGTGCGTGTGGCCGCGCCGGCGCCTATCAGCATGCCGAGGGCAGAGGAGAGGTTCATCACCGGGAAGGTGACGGCTATGCCGGCCACGACATTCGGGTCGTCGATGGCATGGCCTATTACGATTGAGTCAATGATATTGTAAAGAGCGGTGACTACAATGCCGGTGACAGCCGGAATTGAGTATTTCAGCAGTATTCGCCATATAGGCGCTGTGGCGAGCTCTTTAAGTCTGTCAGTGGAAGGTTGTGGCATAAGCGATTTAGTTTTTTTGGAGGAGGGAGGTGGCTATTGTGGCGGGGGTGTTGGGGCGGTAGTAGGGGTTTATTCGTTGGGCGGCTATTGCGGATGTTTCGGGGGAGAGCAGGCGGGCGAGGGCCTGTGAGATGGCGGTGGGGGTGTAATCGAGTGTGTGCATAACGCTTGGACCGTGTTGGCGGCCTTGCTGACGGCGCCCGATGTCGAGAGTAGGTACGCCAAGCGATGGCACCTCCACGATGCCGGAACTGCTGTTGCCGATTACTCCTACTGAAGCCTCTACGGCTGCGATATAGCCTGCGTGTCCTAAGGATGGTATCTCACGCACGGACTTCGGATATTTAGCGGCAAAATCGCGTATTTCGTTGATAGCGGCAGTTGGGTCTACGTCCGCATTAGGATATGTGATGACCAGGCGGTAATCCTTTAAAACCGGCTCTATGGCGGTCAGCACACTCCGGGTAGCCTTCTCCAGCGAATAATCGGCATCTGCAGGACACGTCTCAGCGTGTAGCGTCATGATAAGTGTCGGCGCTCCTTTGACAAAATCGAGGATTTCAGTCACGGGGGCGGATAGGGAAGGATTCTGAGGACGGCCATCAAGGTGAGAGAGACCGAGCGCTCCGGCCACGTGGATGTGGGAAGAGGGAATGCCCATGCTGATGAGCCGGGCGGCGCATTCTTCCGTTTCCGGAAAGTGCAGGGAGGCCATCTGTGAGATAGCGTTGCGTATCTGATCGTCGAAGGCACCTTCCGAGACAGTCCCTCCGGCGATATGTGCTATAGGCACGCCGGCAAGAAGGGCGGAAGTAGCCACACCGAGCATCTCAAAGCGGTCGCCGAGTATGACGACGTAGTCAGGCTTATGAGTCAGGAAATATTCGCCGAAGCCTTTGAGCGCCATAGCGGTAGCCTGTGCGGGAGTGCCGCAGGCCGGAATTAATGCAGCCGGTGAGAAACCATCGGCACGTATTTCCTCAATGGTATTACCCAATTCGGGAATGAGGTGGGCATGCGTGGCGAGAATTTCAATCTCCGCTCCGCGTCGGCGCAATTCTTCGGCGAGCGGTCGCAGCAGTCCCCAGTCGGCACGAGTTCCGGTGGCTATTGCTATCATAAGTTGTAAATCTGCGGCTTGTAGGCGTCAAGATGCGCCTCAATCCATTCGGCAGTGCGCGTAAGCCCTTCCCGGAGGGAGACTTGCGGACGCCAGTCGGTCAGAGCCTCTATCTTGGTATTGTCGCCACAAAGGCGGAACACCTCCGAGTTGGCCGGACGAATACGCTGCGGGTCCTGTATCCATTTTACTTCACGTCCCATCACGTCGGCGATAAGGTCGAGCGTCTCGCGCATTGAGACATCCTTTCCGGTCGCGATATTCACTTCCTGTCCGATGGTGAGCGGTGCCTTGGCTATCGCCAAAAATCCCCGGCAGGTATCTTCCACATAATTGAAGTCGCGGGTAGGAGTGAGGTCGCCCACTTTGATTTCGTTCATCCCCGAGACTATCTGCGAGATGATGGTGGGAATGATGGCTCGAGCCGACTGACGCGGACCGTAAGTATTGAAGGGGCGGACGATGGTCACCGGCAGGTCGAAAGCATTGTGGAAGGAGAGGGCGATTGCGTCAGCACCGATTTTGGAGGCCGAATAGGGGGATTGCGGTTGCTTGGGATGCTTCTCATCTATGGGCACATAGAGAGCAGTGCCGTAAACTTCGGAGGTGGAGGTGACCAGCAGTCGCTCCACGCCCTCATCACGCGCAGCCTGACAAATATTGAGAGTACCCTTGACGTTGGTGTCTACGTAAGAGTCGGGCGCCACGTATGAATAGGGGATTGCTATGAGGGCTGCCAGATGAAAGACCGTGTCGACACCCTTGACGGCATGGCGGCAGAAATTGGGGTCGCGCACGTCGCCGGTGATAATCTCCAGATTGGGGGCAGGCGGCACGTCTTCGAGCCATCCCCAGTTGTTGAACGAATTATATTGAGCAAGCGCTCTGACCTCATATCCTTCGGCTACGAGCAGTTGGGTGAGATGCGAGCCTATGAAGCCGTCGGCTCCGGTGATCAGTATCTTTTTCATTTCTTGTCGTTATAGAAAATAGCCTCCTTCATATATCTTGCCATAAGCGTGCCGGGTGCCCAGTCATCGCAGGGCTTCAACTGCATGCCCAGCGACTCCTCGATGATATAGTCGAGTATGGGCGCGCCGGCGAATATGGAGCATACCACTCCGCCGCCGAGCCGAGGATTGATTTCCATAAGCAGGAAACGCCCCGTGTCGAGGTCTTCGAGAAATTGTAGCGTCACCGGTCCGCGGAAGGGGAATTTATTTAGTATTGAGCGGCTCATTTCTATGAGTTTCGGACTGTTGACAGTCTCGGTGCGTGTCACTTCTCCGCCCATTATCTCAATGCGGAGACGGGGGACGGTGACCATCGGCTCTCCCTCTTGCGAGACGTAGCAGTCTACGGTATATTCGCGATTATTCTCGATATATTCCTGCACGAGATAGTCTTTGAGACCCTCAAGCTGCATGAGGTCTTCGATATTACGGAATATCTTGATGCCGCGTGAGGCCGAGCCGTGGCGTGGCTTGGCTATGGCGGGCATCTCGGCATTGAGGGCCGAGTAGGTATGAGGTATGGGCACATTGCTCTCCTGGAACGTGCGGGCGGCCTCTATTTTGTCAAACATCATTTCGGCAAACCCCGGGTCAGGCGTGGGCACGAAGACATTGCGCGCTTTGAGGGCCACGCGGGCGGCGATTTCTATAGCGCCGTCCACGAAGGGGAGGATGATATCTATTTCATGTTCTCGTATTACGTCGAGGATATCGTTTACGACCTGCGGATCGGCCCATTTCTTACCGATGATTACCTTAGCGACGATGGCTATCGGCACCTCCTTCATTAGTTCGTATGAGAAGAGTTTCACTTCCGCGCCGAGTCGGGCTCCGGAGCGTATCAACTGTTCGGCGACGGCCACGCGGCGTGCCCCGCCGAGGAGAAGGATGTTAATCTTTTTCATTTATGACTGCATTGAGTATATCAGGTGTATTGCTAAGTCGCGGCACTTTACGCTGTCCGCCGAGTTTTCCGTTGCCGCTGCGTGTCAGATAGCGGTCGAAGGTGCCCTTCGGCACGCTGATGATTTCCGGCATATCGAGGAAGATATCACCGGAACGTTTAGCGTCATAGTCGGAATTTAGGGAGCGCAGCGCCTCGTCGAGAAGCCGGGCGAAGGCTTTGGTGTCGGCCGGCGGTCGGTTCCATTCAATAGCCCAGCGGTGATGCCCCTTGGTGTTGCCTTCCGGATAAGCCGGTGCGGCTGTATAATTGGCGATAATGCTGTCAGTGGCATGCGTAGCCATTGCTATGGCCCGCTCGGCATTATCCTCCATCAGTTCCTCACCGAAGGCGTTGATAAAAGCCTTGGTGCGTCCGGCGATGCGCAGCGTCACCGGGTCGGTGTCCAGAATGGTGATTGTATCGCCCGTATGATAACGGTAGAGTCCGTTAGGGGCTGTGATGATCAGTTCGTATGTAGCGCCCGGTGTAAGATCTTCAATCATCACGGGAGTCTCATCGCCGAGCGGTATAAATTCGTAATATACGGTGGCGTCGGTGAGTAGCGTCAGCGGGCCTTTGTGCTCCTTCTGTGTGGCGAAGAAGCCCTCGCTGGCGTTGTAGGTTTCCCAATAGCGCATGCGTCCCGGGATGAGTTCTTCGTAGGCCTTGCGATAAGGAGCGAAATTGATGCCACCGTGGAAGAAAACCTCCAGTTCGGGCCATACCTCGCGAATATTCGCTTTGCCCGACTTCTCGACTATGCGGCGCAAGACGGTGAGAAACCATGACGGCACACCGGAGATATTGGTGACGTTTTGCGTCATCCCTTTTTCGGCCAGGAGTTCGAGTTTTTTCTCCCAGTCGGGCAGCAGTGCAGTTTTCTTGTCGGGGATGCGGAAGAGATTGGCTACGGGTGTTATCTTATTGATTAGCGTAGCGGAGAGATCGCCGACGTTCACTCCCTTTCGCTGCGGCTTGAGCTCAGACTCGAATGAGCCACCGAGTATCATGCCTTTGCCGGCAAACATTCTCGAGTCGGGGTAGGCGTTGAGATATAGCGCCACGGAGTCGGCTGCTCCAGCGTAGTGATTGAGGTAGAGAGACTCGGTGGTGATCGGTATGTATTTGGAGCGTCCGCCGGACGTGCCGCTCGACTGCGCGAAGTCATCGCATACGCCGGGCCAAAGCACATTCTTCTCACCCTCCACCATTCTCATCACGAAGGGGCGGAAATACTCGTAGTCGTGAATATCCACCAGATTGGCGAAGGCCTGTCGGGGATCTTCGAGATGTAGTATGGTCTCCAGGCCATGCTTGTGTCCAAACTCCGTTTCAGCAGCGCGATAGAGTATCCATCGGAGTTGCCTTATCTGCGACTCCACCGGAGTGAGCATAGCGCGGACACATCGGCGTGTGCGTCGCGACATCGTGGGAAGGGCAAGAGGCGTGTAGTTGATATTCATGGCTAATATTCAGAGAAGAGTTTGGGCTTGAAGACAATGCCTACACGCAGTCGGGAATGCAACTGATTGTAGTCGAGCAGATTTTCTGCGTAGCCGTAATAATATTGGGCGAATAGATTGAGATTGGACTTGGCATGTACGCGCCATGAGAAGTCAAGAATAGCATTCCATTTGAAATTCCATCCGCTGCGTTTCACGAAGGTGGCGCCACCCTGAAACTTATTATTATGCGACATCAGGTTGAAGCCCCATTGGAATATGCCGGCATACTTGAGCAGGTCGCGGTTGTTGCCGCTGTCCACGATAGGTATCCAATATTTGGCGTGCACGAGCAGATTGCGCGTCACGAGCACGGAGCCGGAGAGCGTGATGCGATTCCATGAGCGGGACCATATAGAGTCGCGGCCATTACTTTCGTGCTCTATGATAAGCGACATTTTGCCCACATACTTTCCGCGCGAATAGAAGGGTTTGGTCCATCCGATACCCGGATTGAAGTTCATATCGCGCATGGGTAGGGATTTTTCGAATACGTTCCAGAAAGTCTTCTGTGTATAGAATAGATAGAGATAAGTGCCCCAGGGGAGGACGGCATTGGTAAGACGGATAGCCAGGGAGATCTGAAATTTGACGTCGGAATTCTGCGCCGTGGGCTTGTAGCCTATGGAGGTGCCGACGGTGAAGTAATTATCCTTATAGAGGCCGAAATATGGCCCGAGGTCATAATCTTTCTTGACAGTATCGGCGAGTTGGTCCATCTGCTGAGGCGTGGCCACCTGTGTGGATATAAGCTGTGCTGCAGTCTTGCCGGGAAGGGCAAGGAGCACCATGATGGTCAACAGGTTGATGAGATGCTTTAAGGTCGCTGTCATTTTTTGAGGTGATGAGGGCTTAATGCTGTATTTCCACCTTGTGAGTGGGTGGAAGAGTCTCGTTGCGGCGATTGATAGCCTCCACTACCTTGCGTGCCAGCGTGTTGTAATCCTTCTCTTCCTCTTCGAGGGCACGCGGTGTGCCGTTGTCGGCGCGTTCGCGTATATCGGCCACGAGGGGTATCTGAGCCAAAAGCGGCACGTGAAGTTCCTCGGCAAGACGTTTTGCGCCGCCGTCGCCGAAGATATAATAGCGTTCGTCGGGGTGCTGTGCCGGAGTAAACCAGGCCATATTCTCCACGATGCCGAGCACGGGGACATTTACCTTATCGCCGGTAAACATCGATATACCCTTTCGGGCATCGGCAAGAGCCACCTCCTGGGGTGTGGATACGATTATCACTCCGGTGATGGGGAGTGTCTGCACCAAGGTGAGATGTATATCTGACGTGCCGGGAGGCATATCTATCAGGAAATAGTCAAGGTCGCCCCACCATGCGTCGGTGATGAGCTGCCTGAGAGCGTTGGAGGCCATTCCGCCGCGCCACAGCACGGCGGAATCCTTATCCACGACAAATCCTATCGAGAGCATCTTGACGCCATATTTCTCCACCGGCTCTATCCAGTCGCGGTCATCCTTGCGCGTCATATAGAGCTGCTCATCCTCCACGCCAAACATCTTAGGCATCGAGGGGCCGAAAATATCAGCGTCCAGCAGACCTACCTTATATCCCTGACGGGCGAGGGCCACAGCCAGGTTGGCAGCGACTGTAGATTTGCCTACACCACCTTTGCCCGAGGATATGCCGATGATATTGCGCACGCCCGGCAGCGGGTCGACCTTGGGCTTGGGAGCCTGACGGTATTTGACAGCAATCTTGCCGCGCATGTCGATGCCCGGTATCTCGCGTTCGATGGCTGCCTCGGCAGCGCGCACCACGGAGCGAATGAAGGGGTCGGTCGGTTTGTCAAATATCAGCGACAGAGTGACGTTATCACCGTCTATGCGGATATCGTCTTCTATCATATTGTTTTCAGCCAGAGACTTTCCGTTGCCGGGATATCTCACTTGACTCAGTGCGTCGGTGATGAGCGCTGGATATATATTCATGGGTATTATGTCTTGTTTATTTTACTTCATTGCCGCGTGGATAGGCGCGATAGTCATCTTTGGGGATGTCGTCCTCGCGGGGATTGATGATGGGCTTGCTCTCCGGCGCATTCTCCTCTTCCGGTCTCAATCGAAAGCGCAGATACTTGATGCTTTTGCCCCGGCTGAGCCATTGCCGCTCGTAAGCGGTGCGAATACGTCGGGCATCCTCCGTATCCGGCGGGGTCTCAGCGTAGAGGTCGGCGGTATCTATGGCTTTCTCAAAGCCGTTTTCATCGATTATGCGTCGGGTGAACTCATACAGAAAAGGGGAGTCAGTCTTAAGGTTGACATATCCGCCCGGGCGGAGCATACGTCGGTATGCTTCGAGAAAGCGAGCCGAGGTGAGGCGCTTGTTGACCTTCTTCATCTGCGGGTCGGGGAAAGTGATCCAGATCTCATTGATCTCTCCGGGAGCGAAGAAATGATCGAGCATCTCGCACTCCGTGCGGAGGAAGGCGGCATTGTCGATACTGCCGTCGAGCGCCATCCGGGCGCCGGTATACATTCGTGCGCCTTTGATATCAATACCGATAAAGGAGCGCCCGGGCTCATTTTGCGCCAGGCTGACGGTATATTCACCCTTACCGCAGCCCAATTCGAGCACGATGGGTCGGGCAGCCTTGAAATGCTCCTCGCTCCATCGTCCGCGATAGGGGAATGCTCCCGCCTCGGCGATGGGGCGGGGGCATTGTATGACGTTGGGCATTGTCGCCATTTCGGCGAATTTCTGCAGTTTGTTCATTTTCCGGTCCGGCTCAGCAGGGGGTTAGAGTGTCTTCTTGACTTCCACTTCCTCGAAGGCCTCGATGATATCGCCTTCGCGGATGTCGTTGTATCCCTGCACGCTCAGACCGCAGTCGTATCCGGAGACTACCTCCTTGACGTCGTCCTTGAAGCGCTTGAGCGAGCCTAAGTCGCCGGTATATATCACGATGCCGTCGCGCACCACACGCACCTTAGAGCGAGCCTTGATACGGCCGTCACGCACGATAGCGCCGGCGATGGTGCCCACCTTCGAGATATGGTATGTCTGGAGCACTTCTGCGTTGCCCGTGATTTCCTCCTTGATTTCCGGTGAGAGCAGGCCCTCCATAGCGTCCTTGACCTCTTCGATAGCCTTGTAGATGACGGAATAGAGACGTATCTCCACGCCCTCCTTGTCGGCTTCGCGCCGGGCTGCAGCGCTGGGTCGCACCTGGAAGCCGATGATGATGGCATCGGAAGCGGCGGCCAGAGTGACGTCAGACTCGGAGATGGCGCCTACGCCCTTATGCAGCACGTTGACCTGTATCTCCGGTGTGGAGAGCTTGATGAGCGAGTCGGAGAGAGCCTCTACCGAGCCGTCTACGTCGCCCTTCACCACGAGGTTGAGCTCGTGGAAGTCGTTGAGTGCGCGGCGGCGGCCCAACTCTTCGAGTCCCGGACGTTTCTTGGTGCGCAGGGCGAGTTCGCGCTGCAGTTGCTCGCGCTTGGCGGCGATCTCGCGCGCCTCCTGCTCAGACTCCATCACGTTGAAGGTGTCACCGGCCTGGGGCGCGCCGTTGAGTCCGAGGATAAGCACCGGCACGGCCGGTCCGGCCTCCTTTATGCGCTGGTTGCGCTCGTTGAACATCGCCTTCACCTTACCGAAGTGTGTGCCGGCGAGCACGACGTCGCCGACGCGCAGAGTGCCGTTTTGCACGAGCACGGTGGCTACGTATCCGCGACCCTTATCGAGTGATGACTCGATGACGGAGCCCACGGCATTGCGGGCAGGATTAGCCTTCAGTTCGAGCATCTCAGCCTCGAGAAGCACCTTCTCCATGAGTTCTTCGACGCCGATACCCTTCTTTGCAGAGATGTCCTGGCTCTGGTATTTGCCGCCCCATTCCTCGACGAGATAGTTCATATTGGCGAGTTCCTGCTTGATTTGGTCAGGATTAGCGGCGGGTTTGTCTATCTTATTGATAGCGAATACCATCGGCACACCGGCGGCAGTGGCATGGTTGATTGCCTCGATAGTCTGTGGCATGACATTATCGTCAGCGGCGACGATGATGATGGCGAGGTCGGTCACTTTGGCACCTCGGGCACGCATGGCGGTGAAGGCCTCGTGACCGGGAGTGTCAAGGAATGTGATATGACGTCCGTCGGGGAGCTTCACGTTGTAAGCGCCGATATGCTGCGTGATGCCGCCGGCCTCACCGGCGATTACGTTAGCGTTGCGGATATAGTCGAGCAGTGATGTCTTACCGTGGTCTACGTGACCCATGACGGTGACGATCGGCGGACGCGGCACGAGATCCTCTTCAGAGTCCTCTTCAGTAGCGATTGCCTCTGACACTTCAGCTGACACATATTCAGTGGTGAAGCCGAATTCTTCTGCCACGATATTGATGGTCTCCGCGTCAAGACGCTGGTTGATAGACACCATCACTCCGAGGTTCATGCAGGTGGCGATTACCTGGTTGACGGGCACGTTCATAAGGTTGGCCAGGTCGTTGACGGTCACAAACTCGGTAATCTTGATGATTGAGTTTTCGGCTGCTTCGCGCTCCTGGTTGGCGAGTTCGCGGTTATGTATCTCCTCGCGTTTTTCCTTACGCCATTTTACGGATTTCTTGGTCTGCTTGTTGGTGAGACGCGCCAGTGTCTCCTTGACCTGCTTCTGCACGTCTTCCTGGCTGATCTGCGTCTGCTGCTGGCGGTCGCCGCGATTTCTTCCGCGGTTTTTACCGTTCTTGCCGCCGCCCTGCTGGCCGGAGGCACCGCCGCCACCACCGCGATTGCGGTCGTTCTTATCCTTCTTATCGCCGGGATTGGATTGTATCTGCTTAGCGGCTTTCTCGACATCGATTTTTTCTTTGCCGATGCGGGTGCGCTTGCGGCGGTCGGAGCCGGTGCCGTTATCGCGAGCATTCTGAATGCGTTCGCGTCGGCGCTCCTCCTTGCTTTTCTTCTTGGGGCGCGTATTCTGATTGAGAGCGTCGAGGTCTATCTTGCCTACTACGCGCAGTTGCGGACCGTCGGTGCGCTGTGTTGTCTCAGCAGCGGGAGCAGCGGGGGCGGCGGGAGCCGGAGCGGCAGCGGCCTCTTTTTCTGCACGTGCCTTTTGCTCGGCGGCCTCTTTGGCGGCGCGTGCGGCAGCTTCCTGATCCGCTTTAGCCTTGGCAGCCTTAGCCTTGGCTTCCGCTTCCGCTTTAGCCTTAGCGGCAGCTGCAGCAGCCTTAGCCTCCGCTTCCGCCTTCTCTTTGGCGGCAGCTTCTGCAGCCTTGCGGGCCGCTTCAGCCTTAGCGCGAGCCTCATCTTCCGGAGTCACAATCTTGCCCGCCTCGTTCATGCGTCCTACTATCTTCGGACCCTTGAGCGTTGGCGCTTCAGTGGCTACGGAGCGTTCCTGCTTCTCATTGCGCGCATTCTGTTTCTTTACCCGGTCTTGGTCTATCTTGGCCTTGATGCCGGCATCCTGTGAGAATTCCCGAGTGAGGAGTTCCACAGCCTCATCGCTGATACGGGTGTTAGGATTGGTATCTTCGACTATAATGTTATGCTTGCGCAGAAAGTCGACTGCTGTGGCGACCCCTACGTTCAGTGTTTTTGCTATTTTACTTATTCTTTCAGGCATTTTTTACGTTTTAGGGGTCATTTATTAATCTTCAAATTCTTCTCTGAGCACTTTCATCACATTCTCGAGAGTTTCTGTCTCGAGGTCGGCCTGTTCGAGCACCTTCGGGTCGGCATTGAGGACAGCCTTCGCCGTGCCGAGACCGAGGTCTTTGAGGGCTTCGATTACCCAGCCGTCGATTTCGTCGCGGAATTCATCGAGGTAGATATCCTCCTCGCCCTCTTCGAGGTCGCGGTATACGTCGATTGTGTATCCTGTAAGGTCGCTTGCCAGACGTATGTTCATACCCCCTTTACCGATGGCGAGTGCCACCTCGTCAGGATGCAGGAACACCTCAGCCTTCTTTTCCTCCTCGTTAAGACGGATAGAGGATATTTTGGCGGGAGAGAGGGCGCGCTGTATGAAGAGTGAGGGATTGGAGGTATAATTGATGACGTCGATATTCTCATTGCGGAGTTCGCGGACGATACCGTGTATTCGAGAGCCCTTGATGCCCACGCAGGTGCCTACCGGGTCGATGCGGTCGTCATACGACTCTACGGCAATCTTGGCGCGTTCGCCCGGCACGCGAGCCACGCGTTTGATTGTCACCAGACCGTCATGCACTTCGGGCACTTCCTGCTCGAAGAGACGGCGCACGAATCGCTCGTCGGTGCGCGATACGATTACCTTCGGGTTGTTGTTGGGATTATCCACGCTCTTGATGACGGCTCTTACCATGTCGCCCTTGTGGAAGAAGTCACCGGGTATCTGCTCATCCTTGGGCATGACGAGTTCGTTTTGCTCGTCGTCGAGCAGAAGCATCTCGCGCTTCCATATCTGATGCACCTCGCCGGTGATTATTTCACCCTCTATCTCTTTGAATTTATTGTAGAGTGCGGCCTTCTGCAGTTCCAGTATCTTGGATGAAAGAGTCTGGCGCAGGGTGAGGATGGCACGACGTCCGAAGTCCTGGAAATAAATCTGCTTGGTGATCTCTTCACCCACCTCTACCTCCGGGTCAATTTCCTGCGCTTCTGTGAGCTCCATCTCCGTATTGGGATTGGTGACCGCGCCATCTTCCACAACGGTGAAATTCTGGTAAATCTCACAGTCGCCCTTGTCGGGGTTCATGATGACGTCGAAGTTTTCATCTGAGCCAAACATCTTGCTCAGAGCATTTCTGAAGGATTCCTCCAGTACGGAAATCATTGTGGTCTTATCGATATTCTTGAGTTCCTTAAACTCTTGAAAGGTATCGACCATGTTGACGGTTTCTGTTGCTTTTTTTGCCATATTTAGTTTTATTTTATTCTTAAGTTAGTGTGCTTTGATGCCGGGTGTCTGCGAGTAGGCAGTCCGGTCAGAAGACGAGGTGATAGCAGGCCTTCTTGATGTCGGCTATAGGGAGAGTCTCAGTGATGCGTTGCTCCACCGGACGTTTGGCTCCTTCGGGCTTTACCTTTTGTGTATATGAGATGCTGACGGTGTCATCGTCGCCGACGGCGTCGAGCGTAGCGGTCATCTTTCTGCCGTCTTTGGTCAGAATTCCTATCTCATTGCCTACATTCTTGAGCCATTGTCCCTTCACCTTGAAAGGCGCGGTGAGTCCGGCGCTTCCTATTTCGAGTGAATAGTCTTCCTTTTCTCTGGAGAAATGCTCTTCGAATTTACGAGAGAGTTCTGTGAAGAAATCGATATCCAGTGATGTGGAGGAGTCGATTTCTACGGTGACGTCGTTGGCTGGAGTGACGTTGATATCTACGGTGAAACAATCCGTATTTGCGAGTGCGTCATTGAGAAACGCTTGAATTTCTGACTTGTCGAGCATGTCAATATGGTTTTATTAAATAAATCGGAGAGAACGTTGCAACGTCCCCTCCGGAAGGTTACCGCAAAAGTAGTGAAAAATCACGACTCTGCCATATGATAACGGTGATATTAGTGTTAAAAAATATTAAATTATGTTAAATTAATTCTAAAAATATAGGCGGTGCTCCGGAAGAGGGGGAGCACCGCCTTTGTGGTGATTGTGTTGTTGGTGTTAGAATTTCAGGCCGGAGGATTATTTCTTGAGCAGAGTGCGTCCCTTTTCGATAGCCTGCTCATTGAGCGGGATAAGCTTGTGGTGACGCTCCGGGAGCGACTTCTTCAGGCCCTTGATGACATTCTCCATGGGGAGTTTGTAAGGCATGGCTTCGAGCAGCGCGCCCATCACCACCATGTTGTAAGCCTTGGAGTTGCCGATCTCAAGAGTAGCGTCCATAGCGTCAATAGGATAGATGGTGATATCCTTGCGGTCGGGATGATTGTGGATGCCGTTGGTGTCATATATGAGTATGCCGCCGGGCTTTACCTTGGGAGCAAACTTGTCGAGGCTCTGCTGGTTGAGCGCGATGACGATGTCAAACTTGTCGAGCACCGGTGAGGAGATGCGCTCGTCGGAGAGTATGACTGTGACGTTGGCAGTACCGCCACGCTGTTCCGGACCGTAAGAGGGCATCCAGGTGACCTCCTTGTCGTCCATAAGGCCTGAGTAGGCAAGGATTTTACCCATTGAGAGGACACCCTGTCCACCGAAACCTGCTATTATGATTTCTTCTTTCATAGTGTGATAGATACGGTCGTGATTATTCGTTTTTGAGGTCGCCGAGAGGATATTTGGCAAACATGTTTTCTGCCATCCACTCGTTGGATTTAGCGGGAGACATCTTCCAGCCGGAGTTGCAGGTAGCCACAACCTCCACTACCGAAGTGCCCTTCTTGGCGAGCGCATTTTCGAAGGCCTTCTTGAGTGCGGCTTTGGTCTTGCGCACGTTGGCGGGAGTGTGTACGGACTGGCGGGTGACGTAGCAAGTACCGTCAAGGATAGCCATAAGGTTGGTGATTTCCAGCGGATGTCCGTTGAGGTCTACGCGACGTCCGTAGGGAGTGGTTGCGGTCTTCTGGCCGACGAGGGTAGTCGGAGCCATCTGTCCGCCGGTCATGCCGTAGATGGCGTTGTTGACGAATACCATCACGATGTTTTCGCCACGGTTGGCTGCGTGGATAGACTCAGCAGTACCGATGGCAGACATATCGCCGTCGCCCTGGTAAGTGAAGACCACATTTTCGGGCCAGAGGCGAGAGACAGCTGTAGCGACAGCCGGAGCACGGCCGTGAGCGGCTTCCACCCAGTCTACGTCTATATAATTGTATGCGAACACAGCGCAGCCTACCGGTGAAATGCCGACAGTCTTGTCTGTGAGTCCCATCTCTGCGATCACCTCAGCGAGAAGTTTATGGATCACACCGTGGCTACAGCCGGGACAGTAGTGCATGTGCACCTCATCGAGAAGTTCAGGCTTGGAATATACCTTGTTCTCGGGACGGATTATATCTTTGATGTCCATTGATTCTGTTAGATTTTTTACTTGATGATTTTCTGTTCGAGAGCCTCGAGCACCTCATCGGGGCTGGGGATGATGCCGCCGAGTCGGCCGAAATGCTCTACGGGGATAGCGTCATGCACGGCGAGGCGCACATCTTCGATCATCTGTCCGGCATTGAGCTCAACGCAGAGGATGCCTTTCTTGCCCTGAGCGGCACGGTGGATAGCCTCTGTCGGGAAGGGCCAGAGAGTGATGGGGCGCACGATGCCGACCTTAATGCCCTTCTCGGCTGCCATTTCCTTAGCCTTGGTGCAGATACGCGCGATAGAGCCGAATGCGATGATGAGATAGTCGGCATCTTCGACGTCGATTTCCTCCCAGCGGGTCTCATTCTTTTCAATCTCACGATAGCGGGCCTGCAGCTGATGGTTGATAACCTCCATGCGGGAGCTTTCGAGTTCGAGGGATGTGATGACGTTGCGTTTGCGTCCGTCCTTGCGTCCGTCGGCGGCCCAGGGGCACTGCTTGCGGATTTCATCATCCGTGCGGCGCGGGCGCTGTTCGGGGAGCACCACTTTCTCCATCATCTGTCCTACGATGCCGTCGGCGAGAATCATGGAGGGGTTGGTATATTTGAATGCGAGGTCGAAGCCGAGTCCTACGAAGTCTACCATCTCCTGGACTGTTGAGGGAGCGAGCACGATGAGGTGATAGTCGCCGTGACCGCCGCCCTTGGTGGCTTGGAAATAGTCGGCCTGTGAGGGCTGGATGGTGCCAAGGCCCGGGCCGCCGCGCATTACGTTAAGTATCAAAGCCGGCAGCGATGCGGCTGCTATATATGAGATGCCCTCCTGCTTCAGGCTGACGCCCGGTGATGATGATGAGGTCATCACGGCTTTGCCGGAAGCGGCGCCGCCGTATACCATGTTGATGGCTGCCACCTCTGACTCTGCCTGAAGCACTACCATGCCCGTAGTCTCCCAGGGCATCAGTTCTTCAAGAGTCTCAAGTACCTCTGACTGAGGGGTGATAGGATATCCAAAATAGCCGTCGCAGCCGTAGCGTATAGCAGCGTGGGCGATGGCCTCGTTACCCTTCATTAGTCTTACCTCTTCTTTCATATCTTTTTTGTGTGTTATTAGTCTACTTTTACTCGATAAACCTCGATACATGCGTCGGGACATACCCATGCGCATGAGCAGCAGCCGGTGCAGTTTTCCGGATTTGCCATATACGCGTAGTGATATCCGCGGTCGTTAACCTCATTGGGTTGCAGAGACAGGGTGTCGGTGGGACATGCCACAACACACAGGTCGCATCCCTTGCAACGCTCTACGTTGACGGTGATTGCTCCTCTTACTTTTGCCATTGTCTATGTTAATTGGATGTTAGTGTTTAGTCGTTTCATGTTAGCGGTCCGGGTTGCCCCGTAACAACATTTACAAAATTACAAATAATTGCGGCACGCTATCCCAATCCATATATGTTTTACAACATACGAGTGTCATCAGATAATTTATGAATTGGCGGGAGTTAGCAGGGCGGCGAGTTTTTTCATTCCCTCGGTGGCGGTGGCGCGTATTACGGTGACGTCCATATTGCCGGGCACGTCGGCCGGATTGGGGTCGATATAATATATAGGAGCGCCGGGACGCACGTAATGTATCAGGCCTGCCGCCGGATATACCACAAGCGAGGTGCCGATTACCACGAAAATATCAGCGCGGGCCACAAGTTCGGCGGCCTTTTCGATATTGGGCACCGGCTCCTGAAAGAAGACGATGTGCGGACGCATGAGGTCGCCGTTGCGGCCACGAGTGGCCGGGGTGGTCTCAAGATGCTCGATATCCAGAGTCTCCACATAATCCGGATTGCTTATGGAACGGATTTTCATCAGTTCGCCGTGCAGATGCAGCACATTCTTCTGTCCGGCGCGCTCGTGAAGGTCGTCTACATTCTGCGTGATGACATAGACGTCATAATACTTTTCAAGTTCTACGAGAGCAAGATGGGCTGCATTGGGACGAGCCTTGAGCAGCGCCTTGCGGCGCTCGTTGTAAAACTGATGCACCAGCTCCGGGTCGCGGCGGAAGCCGTCGGCCGAAGCCACCTGCATCACCGGATAATTTTCCCACAGACCGTCTGCATCGCGGAAGGTCTTTATGCCGCTTTCGGCAGAAATGCCGGCGCCGGTCGACACTACGAGTATTGGCTTTTTCATAATCATTTTCTCTTTTTTGCGGGAGAGAGGGAGTCTTATCCCTCATTCTTTTTCACAAAAATATATCTTATTTCAAAAAAAAAGAAGAGATTTGTTACTAAATATGAAATTTTTGGTATTTTTGCATTATCACTTCCACATGGAGCATTTTAGTCCCCGGAAGTAACCCGCACCTAATGAAATCTGATACATCTTATTACCTAATAAATCATAATATGAAAAAATCATTACTTACACTTCTGGCCTTTGTCGGACTTTCCGGCATGGCCTATGCTGCTACCGGCAGCGCTGACAGCCCGCTGTCAGTTGATGATCTTATCGAGCAGGGTGTTCCCGCCTCTCCCGTGAAGGATACCTACGTAAAGGGTTACATCGTAGGATGGGTAGACGGTGCCAAACTGAAGGAAGGCGCTCGTTTTACAGTACCTTGCACAGCAGCCAGCAACCTTCTTCTTGCCGGCTCAAGCTCTGAGAAAGATATTGATTACATTATCCCCGTACAGCTTCCTACAGGTGATGTGCGTAACGCGCTCAATCTTGTGGACC
The DNA here is from genome assembly GCA_964456155.1 of uncultured Sangeribacter sp. Classification (GTDB taxonomy): domain Bacteria; phylum Bacteroidota; class Bacteroidia; order Bacteroidales; family Muribaculaceae; genus Lepagella. The sequence goes on from CAYVZJ010000015.1 coordinate 39,945, forward strand.
ATCCCGAAAATCTCGGTCATGAGGTAGTGCTCTGCGGCACGAACGAGAAATATTTCGGTGTCAACGCCATCAAGACCGTTACAAAATACGAATGGGTAGGCGATGCTCCCGTAGCTGAGGAGAAGGTGTATCCCGAAGAGGCTACCGGCACTCCCAAAAAGCCGCTCACTGTAGAGCAGTTTAAGGCAGCCGTGCAGTATGGCACTTCAATCCCCAACACTTATCTTAAGGGTGTGATAGTAGGTTACGTGCCCGGAATGTCATGGGATGATGCTGTAATCGGCACCATCGGTGATGACGTTGCTGTTTCCAACCTTGTAATCGCCGCCAGCGCAGACGTTGCCTCTCTTGATGAGTGCGTACCCGTGCAGCTCCCGAACGGAAGCGATGTTCGCACAGCCCTCAACCTTAAGGATAACCCCGACATGCTTGGCAAGACTGTGACTCTCTGCGGTGTCCACACTCCTTATTTCGGTCAGACCGGTCTGAAGGAGGTTTCCGCTTACTCTATCGGTGATGAGGAAATCGTGCCTCCCACTCCCGCTGAGAAGGAATTCTATGAAGGTCTTATCGACAGCGACGAAGGGTGGATTTACGACAACGTCAAGATGCCGGAAGAGGGTATCTCCTATGTGTGGTCTTGGAAGGTATACAACAACAGCGGTTATCTCAACGGTAGTTCATACGTTAAGGAGACTCGCTATGAGGTTGAGGCTTACGCAGTGTCACCCGTGCTTGATATGACCGCCCTTACAGAGGCAGAGGTATCATTCGACCATGCAGCTAAATTCCAGACTAACCTCCGCAAGGACTGCAAATTTGTAGCCCGCGAAGAGGGTAAGGACTGGAAGGAGATTGATATCCCGACATGGCCGGAGGCCGGCTCATGGGCATTTGTCAACAGCGGTGCCATCGATCTTAAGGATTATCTCGGCAAGAAGGTGCAGCTTGGCTTCAAGTATGTCGGCACTGACACTGAGGCAGACACTTGGGAGATCAAGAACTTCATCGTCAAGGCTGCAGGCAAGGACGGTGTGCAGGAAGTGATCGCTGTATTCGGTGTTCAGGTAGTGGGCAACAGCATCATCGCTCCCGACGGCGCACAGGTGTACAACCTTAACGGTGTGGCTTGCGGCACAGAAAACCTCGCAAACGGTATCTATGTAGTAGTTTACGGTGGCAAGGCAGTCAAAGTGCTTGTAAAATAAAAATTTAGATACACCCCGGAGAGTTGCGAGACTGTGACGCTCCGGGGTGTCTTTTTATCATAAGACAAATACAAATAAACTAATAAAACACTAATCATTCAAGATGAAAAAAACTTTACTTTCATTAGCAGCCATGTTAGGCTTTGCCGGCATGGCATTAGCTGCTCCCGTGACAGTCACAGAACTGCTTGCGCAAGATGTTCCCTCAGCACCTGAGGCTGTTGAAGTATCCTGCTATATCGTCGGTTATGTGGAGGGTACTTCTTATAAGGAAAATGCCTGTCACTTCTCTGCCGACGGTGAGGTTATGACTAATTTTTTGATTGCTGCCTCAGCCGACGAGACAGACTATCAAAAATGTATGCCTGTGCAACTTCCCACTAAGGATAATGTTCGCGCAGAACTTAATCTTGCAGATCATCCCGAGAATCTTGGTCATGAGGTTATCTTGACCGGTACTTTTGAGAAATATTTCGGTGTGAAGGGTATTAAGAATGTATCTGCTTACGAATGGGTAGGCGAGGCTCCCGTACCCAGTGATCCCGTTGACATCACCCTGACTCTTCTTGTGGATAATGCTGACGGTTGGGCATTCGATGATATCGCTCTTTCAGAGGGTCTCTCATACGTATGGTCATGGAAGGTTTACAATGGCACCGGCTATCTCAACGCCGGAGCATACGTTGGCAATAAGCCGCATGCAGCTGAGTCATACGCTATCTCTCCGGTGATTGACCTTGCTGACGCTACTGCAGTTAAGGTGTCTTTTGACCATGCAGCCAAATTCCAGACCACTCTCCGCACAGAGTGCACATTCAACGTGCGTGAAGAGGGCACTGAAGAATGGACTGTTCTTTCAATCCCCGAATGGCCCGAGGAGGGCGCTTGGACTTTCGCCAACAGCGGTGACATCGACCTCGCTGACTATGCCGGCAAGAAGATCGAGGTGGCTTTCAAGTATGGTTCCACAGATACGGGTGCCGACACTTGGGAAATCAAAAACCTTGTAGTGACTATGGACAAGAGCACCGGCGTTGAGACTATCAACGTGCTTGAGGGTGTATACGTAGAGGGCAACAATATCGTGGCTCCGGAAGGCGCGAAAGCATACAACCTGAACGGCGCAGCCACAGGCCTCAACGGCCTCGCTTCCGGCCTCTACATCGTAGTAGCCGGCCAGAAAGCCGTCAAAGTCCTCGTAAAGTAAACAAACCATCCAATATAAAAAAGGGGGATGTGCACACGCACATCCCCCTTTTTTATGTATATATTCTTATACAAAGTTTTTGTATTTTAGGGAAATTTCGTAATTTTATGAATTAAATTATGGTAATCCATTGGCAATATTCGACGTAAACACAATCACCGCTTTTAGGGTAAATGTGCATGCTACAGACGAATCTGACTTGTCGGATTCCCCCAAGTCGGATTCCCCCAAGTCGACCCCCAAGTCGACCCCCAAGTCAGACCCCAAGTCAGACTCCAAGTCAGACCCCCAGTCAGCGCACAAGTCAGCGCACAAGTCAGCGCACAAGTCAGCGCACAAGTCAACCTACAGTCAGCCGCTTGAGGAAAAGATTATAGAATACTGTCAAGAACCTCGATCTCTTTCAGAGATTGTGAAGTATTTTGGATTTAAAAATAATAGAAGCTTTAGGGAACGTTATCTCATTCCTCTATTAGGAACCAGAATTCAAATGACAATTCCTGACAAGCCTACAAGCCGATTTCAAAAATATGTAGTAATTTAAATATGAGTATGGTATTAGATATGCTCATTATAATGGAAAGCAAGGGATTTTTCTCTTGCTTTTTGTTTTATTGGTTTTTTTGTGGACAAATATTGTTGGAATGAATTATTTTGTTAACTTTGCGAAATATAATTTTAAATTTTAATAACATTTTACCAAATTTTTTAACCTCACATCACAAAAAGAAAGCAAAAATAGATAGCGCATACGGTTTTCCCGGCGTGACTCTACATTATCTTAAGAAATATATTTTCAACATTAATGAATATTTATATATGAAAATTCTACAGCAATCCATTCTGGCTCTTGCAGCGCTCAGCGCGGCGAGTGCCTATGCTATTGATGGTAGCCAACTGGTAGTGGCGTCGGTAGATCCGGAACCCGGGTCGATCATTTCGCAGTTTACCTACACTCGTATCTCGCTTTCCGAGCCCACCACGGTAGCCTCTGTAAAGACTACAGCGCCCATTACGTATCAGGTAGAGTCTTTTGGTGCCTCTGCCACTGTGACCCCCGGCTATCCCCTCGAATTGTCGCTCAATAAGTCGGGACAGCTTCTGCTCTCTTTCTCAGATGAGACTTACAATCAGCTCCTGGAAGCCGGCAAGTGGCCCGTATCAGACCCCGGACGCTATATCATCGACATACCGGCGGGGACAATCGTTGTGACCTCGAATGAGGGCACAGAGTATACTAACTCCGACCTACATCTCAGCTATGACCTTTTGGCTAACGTGACGTTTACGGCCACTCCGGCTGAAGGCTCCAAGGTGACCAAATTCGATCAGATCTCACTGCTATTCCCCGATTATGCGTCAGTGACGGTCAACGAGGAGTTTGACGCCACTCTCACCGGCGCGGGAGGAGAGGTAATACCCTTCGGCATTCCCGAGGTATCCGGAAATATCCTCAACATACCTCTTAAAAACGGTGAATGCTCCACAGTGGGCAAATACAATTTCAACCTTGCGACGGGTTCGGTGACGCTCAGTGGCTCCGACCGGAATCCGGAACAGGTAAATGGCCCCCTGTCATACTCATTTGAATGTATCGGCACAAACGCAGTGAGCATTTCAAAGATTTCTCCCGCCCCGGGATATGTAGAGGTATTAGCCGGCGTCAGCGTGATATACAGCGCAAAACCGCGCTATAACGCCGAATGCAAAGAGACCCTGAAACTGTATTTCGAAGATGTGGTGGTACGTGAATATGACAACAGAAGCGTTCGCGTGCAGTATTCCATTGACAACGATAACCCCAATCTCGTGTCTTATACCTTCGGCGGATCGAAAGCTGAATTCCTGACCGATCCGGGCCATTACCGCCTGGAGGTGCCCGAAGGCTTCATGACTTTCGGCGAGGGACTCTACTCAGGCCCGATTGATATCGAATACACCATTTGTGCGAAGCCGGAGGTCAACATTGATCCGATGCCCGGCAATGTGGAATCCTTCTCTGGGCTGACACTCACGTTCGATGGAGTGACTGAAATTATCGACAACGGTCTTAAGATGGACAGCAACGGTGACGGCGGTATCACCATGGCGTCTTCAGAAACTGTAGATACTGTGGAAGCCGAGGTAACTATCGAGGGAAATTCGGTGACATTGAAATTCCCCGAGACTTACACTTACCGTGAGGTCTATATGGTAACGATCCCCTTCGAGGCCTTCACGCTGAAGTATGCCAACGGTGAAGAAATCCAGTCTCCCACATGGAATCTCAATTATGTGATCAACAGATTCCCGGCTCCCACGGCCGATCCCGCTCCCGGTGAGGTGGAAGAGCTCACGCAGGTAACCCTCACACTTGAAGATGGAATGACTTACGGCGCATGGTATCTTGATCCCTCCCTCTACACCGTAGGGTATGCAGGCCTTCTTGAATCCAAGATAAACGCATGGCCCTCCAACCTCAAGAATGCAGCGTCAATAGGCAAGACATCCGTCGTGCTCAAGCCGAAATCTCCCCGCGAACTCGCTCCCGGTGAATATGCCATCAAGGTTGGTAAATCCTGCTTCTCCGTGACTGTGCCCGCCGAACTTCCTTACCAGAGCGGCTTCAATAACGGTGATCTGCTGTACCGCTACACTATCGTGGCTTCAGACGTCACTGAGTTGACTCCCGAGTATGAGAACGGATATGAATTCATCGGTTCAATAAGCTCATTCGAGGTATACTTTGACAAGGCCTCCACTCTTGAACTTGATGAAAATTATGATCAGCCCGTAGTCACTACAGCCGAGGGCAACGACGTAATCACCGAGGTGTCCCTCACACCCCTCGAGGATCGCGCAGGCCTGAAAGTGACATTGACTCCTCCCGTGGAATTAAACGGTGGATACGTAATTACAATCCCGGCCGGCATCATGCATCTCGACAAGAGTCTCAATCCCGAGTACGTGCTCAACTATTCCATCTCCGGAGGTATATCCGGTGTAGATGCCAACGTAGCTGAGGCGACCGCAGTGACAGTCTATGGCGTTGACGGCACAATCGTGCTTCGCGATGCGGCTCCTGAGGCTGTGAAGGCTCTTCCCGCAGGTCTTTATATCGTGAATGGCAAGAAAGTAGTGATCCGCTAAGATTAGCAATACATAAAAAATTCTCCCCGACCGATATCGGTCGGGGAGAATTTTTTATGTATTAAGTTATAAGTCAGAGTTATGAGTTATGAAGTAATTTTTAGGATTTCTGCTGCTTTAAGAGGTCGCGTATTTCTGTGAGCAGTACTTCCTCTTTTGTCGGTTCGGGAGCGGGCTCGGGAGCAGCGGGCTCTTCCTCTTTCTTCTTGAGTTTCATCACGACGCGGAGCGCAACGAATATCGAAAGGGCGATGATGAAGAAATCTACTACGTTCTGGATAAACATACCGTAATTGATGGCCACTTCCTCAACTGCCTCCATGCCGGCAGCGGTAGCCTCATGTCCCTTGACGAGCACATACTTGAGGTTTTTGAAGTCAGCGCCACCTGTGCAGATAGATACTACGGGCATGATGATGTCATTGACAAGCGAAGATACTATTTTGCCAAACGCACCTCCGATGATTACACCGACTGCCATGTCAACCACATTGCCCTTCATGGCAAATTCCTTAAAATCAGTTAAAAATTTTCCCATTGTTAGATACAAATTATAGTGTTGATTGTTATATATACGTACTGAGTAGAATGACGGCCTTTAAAAAACTCTGCTCAATAGCATGTTTTTAAAAATTATTTGCTAATTTTGCAGTAGAAAAGGGAGAAAATTGCTTATTTGTGCAAACCCCGACATTCTATAGGAGTATAACAATTAAATGTGGCAATTTGCTCATAAATTTTCGCAATTTGATTGGCTAAGATATTAAAAATATTTGAAAAATAGATTGTTTAACCAAAATATTATTTCCAACAACCCAAAATAAATAACAAAAACAATGACAAAAATCGGTATCAACGGCTTCGGCCGCATCGGACGTTTCGTCTTCCGTGCCTCCACTAAGAGAGACGACCTCGAAGTAGTAGCAATCAATGACCTGCTTCCCGTAGACTACATGGCTTACATGCTCAAGTATGACACAATGCACGGTCGTTTTGACGGCACAGTAGATTATGATATGGAGAAGAGCCTCCTTATCGTCAATGGCAAGCCCATCCGTGTGACTGCATGCCGCGACCCCAAAGAAATCAACTGGGGTGAGGTAGGTGCTGAATACGTTGTTGAGTCTACCGGTCTTTTCCTTACTAAGGAGAAAGCACAGGCTCACCTCGACGCAGGCGCAAAATACGTAGTGATGTCAGCTCCTTCAAAGGACGACACTCCCATGTTCGTATGCGGTGTGAACCAGACTTCTTACGTACCCGGCACTCAGATCGTTTCTAACGCATCCTGCACCACCAACTGTCTTGCTCCCCTTGCAAAGGTGCTCAACGACAAGTTTGGCATCAAGGAGGGTCTTATGACCACAGTTCACTCCACTACCGCTACTCAGAAGACTGTAGACGGTCCTTCAATGAAAGACTGGCGCGGTGGCCGTGCAGCTTCAGCCAACATCATCCCCTCATCCACAGGTGCTGCTAAGGCTGTAGGTAAAGTTATCCCCGAGCTCAACGGTAAGCTCACCGGTATCTCAATGCGTGTCCCCACTCTTGACGTTTCTGTTGTCGACCTGACTTGCAACCTCGAGAAGCCCGCTACTAAGGAGGAAATCTGCGCTGCGATGAAGGAAGCTGCTGAAGGCGAACTGAAAGGGGTACTCGCTTACACAGAGGATGCAGTCGTATCATCCGACTTCCTCGGCGACCCCCACACTTCAATCTTCGATGCAAACGCAGGCGTTTATCTGACTGACAAGTTTGTAAAGGTTATCTCATGGTATGACAACGAAATCGGCTACTCCAACAAGGTGCTCGATCTTATCTCATACATGAAGAAAGTAAACGGCTAAGCCTTTAGAGGTAATAGAAATTTAAAGGGTGATGCGGCTTGGCCGCGTCACCCTTTATTTTTGTCTTTAGTCTTTGTCATCAGGTCATCAAGTCATCAAGACATAATGGCATATAATTAAGCGGAGTCTGCGCTCGGGCGCGGACT
>CAYVZJ010000016.1:0-47112 GCA_964456155.1 uncultured Sangeribacter sp.
ATTTAGTGCCAATTATTTAAAATATTCTTTTAACAGTAAAAGTGTTCAAAACCCGCGTCCCGGAGGGACGGCATCTCGATTTTTCTGCTTATATTCCGCCGTTATGAATGGAAACATGCCGGAGGCATGTCCGTACGTTCGCGGTAGGCCTACTTTGAATGAAACTTGCCGGAGGCATGTCCGTGCGTTGCGCGGTTTTTTCTCTGTTGCTTTCGTTGGTTACTAATTGTTATTTTGGGTAGTTTGGCGGATTTTTTTGTACGGGTGTTGTGTATGTGCGAATATTTTATTAATTTTGCGAGCCGATTATATCCATTTATAAAGTCGTCTTCCGGTCTATGTCGACTATTGGCCTGGCTGACATGGATTTGCGACTAAAATGATTAATTGATTTGTAAACAAAGACACAAAGTGGATACTTTATCTTACAAGACTCTCTCCGCCACCCCGGAGACTATTGAAAAGAAGTGGGTGGTAATTGATGCTACCGATCAGGTGCTCGGTCGTCTTTGCTCTAAGATAGCAAAGATCCTTCGTGGTAAAAACAAGGCGGACTTTACTCCTAACCTTGACTGTGGTGACAACGTGATTGTGATCAATGCAGACAAGGTGATTATGACCAATGACAAGATGAACAAGCGTGAATATCTGCGCTATACGGGCTATCCCGGTGGTCAGAGAACTTTCAATCCTGCTTCATTGATGGAGAAGTCAAAGAAGGCTACAATCAAGGCAGGTCGTCACCCTCTTTACATTAAGGTGGTGAAGGGTATGCTTCCCAAGACCAAGCTCGGTGCTGCTCAGCTTCGCAATCTGTATGTATACAATGGCGCTGAACATCCCCACACAGAAGTGAACGCAACTGTAATCGACATCAATAAAGTGAAATAAAGAAGATGGAAAGAATCAATGCAATAGGTCGTCGTAAGGCCGCTGTAGCCCGTGTATATCTGACAGAGGGCAATGGACAGATAGTTATCAACAAGCGTCCGCTTGATGTATATTTCCCCTCTTCAATACTTCAGTATGTTGTCAAGCAGCCTCTTGGCACTCTCGATGTAGAGGGTAAGTATGATATTATGGCTCACCTTGACGGTGGTGGCTACAAGGGACAGGCAGAGGCACTTCGTCTTGCCATAGCTCGTGCACTTGTAAAAATCAATCCTGAGGACAAGCCGGCTCTTCGTGCTGAAGGCTTCATGACCCGTGACGCTCGTTCTGTAGAGCGTAAGAAACCCGGTCAGCCGAAAGCTCGTAAGCGTTTCCAGTTCTCAAAGCGTTAAAATATCTTTTTTATGTGGAATGCATTCAACTGCATTCCGCATAAAACATTTTATAAGTTTAGCATCTAAATCTGTAGGATGATGGCGGTGACGGAGGGTGACTTCGTGCTGCACCCTACCTACAGATTGGGTAATCAACCGTAAAAAGAAAGTAAACAAAATTTAAACAATGGCAACACCAACATTTGATCAACTTCTTGAGGCAGGCTGTCACTTCGGTCACCTCAAGCGTAAATGGAATCCCGCAATGGCTCCTTATATCTTCATGGAGCGTAACGGTATCCATATCATTGACCTTTACAAGACAGCAGCTAAGATAGAAGAAGCTGCAAATGCTCTGAAACAAATAGCTAAAAACGGCAAGAAGGTGCTCTTCGTAGCAACCAAGAAGCAAGCTAAAGAGGCAATTGCCGACAAGGCCGGTTCTATCAATATGCCTTACGTTATTGAGCGTTGGCCGGGCGGTATGCTTACTAACTTCCCCACCATCCGCAAGGCTGTGAAGAAGATGACTGCTATTGACAAGATGACAAAGGACGGCACATTTGACAATCTGTCAAAGCGCGAGAAACTTCAGATCACTCGCCAGCGTGCTAAATTGGAAAAGAACCTCGGCTCAATCGCTGACCTTTCCAAGCTTCCTGCTGCTCTCTTTGTAGTAGACGTAATGAAGGAACACATCGCTGTAGCAGAGGCTAACCGTCTCGGTATCCCTGTATTCGCTATGGTGGACACCAACTCAGATCCGGAGAACATCGACTTTGTAATTCCCGCTAACGATGATGCTTCAAAGAGCATCGAGATCGTACTTGACGCTATCTGCTCAGCTATGGCAGAGGGTCTCGAGGAGCGCAAGGTTGAGAAGGCTGATGCTCCCGAAGATAAGGAAGAAGCAGAGGCTCCCGCTCCCGGCAAGCGTCGTCGCGTAGTGCGTCGCTCAGAGGCACCCGTAGCAGAGGTGACTGAGAAGGTGGAAGTAGAAGAGGCTCCCAAAGCTGAGGAGGCTTAATATTAATTACTAAACATTAAAAGAAGAAAGTCAAATAATATGGCTGTATCTATAGAAGACATCAAGAAGCTGCGCCACATGACCGGCGCAGGTATGATGGACTGCAAGAATGCCCTCGCCGAGACCAACGGTGATATCGAGGCTGCAATAGAGATAATCCGTAAGAAGGGTCAGGCTGTGGCTGCCAAGCGTGAGGATCGTCAGGCAGCTGAAGGCTGTGTACTTGCCGGCGCAAAACCCGGTTTCGCTGCTATCGTGGCTCTCAAGTGTGAGACAGACTTTGTGGCAAAGAATGAGTCATTCCGCGCTCTGACGAAGGCTATCCTTGACGCTGCAGTGGCTGCTAATGCCAAGACACTTGACGAGGTTAAGGCTCTCAAGCTCGGCGACCGCACTGTAGAGGAGAAGATCACGGACGAAATCGGTAAGACCGGTGAGAAGATGGAGCTTGGTGACTACGTATATGTAGAGGCTCCCACCGTATCAGCATACGAACACTTAGGTAACAAGCTTGCTACAATCGTAGGTCTCTCAGTAGAAAATATCGAGGATGTAGTGGGCAAGGAGATTGCCATGCAGGTAGCTGCGATGAATCCTATCGCTGTAGATCGTGACAGCGTGCCCGCTGAAGTGGTCGAGAAAGAGCGTGAAGTGGCTGTAGAGAAGACTAAGGAAGAGCAGGTGAAGAAGGCTGTTGAGGCAGCTATCAAGAAGGCCGGCATCAATCCTAATCTCGTAGACAGCGAGGATCACATCGCTTCTAACATTGCCAAGGGTTGGCTCACAGAAGAGGAGGCCGAGAAGGCTCGCGTAATTGCTGCTGAGACAGCCGCTGCAAAGGCTGCAAACCTTCCCGCTGCTATGATCGAAAACATTGCTAATGGTCGTATCAACAAGTTCCTTAAGGAAACAGTGCTGATGGAGCAAGAGTATCACCGTGATGCAAAGCTGACAGTAGGCCAGTATCTCGAAAGCGTGCAGAAGGGTCTTGTAGTGGTAAGCTTCAAGCGTGTAAATCTGAACGAGGATTAATCTTAATCCGTTACAATATTAAGAAGAGCGTATCATTGATACGCTCTTCTTTTTTATTAAACCAACGTAAGCTTTCCGAAGTAGTGATGTGGTCTAAACGAGCTCCATGTCGGCTTCGTCAAAGAAGCGAGCTAATGGCTCATTGTCGGCCAGCATTTCTTTCATCAGTTCATGTGGAGGAAGCTGGTGGATGGTTTCTTTTGTAGTGTCTACCTCCGGGGTGAGGGTGATGAAATCATTATTAAGTGCTGAGCGGAAGTAGGAGAGTAGTCCTGCCATAGCAGTCTCGAAAGCCTGACGCTCAGCGGGATGGTCGACGATAACCTTGAAATTTTCTTCCGACTCTTGAGTGGGAGTGGATTTACGCATGGCAGAAATCAGGATCTGCTGCGAGGGATTTTCAGTGATATATTTCTGCCAGAGCGCGAGGAGTGCATCTAAGGTTACGGGTTCGCGCTTTTGAGTAATCTCTCCGGCTTGTGTCTCTTCGTTTTCGATCTCGGAGAGTCGAAAAGCAGAGTGGGCAGCAGATTTAGCGGCCACTTTCCTTCTGGTAGATGTGGTAGGCGCCGGAGCGTCGACGGGAGGTGTTGATACAGCGGGGGGAGTAACCGTGATAGCCGGTTCGGGAGTATGGTGCTCGCTTTTATTTACGGGAGGAGTTGCGGGCTGTTGAGAAGTAGGTGGAGTAGCGATGCCGCGCAAAGGTATAATGTCGCTATCCACCCTGTCAAAAGGGGGCGTAGGCGGATTGAGGAGTTGACAGAGACGCACTAAGGTGAGTTCTGCAAGAATTTGTTTATTTGTGGCAGTGCGATATTTATAGTCGCAGTCATTTAGCACTTTCAATGCAGCATAAAGCCAATCTACCGGGAGACGTTTGGCTTGCTCAATATATTTAGAGGCTACATCATCGGCCACTTCAAGCAATGATACGGTCTTGGGGGAGAAAGCTACCATCAAATCACGAATATGAGAAGCGAGTCCGTTGATGAAGAAGAGAGTGTCAAATCCTCGGTCGCGTATTTCCTTGTAAAGCATAAGAGCTTCAGGGACGTTGCCGGCGATAAATGCCTCTACGAGTCGGAAATATAATTCGTAGTCGAGGACATTGAGCGAAGCGAGTGTCTTCTCATAAGTAATGTGTCCGAAAGAAGAAGCTGCTACCTGGTCAAAGATGGAGAGGGCATCGCGCATGGCTCCGTCGGCCTTTCTTGCTATGACATTGAGAGATGCGGAGTCAGTCTCGATTCCTTCTGTAGATGCTACATATTGAAGGTGGTCAACGGTATCCTGGATGGTGATACGGTTGAAGTCATATATCTGACATCTGGAGAGGATAGTGGGTATTACCTTATGCTTCTCAGTGGTAGCGAGGATGAAAATGACGTACTTCGGTGGCTCTTCGAGAGTCTTAAGAAAAGCATTAAAAGCACTTGATGAGAGCATATGGACCTCATCGATGATGAAAACGCGATATTTTCCGACAGAAGGAGGGATGTTGACCTGGTCGGTAAGATTGCGCATATTGTCGACGGAATTGTTGGAGGCCGCGTCGAGCTCTATGATATTGAAGGAATTGCCTTCGTCAATAGCTCTGCAGGAGTCGCACACTCCGCAAGCCTCACCGTCTTCTGTAGGTGATAGGCAGTTGATAGTCTTGGCAAAGATGCGTGCGCACGATGTTTTTCCGACGCCACGGGGTCCGCAGAAAAGGTAAGCCTGTGCGAGGCGTCCGGTCTCGATAGCATTCTTCAGTGTGTTGACAAGATTGGTTTGTCCTACAACGGATTTGAATGTCGCGGGACGATATTTTCGTGCTGAAACGATATAAGGTGTGTCACTCATAGTTACAAAAATAGTAAAAAACTTTCAATTTTGACAACAATAAAGCGTGTGAAGCGTTAAAAATTAGAGCCCTTATAAGTGCACGAATAAAATACAATATGGAAAAGAGCAGACTGTATACGGGAGGAGGCGACAAGGGAGAGACATCTCTTGTGGGCGGAGAGCGTATAAGCAAGGCATCGTTGCGCCTGGATGCGTATGGCACAGTAGATGAATTCAGTGCCTTTTTGGGTGTTTTGGCAGCGTGTGACGAATGTGTCGGTGAAATACGTTCGCTTTTGATCGGCATTCAGAATCGACTCTTTGACATAGGTGGCTACTTGGCTTCAAATCCCTCAGGAAGTGGCTTGCCGCCTGTGGAGGGTCTGTCAGGTTCATGTGAAGCATTAGAGCATGAGATAGATAAATATGACGGTTTGACACCAAAAGTTAATGCATTTGTATTGCCGGGAGGGAGTATGGCGTCTGCTCATGCGCACGTATCTCGCACCGTATGTCGTCGCGCTGAAAGGCGTATTATAGCCTTGAGCGCAGTGGAGGATGTGGATGCAATGGTGATACGATACTTCAACAGGTTGTCAGATTTGCTTTTCATAATGGCAAGATACTTGAATTACCGTGCAGGAGTGGAGGAGATAATATGGCATAAAGGATAAAGAAACAAACAGAAAAATTAATAACAGAAAATAATTATAAAAGACAAAGGATATGTATTGGACACTTGAACTTGCATCCAAGCTTGAGGATGCTCCCTGGCCTGCAACTAAGGATGAGTTGATAGACTATGCTCAGCGTAGCGGTGCGCCTCTTGAGGTGATAGAGAATCTCCAGGAGATGGAGGACGAAGGCGAGACCTACGAGTCAATAGAAGAGATCTGGCCCGACTACCCCTCAAAAGACGACTTCTTCTTCAACGAAGAGGAATACTAACGAGATATCGGAACTTATAAAAAGTAAGCGATCGGCAAGATAACGAAATCCTTGCCAATCGCTTTTTTTGATAGAATAAAAATTAATAAAACTGATAGTTTTAATGAAGACCCCATTTTTTTGTTATATGGGTTTAAAGAATTACGAAAAAATACGATTTGGAAGAATGTATTTCAATTGATTAATTATTTATAAACGATGAGAAACTGATTAAAATTATTATCTTTGAGGGTAATAAATATAGATATCTTGAATTAATAATAAATTGCTTATGAATTGTTACAATCATCCGGAAAAGGAAGCTACAGCGATTTGTGTCCATTGTGGGAGAGGAATTTGCAATGAATGTATGTCCCCAAAGGTGGGTCTATGCATGATGTGTTATCAAGATTATCTCAGAGGTAAAATTAAGAGATCATTGGTATATCTCGTTTTATTGGTCGTCATAGGTATAATCGGATATTATTGGGATCCTATGGGAAAAGAGGGTCTGAATGAAAATGGAATGAGCTGCTATATGCTTATGGCAACCTGTACAGGCATTTTCCTCATAACAGGAAAATTACAATATTCCACCATTACATTTGTTGGTTCGGGTGCAACTGATGTGGGAATACTAATGCTTCTTTTTATGTTAATAAAATTGATAATAGCCATTGTATTGGGTGTATTGTTATTACCAATTATTATTATTTGGCAAGTGGCAACGATAATTAGAAATATTATTCTTCTAAGAAAGACCGATAGGTATATGGATATGATTTTGAAGGTATGATTATTGGAGTATTTTTGTTAAATGGATAAAAATAGTTACATTTGCGGTAAAGGACTAATCCTATAATAGTTTGTATGGAAGAGGATAATGTTTATATTCGTTTTGACTGGGCGATAAAGCATATATTGCGTGATAAGGCCAACTTTGATATCCTGGAAGGTCTGATATCTGTGCTCCTTGGTGAGGATGTGAAGATAGTGGAGCTTCTTGAGAGCGAGTCGAATCAGGAAAACGACCGTGATAAATTCAACCGAGTTGATATCAAGGCTAAGAACAGCAAGGGGCATATTATCATAATCGAGGTTCAGCTAACTCGACAGCTGTATTATCTGGAGCGCATCCTGTATGGTACGTGCAAGGCTATCACGGAGCATATCAACATTGGCGAGAAGTATGATCAGGTGAAGAAGGTGTATTCGATAAGCATTCTGTATTGCGACTACGGTCAAGGGGATGACTATGTGTATCATGGTCAGACAGTGTTCAAAGGCATTCATACGGGCCATGATCTTTTGGTGAACATGAAGGAGGAGGGAGTGATAGTGCCTCATCTTCCTCGGGAAGTATTTCCGGAGTATTATCTTGTGAGGGTGAATGCCTACGACAAGATACCGGAAACGCCTCTTGATGAATGGATGACTTATTTGAAGACGGGAAAGATAAAGGAAGATACTCGCACTCCCGGTCTTCAGGAGGTTAGGGAGAAGCTGCGAGTATTGTCGATGACTCCGAAGGAGCGTCGCGCGTATCATGAGCATATAGACAATATCATGGTACAGAACGATGTGCTTGATACGGCTCGAGATGAAGGCCGAGCCGAAGGTCGGGCGGAGGCAATGTTGGAAGTGGCTCTTGCCATGAAGTCACAGGGGTTACCATATGAAAATATCACAGCCATTACAGGTCTGTCACGAAATGAAATAGAGAATCTGTAAAATAAAAATTTGTATAGATGCTCCTCTGAATTTCAAACGTATTACGTCGGGAAGTGGACTTCCAACATTGCCTGTTAACTTAACTTTTGGAAAGAGATCTAAACGTCGACATCGTAAGAGTGGAATGGAGATAATGAATGAGTTGACTTACTCATCTGTGTGAAAAACAATAGCAGAATTATCTCCAAAGGAAGTCGTTTTCGGTAAATTCCAATCCAGAAGGCGAGATAATCTTGCACAATCCTTAAGCCAACTTCTTTGCCTTGTGATGCCTCAATGCGTGCTTCCGGCAACAAATGGTTGCGCTGTATATACATCGCCACTTCATGTGACATATGATTGTGAAAAATTATTTCGGCGAACGAATCTCTGGCTGCAGCCCGTTTTCTATACGATCAATTGTTTGGGAGGTCAAAAGCATATCCCATGTCAGGTAATATGGCTAAACCCAAATCGTGGCTTAAAAGGATAATGTAATTCGTTGCTTTCGGTAGCTCACCGGCAGTCTTCCTAGGAAAATTTAGTTTCTGAAGAAAAGTATTCTCTGATGTCTATATATTCTCCTTTGTGGAAAGCGCGCTTGAGCCAATCTGCCACACGTCGTGCTTCCGGGGCTTCCGGGTAGCGGGAGTTTAGCCCGTCAAACAATCTGTCTGCGAGTAAAGCCCAACCTTCTGCAAGTGGAGAATACGTTTCCCTTTCTCTCGGCCTAGTTGGCAGACTGTTTTCCAAATAAGGAAACGTATATCCTCTTCGTTTATATGGTCGGGTATTTAAGCATCATGTAGGCAGTAATAGAATATGAGAAATTACAAAAATTTGCGTTCGATCTGTATGAACGGCAAGAAAAGAAGATAGGAGATTTCCGTCCGGCCCTAATGAGCATCAATGGTCTGACCTCAATTCACTCTTATATCGCTATGCCGGGAGTCAAGGAAGAGTATTGTAGGACTTGTATATCGTCTAAGACGGATGAAAACTCAAACGCCATTTCATATAGAATGTGAATAAGGTTTTTGGAGATATTGGAAAAATCCATTAATTTAGAAATTCAATTAGAACAAATAAGGTATGATAGAAGAGGATATAGAAAATAATTCAGCTAATTTTGAAGATTTTATGTCTGAGTCAGAAATTGGAGAAATTTTTATGGAAAATGAGGAAGATGAAGAGCAAGAGCAAGAGTGGCATCCCAGTTTCCCGGTGGATATGTCTCACCCGAAGGAGCTGACGGAGTTGCAGAAAGAGCGTGCTCTAAGAGTTTATGAGTCTATAGAGGCTCATTTGGCAGCCTATCCAGAGGAACAGCATTCTCCCTTAATTTGTATTACCCAAGATTGGAGAGTAAGGGTTGACTTCGGGGGTTGGAATACAGATAGTGATTTTAGAGATGTCGCATTGTGTGTGATGTGTCAGGATGAAGAGGGATGGTATATAAGTCTTGATTATGTGGAGCAATGTATTCCGTTTATTGAAAAAGAATTGAGCACACTTGCGGAGTCTTGCATAGAAATGTACGGCAAAGTCCCCAATCATCATGAAGAAGACATGAAAATGGTGCTGGACGCAGAAATGGAATTGTTGTCAATTCTATCAGATGAGACAATGAAAGAGTTTGGCTTTGAGAATATTCTTATAGCCATGGACACTTGCGAAGGTAGTATCTACCCCCTTCCGGACTATGTGGAGCATGATGATTACGGAGGAATTATTTCCTATATTTCAGCAGCATCTTTAGTAAAAGAAGATGGAACAATAGAAGTGGATAAAATGAGGAAACTAATCCATGACTTTGTAAACCCTATTTAAATTGAATTTAAGCAGATATAATAAAATGAGCAGTATAAGCGAACTATCTGACTTTTCAATGTTGAATGATTGTGCCATGTCATATCATAATGTGTGGATAAAAGCACATCATGTAGAGATGGAGAATGTGCTTGGCACGAAATGGGCGCCTTCAGGAGATGACAAATGCAAGACAATATGGAATTTCTTGTTTCATACTGATAATGGTTAGTCCTTCCCGGCATCAGTATATGATTGGAAGGAATATGATGACTATTACCGGACTGCCAATCATACATATCATATTGGAACAAGAACTACTGAGCAGGCAAAACTTGTGGCTGCATATTTGGAAGCCAAAATACTTGATTTTATGAAAATTACCAAGAGTAAGTTCTATTTTCCAGACTTGCCCGAAAGAATCAAGGCGTCTATTCTCCAATATTGTTGCTCTCACTCCACAACAGAGATCCAACGAGCTCATATTCAAATTTATCCAGATGGAAACATCGAAGTAGGTGATAACATAGTTTTAAGTGCTTTAAATGTTTTTGAACCTCTCATGTTTTTGGTGAAAAGTGATGAGAGGTCAGAAGAAGTAATTGAGTGTGATATGGATAAAATTAAAAGATTGACAAATAGCGTAGCGTCCTATTTATATTATCGCTATCTCAACTCAATCCAGGTAAACCGCAATCCTTATTAATAGATCTTTATTTGGGGAATTAATTGGTTTTCTGTAATTTTGTGGAGATTCCTTGAAGATATAGGAACTACTGATTAACGAGAAAGCAATAACTATTATTTTTTGAATTAGCTGATTTTAACTGAAAATGAGAAGAACTATGGGATATATCCTGATTTTAGTTGGCTTGATTGCCCTGATTAGTGGAGTGATTATTTTAAATCATAAGGATGAGGGTGAGGTCGTTTCATTGGCTTCTACATCCTCAAGAACTTCCGAAATACAAAATAACGTAGAATCTTCTGCCGAGTCGGATGGAAAAAACTGGGAAGACGCAGTGGTCATTGAGCAAGAAGAGGAAAGAAATGTGGATAAGGAGTTGATATCAGAAACATTGAATTCACCTTCTGTGGATACCAAAAAAACAAAGGGAGATGCTTTTGAAGATTTTGTGGTCAATCTTCTTGCCGATTGGCGTTTAAAATTACTTGATCGTACTCAAGATAAGAAATCTACGGCCGGAGTTGTGGCTGAGTCAAGTAAAAATCCGGATCTTCACATTCAGCAAAAACGGGGTAAAGGAATCATTGATTATTATATAGAATGTAAATATCGGTCGCATTGGCAAAATGGTAATGTCTCATTTGAGGAATGGCAGTTGAATCGGTATCGTCAGTTTCAGCGTTCCAATCATCGTAAGGTCATCATCGCATTAGGAGTAGGAGGGAGTCCTTCTTCACCGGCAACTTTTCGACTCGTTCCTTTAGATTCAATCAAGCACAATTCCATTCGGGAAATAGATACAAAATTTGCTGTTTCAGCTTCCTCTTCTTCTCTTGTGGAGTATATCGACCACTATTTTACGTCAGTATTCAATACTTCTAAAGAGAGGAAAAAATAAAGAATAGAATAGAGAAAAGCATACTTAGTGTTTTTTGAGAAAGCAGTCAGATCTGTAATATCTATTACCGGAATGTAGAGAGAATATAAAAACAGTTTTATAATGCTCTAAAAATTCATTTTGGGGAAACTGGGCTGAGAAATTTGGTTATAATTATTGTGCAATAAGAAAATTCAAATTTCAAATTGCACAATATTTTTGTTTTCTGCACGATATTTTATAAATTTGCGAATAATGGCAAGCACATAATTACTGGTATGGAAGAGGATAATGTTTATATTCGTTTTGACTGGGCGATAAAGCATATATTGCGTGATAAGGCCAACTTTGATATCCTGGAAGGTCTGATATCTGTGCTCCTTGGTGAGGATGTGAAGATAGTGGAGCTTCTTGAGAGCGAGTCGAATCAGGAAAACGACCGTGATAAATTCAACCGAGTTGATATCAAGGCTAAGAACAGCAAGGGGCATATTATCATAATCGAGGTTCAGCTAACTCGACAGCTGTATTATCTGGAGCGCATCCTGTATGGTACGTGCAAGGCTATCACGGAGCATATCAACATTGGCGAGAAGTATGATCAGGTGAAGAAGGTGTATTCGATAAGCATTCTGTATTGCGACTACGGTCAAGGGGATGACTATGTGTATCATGGTCAGACAGTGTTCAAAGGCATTCATACGGGCCATGATCTTTTGGTGAACATGAAGGAGGAGGGAGTGATAGTGCCTCATCTTCCTCGGGAAGTATTTCCGGAGTATTATCTTGTGAGGGTGAATGCCTACGACAAGATACCGGAAACGCCTCTTGATGAATGGATGACTTATTTGAAGACGGGAAAGATAAAGGAAGATACTCGCACTCCCGGTCTTCAGGAGGTTAGGGAGAAGCTGCGAGTATTGTCGATGACTCCGAAGGAGCGTCGCGCGTATCATGAGCATATAGACAATATCATGGTGCAGAATGATGTGCTTGATACGGCTCGAGATGAAGGCCGAGCCGAAGGTTTGGAGCAGGGCTTGGAGCAGGGCTTGGAACAGGGCTTGGCCAAGGGGCGCGCTGAAGGACGTGCAGATGCCATGAGAGACGTGGCTCGTGCCATGAAATTACAGGGATTGTCATATGAAAGTATCACAGCCATTACAGGTCTGTCACGAAATGAAATAGAGACCCTATAAAATAAAAGTCTTTTATAGATGCTCCTCTGAATTTCATACGTATGATGATAAAAGAGGATCAGACCCTCCAGAAATATCTCTGCAATTGAGGGACAGAAAAAGAGCGCCAGTCAAGATTTGACTGCGCTCTTTCCTTGATTGAGGTTGGGAGATTTTAATAATCTTTACTAAATTCGCATTATGCGTTGTTACTGCATCCACATCCACAGCCGATAGTGCTGCTAACCTCTTTCTTGAAGGCTTCAAATTGAGATGCGAATTGTGAGAAGACAGGATTTTCTGAATTTTTCTTGATTACATGATGCATAAAGCGCATTGCGAGGACAAACTCTTTAGTGTATTTGTCTTTTGAGAAGCCAAGAGCCTTAGCCTTTTCCACCATATCGGCGAGGTCATGATGACCACCGAAATTAAAGTCAAACACTTCGGCCATTTTCCCATCTTTGGCCTCAATTACGTTTACGTAATACGATTTCTTTTCTTTTTCCATAGTAGTAAATTATTTATAATTATTATTTAGAGATAGTGGGGAGAAGTATTAATTGTATCCATCTCTTTCCGTGTCTCTTTAATAATAACAAATCGACGATAATGGCAGATTATTAATGAAATGTAAATAGTCTAAAGGATTATTAAACCTAAGGTGGTATATTATCAGTAATAGGCTAATGGATATTTTAAGTAATCTCAAAGATACTAAAAAAATCCTTAAGACCCCTGCGTTAACATTTTTTTGTGAAAGGAGTCTTATAGATGGGATTTTTGCTGAAACGGATTATTATCGTTATTTTTGCGGTAAAGGACGTATTCGAGATTGCTTGTAGGAAACAGGATATGCTCTATATCCGTTTTGATGAAGCGATTAAGGTTTCAAGTTTTTTACTCATGTTTCAGGATATTTTCATACTCATATCAGGTCTGGTGATGTTGGTTATCGGGGCTAATTATGTTACTGACGGAGCAGTGGCAGTGGCGAGGAGATTCAAGGTTTCCAACTTAATCATAGGTCTGACAGTCGTTGCCATCGGAAGCACTATGCCCGATATAGTGGTCTGCGTAGAGTCGGCTTTCCGTCATAAACCGGCAATGGCTGTGGGAGAGGTGATAGGGTCCAATATCTTTGACCTGTTGTTGGTGGTTGGAATAATGGCGCTCGTCAGACCCATAAAAGTCAGCGGAGTCATGCGCAGTCAGGACTTGCCGATTCTTTTCATTGCCTCAGCCGCATTGTGGGTGGCCGGAGACACAATTCTATTCGACTCCACGCACCATAACATAATCAACCGCTCGTCCGGCATCATGCTCATCGTTATTTTTATTTTCTATCTTTGGTTCATGATCCTTTCTTCAAATAGCAATCCTCAGGCGGCCGAAGAGATGGATGATATGCCCGCGACGCATAATACCCCTTCCACATCTACAGATATGGGGATAGTTTCTGCTCACACTTTGAGAGGGGAGCTGAGAGCCGTAAAAGGAGCATTGAAATATCTGAGAGGCAAACACTGGTTCTCATGGATAATGATTGGCGGTGGTCTGGCAGCTCTTGTCGTAGGTGGCAACTGGGTTGTCGACGGAGCGAGCGGCCTGGCGTTGAAGATAGGTATGAGTCAGGCAATGGTGGCCATAACGGTAGTGGCTATCGGCAATGCCTTGCCCGATCTTGTAACTTCGGTGACTGCTACTGTGAAAGGAGCGAGCGGATTGGCCTTAGGAAATATTGTGGGTTCATGCATCATCAACGCCCTATTGAATATAGGTCTCAGTTCGCTTGTGATACCTCTTGATGGTGACTCGATAGGATTTGTCGATTTCTTTACTCTTGTAGGGGCATCGGCCCTGTTATGGCTAATTCCGGTGATAGTTAAGAGACAAACTCTCGGACGCGTATCCGGCATAATCCTCTGTCTGTTATATTGCGGCTATATGGCATTCACCATTGTAAGAGGATAAAATGGAGTAATCATCAGTCCTCTTGCCACTCACATTACCCTCTCATGGATAAACAGAATTTGAACGCTTTGAATGGGTAAGAGTCATTGCGATTTGACGGGAATTGGTTATTTTTGCATTATTATACTTCTGCGATAAATCTTTTATTTAAAGGAGGTATAAAGAAACAATGATGTCAAAAGACACCGGAAGAACTAACTATATACAAGGCATGTTAAGTGACAAGGTGAGGCAGATGGTCGAGAAGCGGTTTGGGGCAAAGGTCAGGTATCCGCAGGAGTGTGAGGCATTGGCGGTGGCTATCCGGGAAGCTACCCATGAGTCTCTTGGCACAACCACGCTGAAGCGTATGCTCGGATTTGTCGGAGGAGTATCAAGAGCACGTAGATCATCCCTTGACATAATAGCTCGTTATCTCGGATACGGGGACTATGATTTGCTTGCTAAGGATTTGGATGAAGACGCAGAGATTTCCGATTTTAGGACTGTGGAAAATATTACCTCTGAAGACCTTATGGAGCGTGAGCAGATACAATTGACGTATGAACCCCACCGAATGCTTCGGCTCGAATATCTTGGTCAAAATCTATATATTGTCAAAGAATCAAAAGGGAGTAAATTGCAGAAAGGAGACAGACTGCTGATTGCAGGCTTTTATGTGGGCTTTGAGCTGGTAATCAGCGACGTGGAGCGAAGTGGCCGACATCTCGGCTCATACATCGCCGGCAAGCAGGGTGGACTCACGTCTATTGAGATAATAGATTAGCCTCCCTTTTGCTGATCGCCTCCGTTACCATATTGTTTATCTCATAGTCAGCCGTCATAAACCGCTTCCATTCCCTGCTTGAGCCGGCGATGGCACTCGCTTCGAAAGCATCTGACAAAGAGTATTTATCCATTATATCAGCATATATATCCGCTTGTGCTTTCATTTGTTGATCAGCATATTGACGATAGGCATAAGTTACCATTTCTGACGAGGTGGTAGAATCTGCTATCAGAGTCCGCAGATACTCATGGCGTTTATATAAGGGAGTGTAGTGCATTCTTACGATATCTTCAAGACTCCTGTCGGCGGTATCGGCTGCCTTGCTCGTCAGATTTCCTTCTGTATCAATATTATGTGGCTGTACGGTGACAGCTTGAGGCGATACTTCTATCACATGTGGCGTATCTGAATTTATAGTTTCCTCAAATGTTGCTGCAACGTGAGATGGCGCAGTGTCTTTTCGGCTGATGACTACCACAGTTATTGCAGCGATAACAATAGAAATAATAGCTAAAAACAGGTAAAGATTTCGTTGAGGTCTCAGTCCACGATATATATCATCGGCGGTAATGTTCTCTTTGCGGCATAAGTAGGCGATACGATTCAATCCAAGTTTTGCTGCAATCAGACCAATCCCTCTGAAATCTATCTCACCGTCGGCACACTCCTTGCAACCGTATTTCACGGCATCGCCATGAGTCGTTTCCCACCACGGGCTGTAAGCCTTATCAAGATCTATGAGCGTAAGCGGTCTGTCGGGATGAGGTGATATGATGACGTTGTCAGGCTTGATGTCGCAATGCACAACCCGGCTACGGTGTAGATATGTTACCACATCGACCAATTCAGTGAGCAGCTGCCGGACATATTTCTTGCCTTTCAACCGTATATCCCCGCGTCTGATCATGTCTGCAAGAGTATCACCCTCTATATAATCCATGACTATATAATCTTCTCCGTAACCCACATAGCGGGGGAGAGACGCATGGGTGAGACGCACACCCAGTTCGTATTCTTTCTTAAAGGCCGCCCGATAGAGCGGATTATCGCGGTATTCGGGCTTAAGACGCTTTACAAAGAGATGGCGATGCTGCACGGTGCATTCGTATGTGTCGCAGGTAGTTCCGGTCCGGTCAAGTCGTTTGGCCGAGCGGAAGTCAATGACAAAAGCCATCTCATTATCATCATTGCTGAATCCTGATATAATATCATCGTTGGCAGACACAATACAAAGTTAATATTAAGACCGCATTCCACAAAAAATGTGAAAATAATTCAGAAAATTATGATTACTTTTGTGATATGAATAATCCGTTTGATTATGTGCCGGACAGTGAATGTGATGAGGCTTTCAGACAGCTTAAAGACAGAATTGAGGATTTGAGGAAGAGCCTGAATGAGGAGGATCTGAATTTCTGTAGCGAACTGGATGAAGGCAAGATGCTCGGCGTGCTTATCGCATCTGATAAACATGGTGCGAGACACACACTGTATGCATTTTCAGGACAACTCGGTAACGGAGGATTTCATTTTCCGGGATTCGTGCCGCCCGTCTTCGATTATCTAAGTCCGGATGGATATTTTAAGACCCACGAGCGTGCTATTACCGGGATGAATGAGGAGATAGAGAGCATGGAGCGTCATATATCCGTCACTGTTCAGGCGGAGTATGAAGAGACCGTAGCAAGAGCAGATGCGGAAATAGCGGAGTATAAGGAGCATTGTGCGCTATCAAAGTCAGCGAGGGCTGAGCGACGAAAATCCGGTCTTGCCGGTCCTGATGAGTTGGCCTCCTTGATACGTCAGAGCCAGTATGAAAAGGCTGAACTTCATCGTCTCAAAAAACGTCTGTCTGCTGAGATTGCTCCTCTGCAGGACCGGCTCAATACTGCTATGGCTCACCTTGATAATATGAAGACAAAGCGTCGGGAAGCATCAGAGTCGCTACAAAAGTGGCTGTTCGAAAGAATGGAATTCCTGAATGCGAAGGGCGATACCAGGAATGCGATTGACATATTTGCCGGGACATCGTTGAGAGTACCCCCATCCGGAGCAGGTGAATGTTGCGCTCCAAAACTTTTGCAGGCTGCCTTTCTGCTTGGGTTGCATCCGGTATCGATGGCAGAGTACTGGTATGGCAAGCCGAAAGGGGGAGAACTCAGGATACACGGCATGCATTATCCAGCCTGTCGTGGCAAATGTCTGCCGGTCCTGACATGGATGCTCGAAGGTCTGGAGATTTATCCGCCATTGGCACATTCGCATACGGATTTAAATCATGAAAAGCCGGAAATATTATTTGAGAACAGATGGTTTTGTATAGTCAACAAGCCATCCGGGCTATTGTCCGTGCCGGGAAAGAGTTCCGGAAATTCCGCGCAGCAGTGGTTGCAGACCATGTACGGAGAAGAACATTTTGTGAAGGCGGTGCACAGGCTTGACCGCGACACGTCCGGACTTCTTGTCATAGCGTTGGATGAACGCATATATAAGTTATTGCAGTCGATGTTTGCATGCCGTAAAGTGAAGAAGACTTATATAGCTGTGCTTGAGGGGGATTATAAAACGCTTGGATTGGCGGAGCGAGGACGTATCGAATTGCCTGTCGCTCCTGATTGGCTGGATCGTCCGCGCCAGCGTATAGATTATGAGAATGGCAAGATGTCGGTGACGGATTATGAGTTTGTAGATTCATCTTCCGGAAGAAGCCGTATTGTCTTTTATCCTCAGACCGGACGTACTCACCAGCTCAGGGTGCATGCCTCCTCACAATACGGACTTGGTATGCCAATATCCGGAGATCGGCTTTATGGAATAAATAACGAGCATGCCGGTGAGCGTCTGTGTCTGCATGCAGCAAAAATAGAATTTGATTTTCCTGTAGATGGTAAGCATTATTGCTTCGAAATTCCGAGCCCGTTTTGATTCCGAGATAGATTTAGCCGGATTGGTCTTATCACATTGAACAGATCCTTATTTACTGTCGGTATGCCATACGTATGATTTGTGCATCAGGAGTCCGACGATGAATATAATGCCGAGTATGCCTGCATTCAGGAAGTATGGGAAATTGGCTGTGTGATTGTCGAAGATGCGCTGGAACAGTTCCACTACAATAGGCACAATCGAGACGGCTATATAGTTGCCGGCCAATGTATAAGAAAAATATTTGGTGGAAAGTGTCTTATCAGGTGCTATCTCGGTAGTTTTATTATAGATTATAGGCTGGAAGAAGCCATAACCGAGCCCTATCAGCAAAACTCCTGTGATGTAGGTCGTAATGGTATGGAGTAATCCGAGGGTGAGCAATCCCGCAGCCATTATGACTATACATACGTACAAAGCTTTGTTGCCTACAATCCGAATGTACGGAGTCAGAGCAAAGCCACCGATCATTGCCGTAACGTAGAACATGGCCGTCGCAATTCCCACCTGTGAAGTGCTCAGGGCATAATGCTTCATTGTGAACGGCAAATAGTATGTAAAGACCATCGAGGTTGCTGTCAAGGCTATATACAGACCGATAACACCCGCCAGAGTGATTGCCGGATGTTTAAAGGCCTTCCGGGATGTGGCAGAATCTTCCACACTTTGTCCTGACGTGTTAGAATCGATGGCAGCGGAGGGGTGGAGATGTCTACGTATGAATGTATTTGTCATGAATGGAATAAGCAGAAGCGGTATCACGGGGACGAGATATACGCAGAAAGATGTGTGCCAGCTGAAATCTGCGGCCCATCCCACAAAAATCGTGGCAAGGATGACAATGCCGTTGGATGTGCCTGACTTAAATCCGAGCATCCGAACCTTCTCTTCTCCATAAAACCATTCCGAAAGCAGACCGGCAGCTATAGGCACTATCAGTCCGCAACCGATACCGAGCATTACGCCCAGACTTATCAGCATCGGCATGGTGTCGGCAAAGAGATAGAGTATGCCGGCCAGCAGGAATATTGAGAGACCGGCAGTCAGGACGACTGTCTGATTTTTTACGCTTGTGATTTTGCCAGACAGGAGTATCATGGGAATAATCACCAGATTTGGCAGCAGAGTAAGTAATTGTATCTCCAATTGACTCGAGCGGGGGAAAATATCAGAAAGTTTTCCCAGCATCGGGGATACCGCCAGTCCGGGAAGATTGACAGTCAGGGAAACAGAGAGCAGTGCGATGAGCGTTATCAATGGTATTGTCCCTCGCCCGTTGGATATATATTTCATAATACAAGGATTTAATAAGTGGCTTTACTTAAATAACATTGCTTGACACAGATTGGTTAAAACCACTTTCAACAAAAATGGTTACTCTGCGGGGTCTAAAGCCTCATCAGGGGAAGACTATTTCCCCTCATCAAGACGCGACTTGAAATTGGAGTTGCGTTTTGTGAATGGATTGTTTTCTATGGCATATCGTAAGGCGTCTTCCTCTCCGACAAGGACACAGAGCCTACGGGCGCGACTCACTGCGGTATACAGCAGATTACGGTATAGCATCGGCTTATGGGCCATGGTGACGGGAAATATCATATACTTGACTTCCGAGCCCTGAAGCTTGTGTACTGTGGTGGCGTAAGCGAGAGTAAGTTCACTCAGTTCGCTGCGGCTATATTCCGATGTCCTCTCATCAGCGAAGGTTACAGTCAGTGACTGATGTTCCTCGTCAACTGCGGTGATATGTCCAATCTCTCCGTTATAAATCTTCCTCATAGCAGAGTTTGAAGTCTGCATCACAGGATCTCCGAGCCTCATTATTGTTTCACCACGTTTCAGCGCCGGTCCCGCAGGATTGATCGCTTCTTGCAGATCCCTGTTTAATTGCCGGGCACCAAGCGGTCCTATCTGCTGAGGTGTGACAACCTGGATTTCCCGACTTTGAATGTTGAACAATTCCGGCAATTCCCGGCTCATGAGGGAGATGATTCTACTGTGTATATCTCTCACCGAGGGCTCCGGTATTATTATAAAGTCACTTCCGGGATCTGATTGAGGAAAATTACCGGAGACAATGGATTGAGCCCCGGCGGATATCATACTTCCGTCATTTTGTCTGAAATTCTCACTGAGTCGCGCCACCGGCACTAAATCAGAGTCAATCATATCTCTCAACACGTCTCCCGCGCCTATAGCAGGTAATTGGTCCACATCCCCCACCATTATTATTCTTGTGCCGTGTCTTACGGATTCGAGCAGATGGTCAAAAAGCACCTGTTCCATCATGGACCCTTCATCGATTATCAACACATCCGCATCGATAGGCTTGTGTCTCCATCCTTGTCCCTCCCTGTACCCGAGGAGGCGGTGGATTGTGGATGCCTCCATTCCGGTGAGCATTGACATCCTTTTGGCCGCTCTCCCTGTGGGTGCGGCAAGTACAACTTTCTTACCCTGTTTTTGCAGTACATCTATGACGCCTTTAAGCACTGTCGTTTTGCCGGATCCCGGTCCTCCGGTCAGCACCATGACGGGAGAATTAAGTATCTTGCGTATGGCCTCTCTCTGTATGTCGGAATATTTGTGCCCTTCACCATCGGTTGTAGGAATTTCTTCCGGTGAAATTTCGCTGACGGGAGGCATTGAGAGTTCGTTAAGTTTGCGGGCGGCATTCTTTTCCGCATTATAAAAGACGGGAAGATAAAGGCCACCTCTACTTCTGATAATGCGTCCGTCCTCAATAAGTGACTCAATCTGAGGTTTGATTTTGCCGCTCTCCACTCCTGATATTTTGGCGGCTGTTTTCAGTGTTTCCTCCGGAGTGGCATACAGATGGCCGTTGTCAGCATAGTGTTTGACAGCAGTGAGGATAGCGCCGCGTAGCCGGCGCGGATCATCAGCTGACATATCAAGTCGGCGTCCTATCTTGTCGGCAGTATAGAAAGAGAGTCGCCATACATTTTCCACCATATCATATGGATCGGAGAGCACTCTCTCTCGCGCTTTAGTGCGATATTTGCCTAATATCTTACGAATATATGTGTCGTTAAGTCCGCATGAGAAAAGAAAGAGAATTAAGTCTAAGGGATATTTGAGTGCGTTAATACTCTCCGAGGCTGTATTGATGCGCGACAATCCTAAGCCTGGTATACTTTCTGCTTTCTGTGGTTGGTCTTTAAGAACGTGGATTGCATCTGTGCCGAATGTCTCCACAAGTTTATGCGCATAGGCCGGTCCGATGCCTTCCACCCAGGGACTGGCAAGAAAGGCAACAATTCCGTCTTCAGTTACGGGTACCGTATCATATTGGCATAATTCGTTAGCGGACATATACTATAAAACGCATTATGTTATTACAGGTTCATAATACTAAATCTAAAAGAAAGTCGTTTTTGAATTAGCCTCTATGTTTTAACATTTTTTTGAAAGGGGTCTAATCGTACAGATAAATAAATGCATATATGATAAGTGAAATTCTGGATGAGTGGCATCTGCTCGGTATTGTATCAGGTCTTGCCACATTTCTGATTATCGGACTGTTTCATCCGGTAGTGATAAAATGTGAGTATTATTTTGGCGTGAAGTGCTGGTGGTGGTTTGTGGTGCTTGGGGTCGTGATGTGTACGTGTTCGTATTTTATTGATGATATATTTCTGTCTATAGTATGTGGAGTCACCGGATTTTCAAGTTTCTGGACTGTCAAAGAGATATTTGACCAGCGCGAAAGGGTGCGCAAAGGATGGTTTCCGGCTAATCCGAAACGCAAATCATAGCGCACGCAATTCACCGGTATATGAATCCATGACAAAACCCTGCACATTGACTCCTGCGGGGGGCATCAACGGGTGACGTGCGATAAGGTCTACGGTCTCTCGTACGGCTTGATCCGTATCTTCAAATCCATGAAGCCATTCCCGTAAATTTATCCCGCAATGCTCCATTAGCGTGATGTGTTCCTGACTTACACCACGTTCCTTCATGAGATGCAACATTTCTCCGGCATCCATCCCTTGAACTCCACATCCGGTATGGCCTATCACCATTATCTCATTGACTCCGAGTTCGTAGACCGCTATCAGCAAAGAGCGCATTGTGGAGTCAAACGGGTTTGTAATGGTGGCGCCGGCATTCTTGATGATTTTTACATCTCCGTTCCGAAGTCCGAGAGCTGCGGGGAGCAACTCAATCAGGCGGGTATCCATGCAGGTCACGATGGCTATCTTCTTGTCCGGATATTTACTTGTGGCAAACCGCTCATATTGTTTCTCCTCAACAAATCTCCTGTTAAATTCCTTGATATCCTGTATCATGTTAAAGTCAGCTCAAATTGTAAATGATCATACCGGCATCTAATGTTTGCACCGGCGATATATTGGCGATATATTATTGTGTTGAAATCTTTCTAAATGAATGTTAGAGCGTGAGCCGCAGGTATACTATTTTTTCTTCATGGCATAATTAGCCAGCAGTATTCCTCCTACTATTATTACAAATGATACCGGCTGATACCAATGAAAAGAATCAATCTTGATAAGGATGGATACAACAGCGGCAATCACCGGCACGAGATATTGATAGAATGAAAAAATCTCGCTTCCTACCATCTTAATTGATGGAGGAGTGACGATATAGCAATATACCGTAGGAAACATTATGATGAACATAAGGACGGCAATCGGTTTCCAGTCAGGATCGCTTACAATTCTCATGTCTGTCCCTAAAGTAAAAATCAAAGGCAAAGCCAGAATGGATGTAAAA
The DNA here is from genome assembly GCA_964456155.1 of uncultured Sangeribacter sp. Taxonomy (GTDB): domain Bacteria; phylum Bacteroidota; class Bacteroidia; order Bacteroidales; family Muribaculaceae; genus Lepagella. The sequence continues at coordinate 22,773 of CAYVZJ010000016.1, forward strand.
AGAAATATCCACTTCATCATGCTCACGGTGCCGTAGCGGTGTGACGGTCCTTCGATAATTACCAAGTAAACAGCGTATGAGACAGCGCATACTGCCGCAAAGATATTTCCTGTCATCCGGCCGTCTCCGATACTTCCTCCCGCCAGAATGACCAGCAGTGCTCCGCCCAGGGCTATAATCATTCCGATTATTTCGAGAAGGCTGACCTTCTGATGTTTGAATATCGCATTGAGCAATACCACAAGCAGAGGCTGGAATGTAAGTATTATGGCAATATCGATCGGAGAAGCGGTTTTGAATGCTAAGGAGAAGATATAGACAAAGCCGAACATCATAACGGCTCCCCATGCGAGGTATTTCCAGTCTGACCGCTGTATCTTGTCTTGCTTTATAAAGAGCGATATGATCCATATAATGAGGGTTGCGCCGAATATTCGCGCCAATGCGACACCTCCGGCTGAAATCCAGTCGGGTATAAGCAGTTTGTTGGCCGGTTCGTTAAATCCCCAGCATATCGAAGCGGAGAGAGCGAGCAGATTGCCGGTGATCATTGCGTTACGGCGTCCGGAGGTTGTGGGTTTGTCTGGATTTTGCATATCGAGAATTTATAAATTATAGTCTTATGTCGAGGTTCATTAGTCGGGTCTCAGGGTTGCTTGCTGAGGAGTAGAGTGAGATGTGATATGCCCCGGATGGGTACGCTTGATGCCGGAGTGATGGCGATACGCATCATCGGGGGAATCGGAGTGTCACGGCCAAGAATCACGCTCTTTTCATATATTCCCAGATTCAGGCCTTTACCCCTGTATACAGAGTTAATTCCGGTGTTTTCCATACGGTCATTAGCCGGAGTGCCGTCTTCATTGAAGAGAGTGACGAGTATCGTGTCAGGGCGGGCGATGCCATCGAGTGATTCCTTTTCTACAATTAGCTTTACCATCCTTTCGGGGCATTTGTCGGAATACCTGAGACTAAGTGAGGCTGTATATGGCATTTGGGATTGCCATATGGCAGAGTCCTTATCCTGTAATGCGAACTCAAAGGATTGTAAGGATGACCATCCTTCATTGCCAATAGATTGAGTCTCACACCAGGCCACATTATGGCGGCATGATGTGAGACATAATGCTGTGACAGCGTAGAGAAGAATACTCAGGCGTTTCATTTGTCAGAAGAATGATTGTTATTATTCTGCCGCCTGCTGTTATTATTATATCGTGCTTGTTTTCCCCGGCTGTTCTGTCTTCCTTGTCTGCCCTGACCGCGTTGCTGACCTTGCTGTTGACCTTGCTGCTGGCCGTTAGTATCTTGTGGTCTGTTCTGGTTGGGCTTTCCTTGAGATTCATGTGAGCGTGATGACTCACCTTTTTCAGCCTGACGTTTTCTGCCGTTATCTTGATTTCTTTTTCTTTTCTTCTTTCCGGTCTTGTCAAAACGGGTGAGAGAATCCTGTCCTACGAGGTCAATGTATTCCTTGCGTACGGGTTCCATTTCTGACTCCAGCTGCAATGACTCTACCTTCACGCCATTCTTATTGAGCTCTATGATTTCTTTTGCCCGTACGGCATCGATAGAGACGAGGTTGGCTGCAAGATGCTTGTCGGTGGAGTATGTGATTTTACCGGCGAGAATGTCTACCTTAAACTGGTAGTATTCCTGATCTTTGGTATACAGGATGGCATCCTTCGGCGGGAGTTTAGCAGCAGCCTCAGCGTAAGCGTCAGTCTCAAAATTGATGCAGCATTTGAGTTTGCCGCATTGTCCGGCAAGCTTCTGAGGGTTCATCGAGAGATCCTGAATGCGTGCTACGCCTGTGCCGACGGATACGAACCGAGACATCCATGACGAGCAGCAGAGGGGGCGTCCGCATGGTCCGATACCTCCGATACGTCCGGCCTCTTGGCGAGCGCCGATCTGTTTCATCTCGATGCGCACCTTGAAAGTGTCGGCAAGAATTCGAATTAGTTTGCGGAAGTCAACGCGCTCATCGGCGATATAATAGAAGATGGCTTTTGTGCCGTCACCCTGATACTCAACGTCACCAATCTTCATGTTGAGGTTAAGTTCGGATGCTATTTGTCGAGAGCGTATCATGGTTTCCTCCTCTCGGGCTCGGGCTGCGCGGAATCGCTCCATGTCGCTGTCGGTGGCATGGCGGGTGACGCGTTTGAGTTCGGTGGAATTGCTCACATTCGCTTTCTTCATCTGAAGTCTGACGAGCGGTCCGACCATGCAAATTTTGCCGATATCCGTGCCCGGTGCGGCATCGACGGCCACCCAGTCGCCGATTTTCAGGTCAAGACGATCAGGATTGATGAAGAATGCAGAGCGAGTATTCTTGAAGACTACCTGCACTATCTCCGTCTCATCTCCGATATACTGGATGTCGGAGAGCCAGTCGGTAGCGTAGATTTTTCCTCGCAGTCGACACTCCTTGTTATTATCCGGATTATTCTCCATCGCCTTCTATTATTTAGCGTATGCCACCGCACGCGTCTCTCGGATTACGGTGATTTTCACCTGTCCGGGATACGTCATTTCATCCTGAATCTTTTTAGCAATCTCGGCGCTGAGTTTTTCGGTCTCTTCATCCGTAATCTTGTCGGCGCCGACTATGACGCGGAGCTCACGTCCGGCTTGAATTGCGTAGGTCTTGATAACTCCCGGATAGGAGAGTGCCAACTGCTCGAGGTCGTTAAGACGCTTGATATAAGCCTCCACAATTTCGCGGCGGGCACCGGGGCGAGCGCCTGAAATAGCGTCGCATACTTGCACGATTGGAGCCAGGAGTGAGGTCTGTTCCACCTCATCATGGTGAGCACCTATTGCATTGCAGATATCCGGTTTTTCCTTAAACTTCTCAGCGAGCTTCATGCCCAGAAGAGCGTGGGGGAGTTCGGGCTCATCATCGGGCACTTTGCCTATGTCGTGCAGCAGGCCGGCGCGACGTGCTTTCTTGGGATTGAGTCCGAGTTCGGAAGCCATGACGGCGCAAAGATTGGCAGTCTCGCGCGAGTGTTGCAGAAGGTTTTGTCCGTATGAAGAGCGATATTTCATTTTACCCACCATTCTGATAAGCTCAGGATGCAGGCCGTGTATGCCGAGGTCGATTGCGGTACGTTTACCGGTTTCGATGATTTCTTCTTCCACTTGTTTTCTCACTTTGGCCACTACCTCTTCGATGCGGGCCGGGTGAATACGTCCATCTACGACGAGCTGATGGAGGGCGAGGCGAGCTATCTCTCTTCTTACCGGGTCAAATCCGGAAAGCACGATAGCCTCGGGAGTATCATCTACGATGATTTCAATGCCGGTAGCTGCTTCAAGCGCACGGATATTGCGGCCTTCCCTGCCGATGATACGTCCTTTGATTTCGTCATTGTCAATATGGAAGACGGTGACGGAATTTTCAACTGCAGTCTCAGTGGCCACACGTTGTATGGATTGAATCACGATGCGTTTAGCCTCTTTGGAAGCGGTCATTTTTGCATCATCCATAATATCGTTGATATATCCCTGAGCCTGAGTTTTGGCTTCCTCCTTAAGCGACTCAACGAGCTTTTCACGAGCCTCGTCGGCGGAGAGTCCGGACACCTTTTCGAGCTGTGTGCGTGCTTCGGCCACAAGTGCTTGCAGCTCTACATTGCGCTCGTCAAGCTGATGTTGACGCGCGTCGAGATGAGAGTCGCGTTCGTCAAGATGAAGATTGCGTTCGTTGAGTTGGTTTTCTTTAGTGTCGATTTCTTTCTTCTTACGGTTGAGGTCACCCTGCATCTGGTTGAGTTGCATCTCACGCTGCTTTGCGCGAGCCTCAGAAGACTGGACTTTGGAGAGTCGTTGCGAAGCGTTGCGCTCAGCGTCATTGATGATCTTGAGTTCCTCTTCGCGGGCTTTAAGTTTTGATTTTTCGAGAATAACGTCAGCTTCTCTTTTAGCCTCGTCGATAATGATGTTGACGCGAGAAGAAGCCGATTTTTTAGATAATACTGATGTGACGTAGTATCCTATAGCCAGTCCGATGACCAGCGCGAGAACGATTATTATAATCTCCATGGTATGTGTGTAAATATGTGGATGTTAAAGATTAATAAGTTGCTTTCCGTATATCCACGCATCCATGTCAGGGGGAGTGTCAGGCGTCAAGTTTATTCAGGAGTGAGTCGAGCATATCCCTGGCTTTTTGAGCGTCGGTAGTTGCCCGGTCATATCTCTCTTGGAGATCATTATAATAATAAGCATACTGATATACAATCATGGCGAGCAGTTCGGCGTCGGATTTTTTTGCGAACTTAAATCTCCAGTCATTGTAAAGGGTCTGAATATCCTTTTCAGTACGCCTTACAGCATTCTGTGAAGCGAATGGCACGGTGATAAGCAGTCGTTCACCGGCTATATTGATTTCCATTTTAACGTCTTTGCTTCCTTTCATGGGCGCGGTCAGAGAGAGGGGTCGTCGGTTGCCAGGGCGATAGCCTTGTCAATCCTCCGTATTATTGAGGAGATTTTTCGGCGAGCTTCGATGATGCTGTCGGCATCAGCGGCGAGCCGATGGGAGACGCGGAGATGCTCGACCTCAAGCCGGCTTCGTTGAAGAGCCGTATTTGCCTCCTTTAGTTGTAATTGCAGGTCCGCATTGGCTTTTTCAAGGTCTGCGCAGCGGTCAGTGAGTTGCTGACATGTTTGCTCCAAGGCTGATATCTTGTCAATGATATCCGTCAGAGTGGAATGCAGGGATGTCGCCATACGGTAGATACAATATAATACAAAGGTAATAAAAAATACTCATACCGCCAAGCAAAAGACCCTTTTCCATAAAAATTGTTAAAGACGGGTGTCTGTTTGGTGTAAAATTGCGGAATTAATACCAGTTTACGCCATTCTGATTAGAAGAGCGTTTGTCATATTTGAGGTCTTTGAGTAGTGACGATTTCACTGCTATTGTGAAGTTGTAAGACTTATAAGGCCCGACCGGTACAAAAGATGCCGTCATGGTGAAGCAGTGCAGGTCGCGCGACACGGAGCAATTCATATATGCTATCTTGTGAGCGTTGAAATCGTATGAGCAGGAGAGTGAGAAATTCCAATTCTGAGTGGGACGTATGTTGCCGGAGAAGGACAGGTTTTGATTTACCTTACCGCGGTATTCAAGAATATCGGGGTTAAATTCGCCATATCCGTAATTGATGGAGTAATTGACGGTAAGGCTCCAGGGGCATGCCCAGGGTGCGTATCCGTCCACGTCAGCAGCCTGCATTTCCTCGCGTGCCTTACGTCGCTCTTCCCGCCGTCGGCGATCATAGTCTTCCGGAGAGTTGAAGTCATCAAAGCCGTCATTGGCCGGGTCGTCACCATCAGTGCCACCGTTGTTGCTATTATCTTTCTTTTTTCTGAAAGTGTCGTTATTGAATGTATATGAGAAAGATGTGCCTGTAGAGGCCAGCCGTACCCATCCTTTGTGTGCTTTCCAGCGGGGCACGTTTACCCTGATTGGTGAGCCGGAAGGACTTAACTGATAGGTATAAGGATCCCAAGTAGCAGAAACGTTGAGGTTGAAGCCTTTGGTGAGTCGGAGCATGAGAGAGGTGTTGAGGTTGCTCCAATTGAGGGAGTCGGCAGCGAAGTTATAACTTTGTCCGATGCTGAAATTCTCAATGAGGGATATCTTTTTCATGCCGGTGGAGTCTTTGTCAGATTTCACCTTCATCTCCAGATTGTTGGCAAGGTTGAAGCTTAGCACAGCGGAGGTGCCTGTAGAGGGAGCACCGAAGATGCCGTGGGAGAATTTATTGTATTTTCTTATATTGGTATTGCCGGCGGCGTCTTGATATTCATATTGTCCGTAGATGCCCCATCCGGGAGCGCTGAAGTCAGGAGCTCCGGAGAAGGACAATGTCGGTGTCATGACGTGTCTTATCATCTGTATCTTATCACCGAGAAATTTCATTGGCTTATAGAAACCGTAGAGCTTGGTATCTAAGGAGATTGAGCCGGTAAAGTCAAAGACGTTGTAGAAGCCGTAAGTGGTATCGCATATTTCAGCAGAGGCGTTTGGATTCCATTGGCGTTCTATCTTGGAGGTATACATACGGTCGTTGAGATTGACAGAAGGCGACACGTTAAGGTATTTGAGCACAGTGAATGTAGCGCTGACGGGCACGTTGTGTTTCATGCCGTTGCGCCAGTCTTTGAGCAGCGATTTTTTGAAAAATTGGTTTTGCTTGGCTGTCAGAGAGTTTTGGAATTGTCCGGAGTACGAAAGTTTGATTTTTTCATACCATCTTTCACCTCCGACGGCTCTTTTTCTCTTAAAGGGCGCTACCTGAGAGAGATTGACGTTTATATTCGGGAAAGACACCGAAAGAGTACTGTCCTGAGTGCGTTGCGACAGGCTCGCCGTGGTGGAAAGACTCCATTTAGTTCCGGGAAATCTGTATGTAAGGTTGACCGATGAAGATTTGGTGTTTTCGGTAAACGCACTGCTGTAATATGAGTTGAGGTCATTACGGGTATATCCGGAGGTCGTGAAGTTGACGGCGGCCGAGAAGCTCATATTAGGGTTGGCTTTCGGATCCATAGAGTGATTCCATATCACCTGGAAGTTATTCTGCTTGGAATAGTCGGGCATACCTTTGTCGCCCTGTATGGTGGTGATGTAGGATATGTCGAATGAGCCTCTGAACTTGTATCGCTTGACGTAGTTGGCACGTCCGCTGAGTCCCCAGGAGCCCTTTGTGTAAATTTCTCCTCTCAAGGCAAGGTCTACATAATCGCTGAAAGCGAAATAATATCCACCGTCGCGCATATAGAAGCCACGGTTGTAATCCTCGCCGAAAGAGGGAAAGATCACACCGGAGGAATATTCCTTGTTGAAGGGGAAGAAGCCGAAGGGGAGGGCAAGAGGGAGTGGCACGTCAGCCAGCACCATATATCCCGGTCCGGTCACGACGTCCTTCTGCGGGCGCATCTTTCCTTTAGTGATTTGAAAATAGAAGTGAGGATGCTCATGGTCGTCACAGGTGGTATATCGGCCATTCTCAATGAAGAATGAGCCATCGTCATTCTTTTTGGTGCGGTCGGCCATAAGGAAGCCTTCACCTTGCTCGGTGATGATATCGGTGATGTATCCTCTTTCGGTCTTGAAGTTATACCTCATGGTCTTCGACTCGTATGTGGTCTGGCGCTCTGTGAAAATGGGATTACCGGTGAGGACCCCAAGTGAGTCGGGCACGCCCGTAGCAGCAACAGTAGCAGAGTCGAGTTGCAATTCGATATTGGCTGAGTTGAGTTTGAAATCTCCGTATTCCACTTGTGAGTCGCCGTAGAGATACGCATTGTTGGAGCCTATGAGCAGAAGAGAGTCTTTTGCAGAAAATTCTACTGTAGATTTTAAGTCATTATTTCCTCTGTTAATTCGCGACACTCGTGTTCGGTCGTTGTGGAGGGATCTTAGTGTGTCAAGATCCGCGACTGCAGAATAAATGCTGTCTGTAAGTGTGAGGTCTTGTATCGAGTCTGTGTCTGTCTCCCCATCAGGTATGTCTTCAATGGTTTCTGAGATATCTAACACTTCAGTTTGCTCAAGGAGGGTTAAGGCGCCCGCAGGCGTGTCGGGTTGCACTCCGGAGGCGGTCTCAGCCAGCGATGGACCACCGGAATGTGTTGCGACAGCGCAAGCCACCACGCAAAAGAGTATCAGATATAGATAGAAACGCCTCACGATATTGGTTAATAACTTACAAAATTACAAAAAATATTGTAATGGGAGGGCTTTGGGGAGGGCGGTGAGGTGTAAAAAATGTTAAATCTCAAGATGTAGTGCAGTCAGGGTTTCAAGAGATTGTGGAGGGCGAGGAAGCGTTCAAGTGGTTGCCTGCCGTGTCGTGCCATTCCCCTGATAACTGAGTCTAAGGATTTGCGTTGTGTAAGATTGCCTGATTTAGAATAAAATTTGTCGGCGTAGCATATTATTTTTTCCTCTATTGAGAGTGGCAGCATATCGCGCCTGGGGAGGGGCATGTTTCGGCTTTCGATCTCATAGCGTGTGAGGCCTGAGCCTGTATGGCGTTCGCATACAAGTGCGTGGCGTGGATAGCCTGCATTTGTCAATATCTCACTTCCTATCACACCATGACATATATAGGGAGCAGTGCCGTGACAGCAGATATCGGGAGCATTGCATTCAGCGATGCCAATATCATGAAGCATCGCTGCCTCCTCAATAAAGTTTACATCTGCCTTAAGTTGAGGATTTAGTCGGGCGATGCGCAGTGCAAGGTTGGCTACCATCCGTGAGTGAGTATCAAGTATATCCCTCAACTGTGGATCCTGCGGATAAAATTGGTAGATCTCTTCTGTAGACATTTTTGTGGAATGGGGTCTAAAGTGAGGGGAGATGTGATAAGACCCCTAAAAGTTAGTCATAATAACTTTTAGGGGTCTGTTTTATTTTTAATTCACTCTAAAGTTAGAAGAGTGGGAATTAATCAAGGATTTCACACCAGCCGTGTGTATCTTCGATTTCGCCAAACTGAATACCTAAAAGAGTATTATAGAGTTTAGTGGTCATGGGTCCGGCCTCATTGTTGGTAGAGAAGATATACTTTTTACCGTTGTCGAGGTCGTGTATCTCAGCGATTGGTGAGCAGACAGCAGCAGTGCCACAAGCTGAAACCTCTTCAAAAGACTCAAGTTCCTCTACGGGTATTTGTCTGCGCTCCACCTTCATGCCGAGGTCTTCAGCGAGCTGTGTGAGGCTCTTGTTGGTGATAGAGGGGAGAATAGACTCTGAGGCGGGTGTGATGTAAGTGTTGTCTTTGATGCCGAAGAAGTTGGCGGCGCCACATTCGTCCAGATATTTCTTCTCTTTGGGGTCTATATAGAGCATTACGGAGTAGCCGAGGTCGTGTGCTTTCTCACCGGCCACGAGAGATGCAGCATAGTTGCCACCCACTTTGATGGAGCCGGTGCCTTTGGGAGCCACGCGGTCATATTCACGAGACATGCAGACCTTAGTGGGTTTGAAGCCCTCTTTGAAGTAGGGACCCACGGGAGTGACGAGCATCACCACCATATATTCATCAGCAGGCTTAACGCCGACGCGGGCTGTAATGCCTATTTCAAACGGACGAATATAGAGGGAAGCGCCGGAGCCGTACGGGGGTACGAAACGCTCATTGAGTTTCACTACTTTGCGCACCATCTCGCAGAAGAGCTCTACGGGCATAGGTTGCATCTTGATGCCCTCAGCTGAACGGATAAAGCGTTTTGCGTTCTCTTCCATGCGGAAGATGCGCACTTTACCGTCCTTGCCGCGATATGCCTTCAGACCTTCGAACGACTCTTGGCCGTAGTGAAGGCAAGTAGCAGCGATGTGCATCGGAATATATTCGGAGTCAGAGACTTCAATCTCTCCCCATTTACCGTCTTTGTATGTGCAACGGACGTTATAGTCTGTTTTCGTGTAGGAAAATGTAAGATTTTTCCAATCAAGATCCGGTTGATTCATGTGTGGTTATAGATTTATGGTTTGAAGTATTTATTGTTTATTATTCTTATATTCTTTTACCAATAGATTACAGCGCCACCTTGCAGGTCAATTCACCGATTTTTACTATAAAGACTCCATGGGAGCTCAGAGTGAGTTGCGACGTTCCGGCCGGCAGTGTGTCATTTGATATCTGCTGGCCAAGAATTGTGAAGATCTTTACGTTGATCGGCTTGTTGGAGGTGACAACAATCACGCCTTTCGCTGCCTTGACGGTGACATCCGTATCTCGAGCCACCACCGGGAGCTCCGTGCGTTCCGTCTTGGGCATCTCCCATTTGGGAGCTGCGAGACCGACCGCCGGCAGCATCAGCAAGGCTGCAGCCAGAAATATGCGGACTATATGGCGTGATAATCTCTTAATCATTTTGTCAGTAGGACGGGCTTACGAAGAGTAAGCAGAGAGTCCTGTTATTTTCAAGACGTAAAAATAATAAAAAATATAGAGAGAATAAAAAAAGTGTCCGAAAAAATCAATTTTCGGACACTTTTTATGATAAATTATAAGATTACTCAGCAGCGGGAGTAACAGCTTCAACTGCTTCAACAGTCTCAGTTACCTGAACTGAATCGGGAGCAATAGATTCAACAGCGAGTGAATCAACAACAGCTACAACTGTGTCGAGATTTGCTGAGTCGATAGCTGAGTCAGCAGCTTCTTTGTCTTTGTTTGAGCAAGCGGCGAGGCCGAGCATAGCTACAGCTGCAACACCAAGAAATACTTTCTTCATGATTTTTAGTTATTTAATTGTTAATTTTAATTTTCGTTGTTATTATTTTTCACCCTTAGCGAGTTGCTCTTTGAGAGCCTGAAGTGCAGAGAGGTCACCGAGAGTAGTCTTCTCGATAGCGGGAGCTGCTACCTCTTCTTCACGACGAGCCTGCTTTCTGGGAGCCTTGGCGCGGGGAGCCTGTTCGCCCTTCAGAGCGTCTTCAGCGATGCGGCTGTGAGAAAGGATGATGCGCTTGGAGTCTTTGTTAAACTCGATTACCTTGAAGCTGAGTTTCTCACCAAGTTTAGCCTGTGAGCCGTCCTCTTTTACAAGGTGCTTGGGAGTGGCAAAGCCTTCTACGCCTCCGTCAAGAGCGATTACAGCGCCTTTATCCATCACTTCTGTGATAGTGCCTTCGTGGATAGAGCCTACAGTGAAGGAGTCTTCGAGTGCCTCCCAGGGATTTTCCTCAAGCTGCTTGTGGCCGAGAGAGAGACGACGGTTGCCCTTGTCAATCTCGAGCACCTGCACGTCGATATCGCTACCGATGGAAGTGAACTCTGAGGGGTGTTTGATTTTCTTAGTCCAAGAGAGGTCGGAGATATGTATCAGGCCGTCTACGCCCTCTTCGATTTCTACGAATACACCGAAGTTGGTGAAGTTGCGCACCTTAGCAGTGTGCTTTGAGCCGATAGCATATTTCTCTTCGATATTCTCCCAGGGGTCGTTCTTGAGCTGCTTCAAGCCGAGAGACATCTTACGCTCGTCGCGGTCAAGAGTGAGCACTACAGCTTCTACGTCGTCGCCCACTTTGAGGAAGTCTTGTGCAGAACGAAGGTGCTGGCTCCAAGACATTTCTGAAACGTGGATGAGACCCTCTACGCCGGGCTGCACCTCAACGAATGCACCATAGTCGGCCATGACAACGACTTTACCCTTGATGTGGTCGCCAACCTTTAGGTCGGGGTTAAGGGCATCCCAGGGATGGGGCATGAGCTGCTTGAGACCGAGGGCGATGCGCTTCTTCTCGTCGTCGAAGTCGATGATTACCACCTTGATATCCTCATCGAGAGATACTACCTCCTTCGGATCGGATACGCGTCCCCATGAGAGGTCAGTGATGTGGATAAGACCGTCTACGCCGCCGAGGTCAACGAATACACCGTAGTTAGTGATATTTTTAACTTTGCCTTCGAGCACCTGACCCTTTTCGAGCTTGGAGATAATCTCCTTCTTTTGCTGCTCGAGCTCAGCCTCGATAAGGGCTTTGTGAGATACGACAACGTTCTTGTATTCCTGGTTGATTTTGACAACCTTGAATTCCATTGTCTTCTCTACAAACTGGTCGTAGTCGCGGATAGGACGAACGTCGATCTGTGAGCCGGGCAAGAATGCCTCGATGCCGAAGATGTCAACGATCATACCGCCTTTGGTGCGACTCTTGACAAAGCCTTTGATAATCTCATTGTTTTCGAGAGCCTGATTGACGCGATCCCATGAGCGAGTCTGGCAGGCTTTCTTGTGGGAGAGACGGAGCTGACCGTTTTTGTCTTCGAGGGTTTCGATAAATACTTCGACTTCGTCGCCGACTTTGAGGTCAGGATTGTAGCGGAATTCGGAAACGGGAATAATAGCGTCAGACTTCATGCCGATGTCTACACGCACTTCACGCTTGGAGATTGACTTGACGATACCGGTCACTACCTCATTATCTTTGGCAGTCTTAAGGGTTTCATCATACGTTTGCATTACCTCCTCACGGCTCTTGGCGCCGGCTTCAGCGCCATTCTCGTAAGCTTCCCAATCGAAATCTGCGATAGGGGTTTGAATTTTTGATTCAGACATTAAAAAAGTTAATAATTAAGTTAATATTCTCTATTCTTGCGCCGTTATGACGCAAGACGGTGCAAAATTAATAAGAATTTTTTAATTCGCAAACTATCAGACCAAAATTCGTAAAAAATCCCGGTTTCAGAGTCCGAGCATCGATAGTTCGGCCGACAGATGAGCGCGGTAGGTCTCGCGGTCGTTGTCTACAAGCGCGTCAAATTCTTCAGCCCCTCGTCTTATCTCCTGAGCTGACAGACGCATCTCGTCCGGGAAGCGAGCTGCTATCCATTCGTTCTGAAGCCTGTCGTAATCTTCCATAGCTTCATTGAATATTTTTTCACGCTCTTCCACAGATGTCGCCTCCACGGCGCGGGCCAGATATCTGCGCGGCATAGGTTGTCCGGCCAGATCAATCCACGGGGCTGCCTGTTGAGCCCTTAAGTCTTCATCGTCAGGAGCTGTGGGGAAATGCCACTTGTCATCCTCTGCAGCATCTGCGGGGAGAAGATTGACCGCGAGATATTTCATCACTCCGAGGCGATACAATTTGATGGCACGCTCCAGGGAGGCTCTTGAAAGCTTCATGCCCTTATAGCGGATATAACGGTCGTCATCGGCCGGACGCTGCATTAATTCTCGGATTGTGGGTATAGCATCGAGCATCGTGGCTACGGTGCATGGATTGAGCACACTGTAAATCACGCGGTCGCGAAGGGGAAGTCCGCGCCGGCGACGTCTGTCGCGTGAAGGCCATTTCTTTTCATCGCGCATCAGTCCGCATGAGCGAAGCATCACGGCAGGGACTACTACGGTGGCTCCCGATGAATCGCCGAAGAGATATGAGAAAGGAAATTCCCGCGAGTCGGGATGAGTCTTATGATCTCCCATCAGTAGAGAGAAGGCTCCTATGTTGGCTCCGAGCATCAGGTAGCTGTTGGAGGATGTCTTCACCCCACGTTCCAGGACGCCCCAATGCACAGGCCCGAGTTTATACATGTGGTTGCTCTGATTGGTGGATGAGCCGGCATTCATAAATGATGTCTGGCAACCTATCAGGAGTGTGCCTTTGTGCATTGATACAGTGTAAGGGCCGGCGAAGAGTGCGCATGCTTCGCCATTCTCCATTGAGCAGTTGGCAAAGAAAAGTGAGTCGTGAGAGGTAAAATACTTTTCCAATCGAGCGCCTTGACCCACGTATGTATTGCGTATCAAAGCTCCGGCATCTATGACACCATCTTCCACGATAAATCCGTCGGCGTCTACACCGGGTCCTATATATGCCAATGATTTGCCGGGAAGTGCATTATTTATTATGGTGCCGTTGGCCAGACGTGTGGCTCCTTCAATTACGCATTCTCTGCCAACTTCTACATTGATAATAGCGCCGGTATCCACAATTCGAGCCCTGTCGCCCACAGACGCAGCTTCCGGTCGCGCAGGAATAAAGTCATGTGTCTGGGTGTATATTTCCTCCGCCACTGATCGTGATGCGCGGGCCATCAATATGGCAGATTGAGCCGAAAGGCCTGCGTATGCGATGACGGGGCGGTTGCCAGTCTCGTCAAGCACGTTGATCTCCATGCCTATTCCGCACCCGGCGTATGGCTCGCATTCCATCCGACCTACGTTCTCTATGGTGACCTCATCGCCTATAAGCAAATTGCTGATGCCGCCATATACGTTGCGTATGCGTGGCGAGTCGCCGATACGGCAGTCTTTAAGACTTACATTGCGAAGGCAGGCATCACGGCGTAGCTCGCGTGAGATACGGCCTACTGTTACCTCTCCCTCAAACTCTACATTCGAGATAAGAGAAAGGTCGGAGTCAGCGGCCAAGCGTACTTTTGACCAGTCTTCCGCATGGCAGCCCCTTGCCTCCAGTATGGCAATCATTCCGGCGTCATGCACCGGGAATGTGGGAGCGTTATTTCTCCTCTCCGGAGTCTGAGGGGAGATTGTATTGTTCGTCATCATAAGTCTCATATAGGAAATCGTTGTAGGGGAAACGTTGTGTGTGTATTTCTTTCGCTTTGCGATATAACATCTCCTTTAGTGCACCAATGTTGATTTGATCCTTTGCGGAGATGAAGACACAGTTATTATCCATTCGAGCCATCCATGTCTTTTCGAGTTCATCGAGCGGGATATTCTCTTTAGTGGCCGGAGCGAGGTCTGTAGGATCTTTAGGCACATATTTATATGCGTCGATTTTGTTGAATACCAAAATCATAGGTTTCTGCTGATCGCCGCATATCTCACGTAGTGTCTTGTTGACCACCTCTATCTGTTCTTCAAATTGAGGATGAGAGATGTCAACGACATGCACCAGCAGGTCAGCCTCCCTTACCTCATCAAGCGTAGACTTGAAGCTGTTGACCAGATGAGTGGGTAGTTTGCGGATAAATCCTACAGTGTCTGTCAGCAAGAATGGCAGATTTTCAATCGTCACCTTTCTGACGGTCGTGTCGAGTGTGGCAAAGAGTTTGTTTTCTGCAAAGACATCGCTTTTGCTCAGTAGATTCATGATAGTCGACTTGCCCACGTTAGTATAGCCTACGAGAGCGACGCGGGTGAGTTTGCCACGATTTTTCCTCTGAATGCTTTTCTGCTTGTCGATATCCTTAAGTTCTGTCTTGAGTCTTGATATCTTATCAAGAATTATTCGACGGTCGGTCTCTATCTGGGTCTCACCCGGTCCACGCATGCCTATGCCACCACGTTGGCGCTCAAGGTGAGTCCACATTCGCGTCAATCTCGGCAGCAGATATTGATATTGTGCCAGTTCCACCTGCGTGCGCGCAGTGGCTGTCTGGGCGCGCTTTGCGAATATGTCAAGTATGAGCGAAGTGCGGTCAAGAATCTTAACTTTCAGTTCTCGTTCGATATTCGCCACCTGCTTCGTGCTTAGGTCATCATCGAAGATTACGAGACCAATGTCGTTATCTTCCACATACTTGGCAATCTCTTGCAGTTTTCCTGTGCCGACGTATGTTCTCGGATTGGGGTAATCAAGTTTCTGCACAAATCGGGCCACAGTCTCGGCACCGGCCGTATGAGCCAGAAATTCGAGCTCGTCAAGGTATTCCTCCACTTTCGCTTCAGTCTGATCTCGGCTGATTAAGCCCACAAGCACGGTGCGTTCGTTGGATTCTGTCTGTATAATATTGTCTTCAAGCATTATTTAAGTGTCTTTTGGGTCATATATTAATTACAATCGGGTCTTTAAGTACAAATGCGTTAGCAGTCAAATATGTTCATTAAATATAAAAAGAGGGCATGCCAAGCCTTACTCGAACACGCCCTCAGATTTACCAAAATATGTATATTATTATTTCTTCACCTTATTATATCGGGCGTTAAGTCCTTCCACCACTTCGTCTGTGATGTCAAGAGCCGGGTCAATATAAAGCGTGGCTGCTTTATAAAGGATGGCATCGTAATGATGCTTGGCGTTGTAGTCCTTAATGAAATTATTAAGAGAGTCTTGTATCACCTTCTGCGCGTCAAGTGCGGCTTTTGCGTTATTGGTCTGCATTCTTTCCAAAGAAGATTGTGCTGAGGCCTGCATCTGCTGCATCTTGGTCTGGTCGGCATTAAATGTCTGCTCTGTATATTGATTGTTTTGATATTTAGACTGCATGGAGTTGGCAAACGACTTAATGTGATTTTCCTGACGTTTTGCTTCATTTTCCATTTCGCTCTGCATTCGGAGCATATCCTCGTTGTAATCTTTTGAGAGATTGTATTTCTCAAGGATAGTGTCAATGTCTACATAGCGGTAGTTGGGAAGCACTTTGGTAGGAGCGGCCGCTGCTTTGGGTTTGCTTTCGTCCTTTTTATCTGCATTATTATTGCTGCATGAGCAGAAGCCCACAGCCAGAGTAGTGGCGCATACCAATACTGAAAAGATTGATTTCTTCATATTTGAGTTTACTATTCATTGATGCGTCTTGAACGCCTGACGCATTTCGTGTGCAAATTTACATAAAAAAACTTAAATCAAATAGTAAGTTAAAAATATTTTGATTATCTTTGAAAAAATGAAAGGAAATTTTTGAGATGACCGCGAGTGTGCGCGAGTCTGCAATAGTTCCCTGGCATGATAGTAAGTATATAATAATCAACAAATAATATTACCATGGAAGTTAAAGATTTAAAGCCGGCTTTAATCTGGCAATGTTTTGATGAGATTACGAAAGTGCCCCGTCCGTCATGTCACGAGGAGCAGATACGAGCCTATCTTCTTGATTTTGCCAAGAAGCATGGCGTAGAGGCAGAGACTGATAAATGCGGTAATGTAGTGATGCGTAAGGCTGCTACTCCGGGTCATGAGAATGCTCCCACTGTTATCCTGCAGTCGCACATGGATATGGTATGCGAGAAGAATAAAGACGTGCAGCATGACTTCACCAAGGATCCCATCGATACTTACGTTGACGGTGATTGGGTAAAGGCACGTGGCACAACTCTTGGTGCCGACAACGGTATAGGTATGGCTGCAGCTCTGGCCGTGATGATTGACAAGTCTCTCGAACACGGTCCTGTAGAGGCTCTTTTCACTATTAATGAAGAAATAGGTCTGGAGGGTGCTCAAAATATTGATAAAGGCATACTTAAGGGTACAATGTTGCTTAACCTCGACTCTGAGGACGACGGCGAGATATTCGTAGGATGTGCCGGTGGTATTGACACTACTGCCGTATTTACTTACAAGAAGAGCCTTGCGCCTGATAATTTCACATATTTCCGTGTCTCTGTAAGCGGCTTGCTCGGAGGTCACAGCGGCTCAGACATAAATGCCGGACGTGCAAATGCCAATAAGGTTATAGCGCGTTTTATCTGGGAATGCTCTCAGAGATGGGCCATTGAGGTATCTGAGTTTGACGGTGGCAATCTCCGTAACGCTATCCCGCGTGAAGCTCACGCCATCTTCGGCATCAATAGCGAGCATGAACGTGAAGTGGTAAGACACCTTAATAAATATGCGGAGGAAATCCGCAATGAATTCAAGGGTGTTGAGCCGTCTATGAAGTTGGAGATTACCAATGTCGAGAAGCCTCAGTATTGCATGGACGGTGACACTTCATTGCGCCTTGTCCGTGCTCTCTACAGTGCGCCTCATGGAGTCTATTCCATGTCTCGCGACTTGGAGGGACTGGTAGAGACCTCCACGAATCTTGCCGCTGTCAAGATGATGGATGATGATAAAGTGAAAGTCACCACGTCTCAGCGTAGCTCAGTAGAGTCGCGCAAGGCTGATATCGCCGGTCAGGTGGAGGCCCATTTCCAGCTGGCAGGTGCTGAGGTGAGTCATTCTGACGGTTATCCGGGATGGGCTCCCAATATGGACTCTGAAATCATGAAGATATCTGCACAAGCCTACGAAGACCTCTTTGGTGTGAAGCCGGCTATCAAGGCAATTCACGCAGGTCTCGAGTGTGGCCTCTTCCTCGATAAATATCCTAACTTGGATATGGTAAGCTTCGGTCCGACAATGACCGGGGTGCATTCACCTGATGAACAACTCTTAATACCGACTGTGGCTAAATTCTGGGATCACCTTTGTCGTGTTCTCGAAATGGTAGCCAAGTCATGAGTCGGTTGATGATATCTTTGGCCCTGGGCATTGCATTGCTATGCAGCGCAATGCCCGGTTGCGCCAAGCCCGCGCCTCTTCCCGAAGGGAATGCCTCTTTGAATGGCGAGCCTAAGGCTGTAGTGGATTCCATTCCGGCAGAGGATGAGGCTACGAGATATAAAACACTGACCGATACAGACTTCCGTATAGTGGCCGAAGAACTTGGTGTGGAGATAGCAGCCATCAAGGCCGTGGTGTCTATTGAGGCCGGACCGAAGATGGAAGGTTTCTGGGCTCCGGGTATTCCCATTATCAACTTTGATCGCACGATGTACAATCGCTTCGCTTCTCGCGCCGCAAATAAAGCCGGTGCCAAAGGCGAAAAAGTTCCCGCCGGATTAAAAGGTTACGCACTTCAGGAATGGACTCAGCTTATCAATGCCCGACGCAATAATGCCCAGGGTGCAAATATGGGTACATTCTGGGGAATGTTTCAGATCGGCGGCTTTAATTACAAACTCTGCGGATGTGAGAGTGTCGACGAGATGGTGAAAAGAATGGCATACTCCGAACTTGAACAGTTGGAACTATTTGCGACATTCATCACCAAGTCAGGTATGCTTGCCGATCTTAAAGCCAAGAATTGGGCCGGATTTGCACGCAAATATAATGGTCCGTCGTATGCGCGCCGCGGTTATCATACGAAGATGGCCGCTGCATACAAGAAATTCAAGGCCCAGGAGCCGTCAGTTACAACTAAATCAGGCGATGCTTCTGTCAAAGGCAAGTCGCTTAGCGTTAATAATTCCGAATTAAATTCTACACAAAACTAAATGAAAATTACAGATTTAGAGCCAAAACTCATATGGCAATGCTTTGATGAAATTACAAAGGTGCCTCGTCCCACGTTTCACATGGAGAAGATGAATGCCTTTCTCGTAGACTGGGCAAACAGACATAACATCCCCGTCGCGGTGGATGAGGTAGGTAATGTACGTATGACCAAGCCGGCCACTCCCGGTCATGAGAATGCCCCCGGCATTATCCTCCAAGGACATCAGGACATGGTGGCTGAGAAGCGTGGTGATAAGGAGCATGACTTCCTCAATGATCCGATTACCACTATCGTGGATGGCGATTGGGTAAAGGCCGACGGCACGACTCTCGGAGCTGACAACGGCATGGGTTGCGCAGCGGCTATGGCCGTGATGATTGACGACAAGTTAGTGCACGGTCCGATTACAGCACTCTTTACAGTAAATGAAGAGCAAGGTCTTACCGGCGCCAACGGTCTGCAGCCCGGTTTTGTGGAAGGGGATATCCTGCTGAATCTTGACAGTGAGGAACACGGACAGTTAGTGATAGGGTGCGCCGGAGGCAAGATTACAGTCTGTAAGCTACCCTACAAGAAAGAGGCTGCTCCCGCCGGACTTTGCTGGTATGATCTTCACGTAGATCATCTTACCGGAGGTCATTCCGGTATGGAGATAGGTCTGGGTAGAGGAAATGCCAATCAGATTGTGGCACGCTGCCTTTGGGAGATGCAGCAGAAGTATCCTGTATGTCTGTCATCAATGGACGGAGGAAATCTTGCTAACGCCATCCCCAGAGAGTGTCATGCTATAGTGGGCGTTGCAAAAGAGAACAAGGAGCAATTTGAGCATGACGTAGAGGTATTTCGCGATATGCTTTATGCTGAATATCTTCTGTCTGAAGGCAATTCATTTACCTTCAAGGCAGCAGAGGTGGCAGCTCCGGAATATATCATTGATACTGAGACAGCCTCTCATCTGATTGCAGCATTGTTTGCATGCCCCAACGGTGTGCAAGGTATGTCTCGCGCCGTGGAAGGCCTGATTGAGACATCAGACAATCTGGCTTCAGTCAAGATGAAAGAAGGTGATATTGTGGAGGTGACAGTGCATCAGCGTTCTTCGGTGGATAGTCGCCGTGATGAGATTGCAGATAGAGTGAAAGCTCTTTTCAGCATGATTGGCGCAACTGTAGAATTTGAGGATGCATACGTAGGCTGGGCACCCAATCCGGAATCCAAAGTGCTGAAAGTAGCCGAACAGAGTTTCGAAGACCTCTTCGGATATAAGCCTCGGGTAGAGGCACTCCATGCCGGACTTGAATGCGGTCTTTTCCTTGAGAAGATGCCCGGTCTTGACATGATATCCTTTGGCCCGACGCTTAAGGATATTCACAGCCCGAGCGAGAAAGCCAACATTCCCAGTGTGGCAGAATTCTGGAAATTCCTGTGTGAAATCCTGAAACGCCTCGCCTGATCTCAAGATGTAATTGTTCCGCCCGGCAGCGAACCAATACGCCTGCCGGGCGGTTTTTATTTATGAGTATTATGAGTATTATGAGTATTAAAGTCAATACTCATTATCCGCCTCGGATAGGGTGAAAGAATCAAAATAAGAAGAAATAATGTTAGGATATTTATCGATAGGAGTCTTTATTGACGGCGGCTATTACGCCAAGGTTAACAGAGCGCTGAAGGCCGAAGAGAGCAGTATAATAAAAGTAAAGTCATTGTTTGATTTTATATCGGGGCGTCTTGCCTATGAAGAGGGCATTGACCCGTCTGACTGTCAGATTACGGAGGCGCATTATTTTCGCGGCAGGTATCGTGTAAAGGAGGCCTACGATAAGCATCTTCTGTATAACGAAAGAAAATTTGAAGACACGCTTATAGAGAATGACGTAGTGTTTCATTACAAGCATTTGCGTGAAGTGGAGCGTGACGGACAGACGCAAGTCATAGAAAAAGGTATTGACGTGTGGTTTGCGCTTGAAGCATACGAATTGGCGGTATTCCGCAAGTTTGACTACGTAGTGCTCATCACCGGTGATGCCGACCATGAGATGCTTGTCAGAAAACTGAAAGCATTAAAAATCAAAACTGTGTTGTTGACGTGGAATCTTACGGATGTAGATGCCACCTCCCCCTTACTCAAGGAGGAGGCCGGACATCACTGGGAGCTGTCTCACGTCATAGAGGATAATCCCGAACTGAAGCGAGAGTTGCTCTATAAGCTTCGTGAGCCCGCAGTATCACAGCTTGGTGCAGAGTTTTAGACCCCTGTGTTAACATTTTTTTGTGGAAGGGGGGTCTTAATCACCTTTCATATAGACTACCTGTCGGATATAATTTTGTGAGAGCCAACTCGAACAAAAATGACTTCGAATGCGTAATAGAGATATAAGACAGAGTGAAAACTGTACATATAACCCAAATAAATTATAGAAAACTATGAAGACTTTGAAATTGATGTTGTGTCTCATGCTGATTGGCGTGGGCATTAGTGCATGTTCCAATCAGGAAGAGGCTGCTGCTGTAGCAAAAAAGATAGAGTCCGGCGCGTCGTTGGATCAGGCTGATTATACGGTCATGATCAAGTATATGGGCGACTTCGCAGAAAAGGCGCAGCCTATTCAAAATAAGATCAACAATATGTCTTCCGAAACTCCGGAAGCGGCAACTCTCGCTGAAGAGATAGATAAATTGCGTGAGTCTAACAAGTATCTTGAAATGTTTACCAATTGCGTAGGCAAAGCTACAGAAGCCGAGGTGGGTGCCGAGAATGTAGCCCTTATCAACAAGTATGCCGGCTATGAATGGTTTACCTCTCCCGATTGGGCTACCATTAGTGAAGATCCGGGTGTGGCAGGTATGGTAGTTGAGACTCCCGAAGCCGGTCAAGATACAGGAGTAATAGCCGGAGCAGTGGATGACGAGACTGTGTACGAACTTTAAAAACATGTTTGACAACATATTAAGTGCGCATAAAGAACAAACAGAAATATCCGTTTAAGCTTTAAAATATTACAATTGTCAATGGAGATATTGCTGATATGGTGATATCTCCTTATTTTTTTTGGGTTTAATTGCAAATTGCCAAAACTATAAAAGGTGTGACAGGAAGTATTGTAATGTAGTGAAATTTTGCCATGTGAAGGCTCCTTATTATCTTTGTGACGGCAATAGGGGAGAAGCGCATATAAAGCGTTGTCGCCTGATATGGAGATATCTCAATTGCCATGACATACTGACACCGGGTAAAAAGAGACGGGCATACTTAAGTGAAGTGAGGATATATGAAGAATAATTTACACCTCTACCTTGGATGCTTGGCCGGAGACTGAGAAGTCAAGAAATGGTCGATTGGCATCTCTAATGCCGAAAAACTCAATCGCCTTCTTTCGGAGAGGGGTTTCCGAAGAGGGCATTCATAATGAATTGCACCTGACAGCAATCAATCATTCCTATCTTATCTTAGAATATTTATAGCCTTGAATTAAGCCGTGATAACAACACCTTAACCAAATACCATGAAAAAAGCCTGCATTTCACGCCCGTACTCTTTCGGTGTTTCAAAAAAAATTATTAATTTTGTAAATTGAATATCTCTACCGATATTTGATGCATGTCTGCGCACTGTATATCTATTTAAGATACAGGGTTTTAGATATTAATAACAGCATACGGTGCTTCTTTTTAATACCATGAAGCATTACCGTCAATTAATTTTAAGAACAGAATATGTGTGGTATAGTAGGTTACCTTGGTGATCGCAACGTATATGAAATTCTCATAAAGGGTCTTCATCGTCTTGAATATCGTGGCTATGACAGCGCCGGTATAGCTCTTAAAACTCCGGATGGAAATCTCAACGTTTATAAGACTATGGGAAAGGTGAGCGTCTTGGAAAACTTTTGTAAAGATAAAGATCTTTCCGCCACTGTCGGTATCGCTCACACTCGCTGGGCTACCCACGGCGAACCTTCCGACACCAATGCGCATCCTCATTTCAGCGAGGATGGTAATCTTGTGCTGGTGCACAACGGTACTATCGAAAACTATAAGCTTCTTAAAGACGCTCTTATACAGAATGGATGTCAGTTTCATACCGAAACTGATACAGAAGTGCTCGTGCAGCTTATCGAATATATAAAGGTAACCAACGACTGCTCTCTCGTAGACGCAGTGCGTGAGGCTTTAAGACAAGTGCAGGGTGCATACGCCATAGCAGTGGTAGACAAGGGGCATCCCGACGAAATAGTAGCTGCCCGCAACAGTAGCCCGCTTGTAATCGGTATAGGTGACAATGAGTTCTTCCTTGCCTCAGACGCCACGCCGTTTATAGAATATACCAAAGAGGTGGTGTATGTTAAAGATGGTGAGATAGCAGTCATCCGACGCGGTGAGCCCCTCAAGCTTCTCACATTGGAAAATAAGGAAGTGGAAATTGATGTTGCCGAACTTGAACTCTCTATATCGCAGATGGAGAAGGGAGGATATGACCACTTTATGCTCAAAGAAATCTTCGAGCAGCCCGACACGTTGCGTGACTGCATTCGAGGCCGTGTGGTAGAGGGAGGAAAGAGAGTCATCCTTAATGGTATCCACGACAACAAAGATAAATTTATCAATGCAGAGCGTATTGTGATAGTGGCATGTGGCACGTCATGGCATTCCGCATTGCTGGGTAAATATCTGCTTCAGGATATGTGTCGCATACCCGTGGAGGTGGAGTATGCAAGCGAATTCCGCTACAGCAACCCGGTGCTAACGGATAAGGATATCGTGATTGCCATCTCTCAGAGTGGTGAGACGGCCGACACGCTTGCTGCCATAAAGATAGCACGCTCGATGGGCGCATTTGTATACGGTATCAGCAATGTCGTGGGTTCGTCCATACCTCGCGAGACTGACAGCGGCACATACATTCATGTAGGTCCGGAGATAGGCGTGGCATCCACCAAGGCCTTTACCGGCCAGGTGATGGTGCTCACTCTCCTGGCTCTTTGTGTAGCTCAATTACGCGGCACAATGACCGAAGGCAAGATAGAGGAGCTCGGCAGATATATCCTTGAAATCCCGGAGCTCGTCAAGAAATGTCTCGAGCTGGATGATAAAATCAAGCATTTATCCTTGATATACACATACGCTCGCAATTTCCTTTATCTCGGCAGAGGCTACAGTTATCCTGTGGCTCTTGAGGGAGCACTCAAACTTAAAGAGATCAGCTATATTCATGCAGAAGGATATCCGGCAGCCGAGATGAAGCATGGTCCGATAGCCTTGATAGATGCAGAGATGCCGTCAGTCATCATAGCTCCTTACGACCACCTGTATGAAAAGATATTGAGCAATGTGCAGCAGGTGAAGGCACGAGGTGGCAGTGTCATAGCCATAGTGAATGAAGGCGATACGGTCATCAGCACGATAGCAGATCATGTATTGGAGGTGCCGTCAGTGCCGGAATGCCTTACACCGATTATCACCAGTATCCCGCTTCAGCTGCTGTCATATTATATAGCGATAAATAAGGGCAAGGATGTGGATATGCCTCGAAATCTCGCCAAGTCGGTGACTGTAGAATAAGCGTGAATTACATTTCTAATAAAAATTGAGAAAAAAATCTCAAAAAAATTTGGTTTAGAATAAAAAAAAGTATATCTTTGCACTCGAATTTCCGCGAAGCCGTAATAAAGCGGTGTGGAAATGTGCAAAAATGCCTCTTTAGCTCAGTTGGCCAGAGCACGTGATTTGTAATCTCGGGGTCGTTGGTTCGAATCCGACAAGAGGCTCAGAAATGATGTAAGTCATTAGGGCGAATACCAGAGTGGCCAAATGGGGCAGACTGTAAATCTGCTGGCTTA
>CAYVZJ010000017.1:0-42844 GCA_964456155.1 uncultured Sangeribacter sp.
TCCTTGTACTTGAGCTTACTGCTTGTCTTGTGGCATACTTGTCATTGTTCTCTTCACGTCCTCAATCCTCGGCCTCAGCAGGCGTCGTTTCTCAAACGCGAATGCAAAGTTATAACATTTTTCGCCCGCTGTCAAGACTTTTTGAAAAAAAATCTATTTTTATTGCTGATTTTATGCCTAAGTGGCTTATATTTAGGGAAATTAAAATTTGTTTAAAAATGTTAAGAAATGTAAATATTGGGGGAGCATTGGAGACATGCCGGAGGCATGTCCGTACGTTCGCGGCCATGCTCCCTCATGCTTGGAATGGAGGTCGTTGGAGATTTAGAATTGGAAATAGATGAAGGGGGCTACTTCTTCTGCCATAAATTCTATTACTAATTGCACTGCTATTAGGAATATGATTATTTTGAGCACCCACGGCATTTTGATGAAGACTCGGCAACATCCGTTATAGATATTTTCCGGTATGAAATGGGCGATGATCAATACTGCCATCATTATGCTCCATTCAGGACGGATTGTAAAGAACTGCCAAATCTGATCTGGGTAGAAATCTACAAAGATATTTTTGATGATTAATATTGAGTCTTCAAAGGAGGCTGCACGGAAGAATACCCACAGCAGCGAGACGTATATAAATGTGATAAGCCAGGAGATAAATGAGACAAACCAATTGTCAGGAATTTTACTCAATATTGGCTTGCATGCTTTATGCACTGCGAGTCCGACACCATGCATTGCACCCCAGAACACAAACTTCCATGCTGCACCATGCCACAGACCACCTATAAGCATCGTCAAGAAATTGTTGACATACGTACGGAATGTTCCTTTTCTATTACCACCAAGGGGTATATAGACATAATCTCTAAGCCATGACGACAACGATATATGCCATCTTCTCCAAAATTCCGTCAGATTTCGACTCTGGTACGGTGAATTGAAATTCAAGCCAAGTTTGAATCCCATCATTAATGCCAGACCTATCGCCATATCGGAATATCCGGAGAAGTCACAATATATCTGCATTGTATAACCCAATACTCCCATCAGTGTCTGCACACCGGTGTAATATGAGGGATCATTAAATATCAGATCATTAAATTGAGCGATATAGTCAGCAATAAGTGCTTTCTTCACAATACCTATGATAATAAGCCATAGGCCGCCGTAGATATTTCCTCGCGTCGCCGGCTTATTCGCTTCAAGCTGAGGCAAGAAATAATCGGCTCTTACAATGGGACCGGCCACAAGCGCCGGGAAGAAACTCAAAAAGAAGAGATAATCAAACCATGACTTCGTAGGAGGGATACGCTGCTTGTATACATCCACAACGTATGATATCGACTGGAAAGTGTAAAATGATATACCTACCGGCAATATGATATCAAGTGGCTGAAAATTGCCCTCTACCATCTGATTCCAATTCCACAAAAAGAAATTGGCATATTTGAAATAACCGAGGATTGAAAGGGATATGACTATCGAGGTCCACATCCAGGCAAGACGGGAGCCACGTGATTTTGACTTTGCTATTTGAAGCGATATAAGCCAATCTATCAACGACGTGCAGATAAGCATCAGGAAAAAGAGCCCGCTTGACTTATAATAAAAATATAGTGAAAAACAGATGATAAAGAATACCATCTTCGGCTTACTGCTCTTCACGAAAGCATATACCGGGAGGAAAAGAATGAAAAGCAGCCAAAAAAGTCCGCTTGAAAACAGCATTGGCGCTTCGGGATCATACTGCAGCATCTTCCACAGATTGTGGAACATAAGCGAAATAGTGCTCGCAGAAAAATCTATGTGAGATATCATTTGTTATGCGCCTTTAAGAATGTTACATTCGGATTAACCTTCCCTATCGTGTCCGATGGTATGTCAAGCAAGATGGGATGAGCAGATTTAGGCATCCAGCGTGCTATACTGTCTATCCACAATGCGGAGGCTTGACGAGTGGGATGGATTTTATCCTTCTTTCTCTCAAATGTCATACCGGCGCTTCGAAAGAAGCCACCCTTCCGGCATGCCGATTCAATCATGTCATTCAATCCGGCATCTTCCTTCCAGTTAGGTGGCCCTATCCACACGTAAGGTCGCCCATCAAGCTTTTCGAGAATTGCTTCTACATATTTCCTGTGACCTTCCGGCTTGGAGAGATATAGCTCATTACTACCGAGAGAAATGAAAATATACGTAGCGTCATACTCTCTAATAAAATGACGCAATGTGTCTGACTCTGCCCAAATCTTCGTATTGCTCGAGTCCCAATTGACGGCATGGAATGTATGACCATTCTGCTTGGCATATTGAGTGAGACGATAAGCAAGATTCAGTGTCATCGAATCTCCTATTAGCAGAATGCTCTGCTGAGTACTGTCTGTCTCGACAGTCTTAGGCTTTCCTCCACTGACATCATCTATCTCATCTAAACCGGCTTCAATGCTATCGTTAGCTTCCTTTTCACGCTCAGCCAACAACAACTCCTTATAAGAACCTTTTTTTATTGTCCACTTACCGATGGTGATATCATCGGAGAAGGCAATTAAGATTATTATTACCATTGAGAGAGAAAGCAAAAGCCATACTCCCGTATATTTTGATTTCATTAATTTCTAACTTCTGTTTCGGAGCGCAAAATTAATACTTTTTTAGCGATGAAGCAGTAAATCCCCACAAAAAATTCATCAAAAAATGCAGTACTATATATTTCTGTTAACTACCTGCGGCTCCTGATGCAACACCATCTGCAGTCTGAACATGGACGCTTTTGTTGACTCTCTTGCCGTAACCGAATGTATATGATAGGTCAAGAGTAAATTTTCTTCCTCTCTGACTCTCCATTGAATATGATATATAGTTATCGTAGAAAGAATCGTGTCTTTGACGATAATATTTATGGAAGATATCGCTTATCTTAATACCTGCGTAAAAATCTCCGTTACCATATGTTATTTCCAATCCCCATTTGTCAGGGCGATACTGGATAACATATCCTCCGTCAAATATAGATTTCTCAACTCCGGTGTAAGATACGTTGATTCTGAAATTTCCGAAAGTGTAGTTGACACGACCGTCAATAGCAAATCTATTGAGAGTCTTCGCTTCATCGCCATTACAGTATTTTATGAAACGAACAGAGGGTGTGATATTTATGCCGAGTTTTCTATTAAATAGATTTGAATTGAGATTAAGGCCGATATATCCCTCATTCATTGGGCGGTCATTATACGGTTGCTCTATCAGGCCTCCCATCTCTTGTGGAGCCACGCTAAAATTTCTGTATGGTATCTTCCAATAAGTGTACTTGACATTCAGAGACGGTGTGAGCCATGACACCGGCATCCAAATCTGCTGAATACCGAAACTTCCATATATATAATTGCCGATCTCAGGGTTTCCTTTAAACCACAAGAGTTCGCTTTGACGCTGCAACACTTCGTTGGCTTGCGAGGCGCTTGCGTTGCTGGCCTGATACATTCCTGTTATATTTAAATATGCTCGGTCTGACTGATACCAATTTGAGGAGAGATAAAAAAATGGGTTTACATCCACTTCATTATCCACGCCCCTGATTCTACGATAGTTGACTGTTATACCCGGTGTGACATTGATTGAGAAACGATTCGAAGGGCTCCATCCCCAGGTAATGCCGGTGGTGGATGTTCCGGCTGTCTGACGCGATAAGTTATCGTATGAACCACTGTATCGTATGGAATATACATTTACTTTCTCATCTAAACTTAACTGGAGATAACTTTTGGGACTGAGAATATAATACAGATTTGCTCTGACGACTGTAGCATGGGCTTTCTCGCAGCTGTTATTTGCAATGACTGCCAAGTCTGCCATCTGATTATTGTTCTCCTTATTTATTGAGGCGTATGAATATTGCCAAGAGGCATTCAGCTGAAATTTGGATGATAACACAAATTCATACATTCCGGATACACCGGGCGAAATGGTTCTGTTCCTTGAATCACTCCGTGAATATTCTGAATTGAAGATTTCCGGTGTCCATCGGTTTGCAAAATCAGATAGAGAATTCCATTTATCCCATGAAAGAGAAGCCACATGCACCATGCGCATATTATCTTTGTTGTATATTGCATTGAAGGCTGCCTTAATATTATCGCCATGGCTTTTACTTTCTCCTTTTCTCTCGTTACTGAGTATCGGATATTGCTGATCGTTATACCAGATATTATAATATTCCTCTTTCTCTTCTTCTGTTACATTACCATTACGGTTTATTGCATTAATCATTGCACCATAAGTCATTTTCTTATAGACGAGTTTTGAAGAAACATTATAAAATGCAAAGTAAGGCCACACTAATTGGGTAGTTTCCACCTTTGTAACTCCCCCGGCTGCATATACCGGTGTGATGATATTTATTACCGCTCGACAACCTTTGTATTTAGGATCGGAGGGATTTGCTAAGTATTCGACTCTCAGGGCATCTTTCGGCCAAAAATTGGAAAGTTCTACTTGCGTTGCTTCTGCTCCATTGATAAAGACTGTTACGTCTTCACCCCTCAAGTCCATCATTTTATCATCGTTGATTTTTATCAAAGGGATATTCATGGATGTTATAAGGGTTTCCACCGAATTAGCCAAATTCTTTTCTTTTTTGGTTGGCACGAATACCACTCGGTCTTTCTCCACCCACGAATTCTTTGACTCCACAACCAATTCCTGAAGATAGGTGGGGACAGTATCGTTATCTTGCGCAAAAACCACAACAGAGTTGCTACAAACAAATATTACCAATAGGACAGAAAGGAGAATTTTTTTCATAATATCTAATTTTGTAGATAGACTAATACTCTCAACAAATTTAATAATTTTAAATTAGTTTGCAACCATCAATAGCAAAATACAATATTAAAGTAGCTGGGATTGTTCTTTTATCTTTTACCTCGCATTTTCATTTGAATACTGTTATTGGATGGTGGCTATAGGTCGACTACGGTGATGCCGGCGCCTCCGAAGCGGATGTCTTCATCTTGGTAGGATTTTACGGCCGGATAGGCATCGAGTTGCTGACGGATCAGAGTCTTGAGTATGCCGTGGCCGGTGCCATGCAATATTCGAAGACGAGAGGCACCAAACTGTACCGCATCATCAAGAAAATAAATGATGGCTTGCACTGCCTCATCTCCCCTCATGCCTCTTACATCTATATCTTGCTTGAAATTAAGCTGGCGGGTGCGGGAATCATCTGAAGACTGACTCAGCATTCTCACGCTACTACTATTGCCCGAAGGTGCCGGAGAAGAGACAACCTTCAGCTTATCTACCTCTATTTCTGTACGCAGACTTCCAAACGCCACTTCTGCTTTCTTTCCATCTATTTTCATCACCTGACCGGTGACATTGGAATCCTTCATTTTTACGAAATCACCAACCTTTACTGACACCGAATTTAAAGAATTTCCGTCAGCTACTTTACGCTTCGCATTTTTCCTTTCCTTACTTGTATGCTTCTGTTCCTTCAAGGCTGCAGGAAGATGTTCCTGGTCTTCGGAGTCAGAAATCACAGACATTTTATATTCTTCCAATTCCTTCCTAATCTTTTTAGTCTCCTCCTTCGATGCATTTGCATTGCGAATATCTCTAATAGCTTTCTCAATCTTTGCATTCGCACCTGCCAAAATTTCCTTAGCTTCTTTTTTGGCCTCATTGAGGATACTGCTTCGCTGAGTCTTCAAATTATCGCTTTTATCCTCATACATTGCGAGCAATCTGTCAAGTTTAACCTCTTTCTCTTTGATCGACTGTCGCTTATTTGTCCAATATCTTCTATCTCTTGTGATGTCAAGAAGATACTTGTCAATATTCACATAGTCACTTCCGACTATCTCCTTTGCATTTTCCAATATCTTATTGTCCAAGCCTATCTTACGGGCTATTTCCAATGCGAAGGAACTGCCGGGATTTCCAACTGATAATTGGAAAGTAGGCTGAAGATGCTGCCGGTCATATAGCATAGCGCCGTTGACAAACCCTGCTTCTTCGGCCGCAAAGACCTTCAGGTTCTGATAATGAGTGGTGATAATTCCCATACATCCGGTCGTGGAAAGTTCGGCCAAAATTGCCTGAGCCAACGCACCGCCTATTTGCGGCTCAGTGCCGCTTCCCATTTCATCAATCAATATCAAAGTCTTTTTAGAGCAATGTTGCAACATGAATTTCATATTCTTTAAATGGGAGGAATATGTGGAGAGATCATTCTCCATCGACTGTTCATCACCTATGTCTACGAATAGATTGTCGAAGATTCCAACATGACTATTCTCATATAGCGTGGGGAGCAGGCCGCATTGAGTCATATACTGTATTACTCCGGCTGTTTTAAGGCATACCGACTTACCTCCGGCGTTAGGACCGGAGATTATAAGTATCCTTTGCGAATCATCTAAAGTAAGATTTAGCGGCACAACGCTCTTGCCCTGTTTTCTTAGATTTGTAAATAGAGCCGGGTGCACAGCGTGATACCATTCTATTACCCTTTCGCGCTCAATGTGTGGCATTTGACCATCCACATCAGATGCAAATTTTGCCTTTGCAAGAATAAATTCAAATTGTCCCAGCACGCGGGCAGTGGACACAATATCATCAAGATATGGTCTTATCTCCGAGGCTATCTCTTTTAATATCCGGATTACTTCATGATTCTCCATCATCTCGAGTTCGCGGATACGGTTGGCAGCCTCCACAACTTCAAAAGGCTCGATATATACCGTCTTCCCGGTAGCAGAAGAATCATGCACTATTCCTTTGAGTGCCCGCTTTTTGGAAGCTTCCACAGGTATGACCAATCTTCCGTCTCTTACCGAAGGAGCCATATCTTTATCTACAATGCCACTTGCTATGGCGGCATCCATCACCTTTCGCATAGCACGTTGCATCGAACCACTTGCGCCTCTCAAATCCTTTCTTATATTGTATAAAGCGTCGGAAGCAGTGTCTTTAACCTCTCCGTATTGACTTACCACGCCTTCAATTATCTCTGCCACCCGGTCAAGTGAGGCGATTCTCTCAGCTATTTTACTTAGATATGGATAGCTGCGTTCCTCCGTGGAGCGACCTCTAAAAAACCGGATTACCTCATTCCCCTGCTTTATCATACGCAGAAGGTCAAGGTATTTTTTTGCTGTTACATATCCCCCTTCAGACCGGAGTTCGCCGAGCCACGGAGCAACATCTATGGAATTGAAAGATGGATAATCCTCTTTCCCTTTTATGATATCAAGCATCTCCGCTGTTTCAGACAGCATGCGCTTCACTACCTCATAATCTTTAGAGAAATGCATGCTCTCGGCTGCCTTTCTCCCATAATATGAAGTACATAAAGCCAACACTGTCTGTCGTATTGAATCAAATTCTATTTTATGTTCAAAATTCTCCGGAAAAATCATAATGTAATAAAGGGTCTATGTAAGTGGTAATGAGTACACAATAAACAACTCATCCTTGCAAAAGTAAGGATGAGCTGTATGATGACTGTCGGGCGAATTTGCCGACACAAATTTTAGGCCGAAAACTATTACTGATTTTGTGACTCTTCAAGAATCTTCACAGCCATATCATAAATCGTAGTATCATCAAGCACGACAATACCTCCGTCCGGTCCCGGCTCTATATGCATTCCTATATTTTTGCCAAACTGATAATTTACTCCACCGAAGTAATTACGTACTGTTTGAACTGTCAGGTTGAGCTCATCGGCAATGCGATGAGTGGCGCCGTCAGGCAAACTGTCTTTGAGACGGCGGAGTTCATTGAATGAGATTGTCTTGCTCATAAGATTTCTTATTGGGTGGTGACTATTATTAATTAACTATATTTCCGCTCCTCTATCCTATCGAATGCTAAGTTAAAAATTATTTAAACACTATGCAAACTTTAGACTATAAAAAAAATCTGCTATATAACATATCCCGCATCCATATCAACCATCGGAGACAGCTTCTATAGTATGGAACTAAATAATCTCTACATCATTAGCCTCTATCCATCCTATGTTTTTGGAATTAAGTTTCACTTTATACCACGATGGATTTCCCTCTTCGGTTTCATCGCGCTCAAGCACTTTAAACACCGTACCTCTATGCAACGGTGCGCCGGAGGTATGAGCATTGGCCGACGGCTCTTCATAAAGCGTGGCCTTAAATGCAGTCAAAACCGCAGTGTCGCGGGCTTCATTTGCTTTGGCAGCCGCTATGGCAAATATCGTAAAGACCACCGTAAAAAAGAGCATGATGATAGCGCTGAAAAAGCCGATCTTCTTCAAATTTACTTGGGGAGGAAAGATATATACCGCAATAGCACCCAAAAGCAATATGAATGCGATGGCACCAAATACTGCCCAATAATTAGACGAAGTATCTAAGGTGACCGTGTTGCCAAGGCGTTGGAAGAATGATAGGGGATCGGGAGACACATCTCCCTTCTTCCCTTTCAATTCTGCCTTATTTGAATCCTCTACACGAGAGGAAACATAATGTATGTTCTCCTTTATTTTACTATTACCTGGATCCAACTTCTTTGCCCGAAGATAGCTTACCATAGCCCGACCTTCATCTCCATTCTTATAATAGGCATTGCCTAAATTAAATAATACAGCAGACGAAGTCCCTTCACTATCAATAGCCTGTTGATACAATCCAACTGCCTTTTCGTAATCCCCTTTTTTATAGGCGCTGTCCGCCTCGGATAAGGATGCCGACCGCTCCGGTGAATTGCCATAACATGCTGCACTCACCACCAACAATAATATCAAACTATATATTCTTGACATATTCCAAGTTTTTGTGTATTAAATCAACCTTTTAATCTCACATCAATTCCGGAAATTTTCTTCTGCTTCTTGAGCATGTTTTCCTGACGCATAGACTCCTTGAAGTCGGCTTCAAGATTATTCAAAAGATTGATGCCCTCATCATATATCACATTCATATCATTATCTCCTTGAGACGGTGAATATTTGGCAAACTCACATTCATCAAGAAGTTTTATCAGTCTTTCCACATCTTCTGATGGAATAGATTTAGCCTCTAAATGCTGCTGCACGTTGGCTCTGTTTAATTCAGATACAGGTATTTTTAATTTATCACCTAAGTAACCCCAGATAGCCTTAAGCATCTCATCATAGAATTTTGAGGTATTCTTCTTTTCGAGACACTGCCCTGCCGCGCGAAGACGTCTTCTTGCCATCTTTGCAGCTTTCTTGCTTCTGAGTGCTATCAGATCGGATTGTTCTGACAGATACTTACGATAACATATCAGGACCACCACCAAGATACATAGAGGAAGAATAAACCAACATATCCAATAAAGCCATTTATAGATCATTGGTGTATGTGTCTTCTTCAAAGGAGAGTCGTAAGACATCAATCCTGAAGAGAATGTCATAGACGCTTGAGATTTGCTTGACTCCGCACCTCGCGACACATCAAGAGTGTAACTGCGTGCAGAAGCGGTCTCATATTGCCCTGTTGACGGATTAAAGTACACCAACTGCACGGCAGGGATGGTAAACCGTCCTGCTTCGAGAGGCATAAAGGAATAATCAAATTTTACACTGCCGGAAACGTTGTTAGATCCTACGTTTGACTTTATGTCTGTAGTCGGACTGAATACTTCTATCTCCGGAGGAAAAACATCATTCAGATTGGGGAGAGTTATCAATTTAAGATTACCTTCTCCTGTAATGGTATAGGAGATGCTTCCGGCTTGATTGGAAACGGCATTGGTGTTGGGAAGAGTAGAGGAAATGTTAAAGCGACCCACTCCCCCACTGAAATTAGCGGGTTTGGGCAACGGCAGAGCCTTTACATCTACCGTTAGATCATTAGGAGTGACATGCAACTGAACGGGTCTTCTCACTGTAAGCTGAGAGAAGAATGGATCATGATAATACTCCTCGGCATCGGCACTTACTGTATACTTATTGCCTATGATCTTGAGATTACCGGTCATCTGCGGAAATATAATGTATCGGGCTATTACAGCCGTAGCATAAGACTTCCCCTGGTACGTTTCCATCGTAAGATGGTCGGAAATATTGGAAGACTCTTCTATGACAAACCCATCAAATTTCGGAGCATCGGTAGCTCCAATGAACTTGATGGAATTATACGTTGTATAAAGTTTCACAGTATATACCAAAGCCTCTTGTTCGTATGCCTTGGTCTTTGATATGTTTGCTCTCAAAAACAACTGTTCGTTGCCTTTTCCGATAAAGGTAGGATTATTCAGACTTGAAGGGTCAACGCCGGGAGCTTGCGATTGACTTCCTCCCCCTGACTGAGGATACCCTTGTTGCTGAGGCTGTCGGGCGTCGCCAATCGTGTAGCTGACTACATTTGACTTCACCCCTCCTACTACTATAGGACCGAATTTGTAAGTACCTTTTTTATCAGCTTTCAGTGTCAACGCATACGTGTTGGAGAAGGTCTGAGAGGTATGGCCGTTGGTACTTACAAAAGAACTGCTCGAACCGCTGTGACCAAAATACATCACGGACGCACCGGGCACTGAAGAAGGCGCAGACGGTGTCTCATTCATATCCGTCACAACGATCATGATATGAAATCGCTCACCCTCACCTATCACACCACCGGGAGAGACCCGTAGCTCCACTTTGGCTGCAGACATTGAGACTATCCCTGTGATAGCCATCACTACAACACAAAATAATCTATAAATACCCTTTCTTGTATATAGTTTTAGCCTATAATCCATTTATCTCTCTTTAAAATAATGACACGCTGCGTAAGTTACATATTTAATCTTCAAGACTCGGAAAGAAACGTCACCATTTTCTCATATTACCGGAAGATGAACCCTTTGCCTTATTACCCTGATTAGTTGCTTGACGCATACGAGTCTGATTTTCATTATTCTCTACTGCGTTAAGTATCTGCTCAGCCGTCTGGTTATTAAGCTCATTATCTTTAGGCTGCTCCTGCTCCTGCTGCTCCTGCTGATTCTGTTGATCTTGTTGATTCTGCTGATCCTCTTGGTCTTGTTTATCCTGTTGGTCCTGCTGATCCTGTTGATCCTGATTGTTCTGCTGATCCTGATTATCTTGATTTTGCTGCTTTAGCTGAGCAATTCTCAGATTTCTTCTTGCCTCAGGAAAATCCGGATTAAGTCTCAAAGCCTGTTTATAATACCTTATGGCACCGGCGTAATCCTCTTTCTCAAAGGCAAGGTTTCCCATATTATAGTTTGCTTTCGACCTCAAGTCGGTGTTTTCACATGAAGGTCCGGTGAGACTCTGCATAAGGCGCGACCCCTCGGCAAACAATTGTTTGCTGACTGAATCTTGATTCTCTACTGCTTTTGAAAGGTTTATCTGAGTAAGACCGAGATTGAAAATGGCTACATTGCTTTCCGGATTAGCCTTTAAGGCCTCTTTATACATTTTTATTCCTTCGGCAAGTTTTCCCTCCTTTACCAACGCATTGCCTTCAGTTATGGCCCGACGCTCGACACGTGTGGACTTCGCAGATACGCCAAAAGTGCCCAAACTCATTAAGCCTATTAATATAATCAATAGATAATTCATCTTCATTTGCTTGCCTCCTTTCTGAAAAACGTAAACTTGTCAAGCCATGTAATTTTACTATCCACGACAAAAATATCGATTAGGATAAATGCGAAAGCGAGCCATGCAAAAAAGCCGTAAAGTTCATCGTGCACTACTGTCTTACTACCTTCCAAAGCAGATTTTGCTACCTTATCCATTTGTTTTTCAAGTTCGTTAAGACAATCCTTATTTGCTGCATTGACATATATGCCCTTCCCTTCACGGGCGATATTGATGGCCAGATCCTCATTCAATTTGGTCACTACCGGCTCTCCGGTGGTAGGATCCATCATCACACCTCTACCTTCCGGAATATTCACGCCCTTCTGGCTACCGACACCTATCACATTTATCTGAATATTCTTCTTTTGAGCCAAATCCACAGCTTTCATCACGCCTTCCGGATCTTCCAATTCTTCGGCATCTGTAAGAAGGATTATTGATTTTCCTATATCCTTTGACTCTGAGAAAGAATTAGTCGCCATTTCGATAGCAGCGGCAATATTTGTACCCTGTTCGGGCATTTGCTCGGGAGAAATGGAGTTTAGAAACATCTTAGCCGACACATAATCATTGGTCACCGGAATAAGCGTATAGGCATTGCCGGCATATTCTATAAGTCCAACCCTATCGTTATCAAGCCGCCCTATAAGCTTTTCAAGCATTAGTTTGGCCATTCGCATCCTGTCGGGAGCGCCATTTTCATTTGATGAGGGTGCCAGCATTGAGGTAGAAGCATCTACGGCTATCACTACTTCAATACCCTCCTTACTGCTGTCCTCACTCTTCACTCCACCCCACGGACGAGCAAGAGCAATTACCAGACATGCATAGGCCAAACATTGTAATGTCAACTTGATCGGCGGTTTATAAGGAGACACGTCCGGCATCAAATGTTTCATCACTTCCGGCCTACCAAACTTTTTAAGCCTGCGACTTCTTGAATATCTGGCATACGCGTACAAGCCTATGTATACCGGTATACCAAGCAACAGAAATAAAATATATGGATAAGCGAAACTCATATCTTTTTCTCTTGAAAATCTTTTTATTCAAATAAAAACTTCGGTATGTCAGGCTCTTTAAGGTATGCGACGTAAGAGCGTGTATCGCAGAAGCATGGATAATGCGTATGCTATCAGCGCTACTGCCACCCACGGCATAAATGCCTCATCCGTGCGGGTAAAGTGCTCTACATCCATTGCTGTCTTCTCAAGCTTATCTATCTCGTCAAAGACCTGACGCAACATTTTTTCATCCTTGGCACGGAAGAACTTACCATTCGTCACAGAGGCTATCTGTTTCAAAGACGGTTCATCTATCTTGGTCTCCAGAGTGGTCGTCGAGAATCCGTACGGATCTGTAATCTTTATATTACCATCCGTGCCCACACCTATCGTATAGACCTTAATGCCTTTAGACTTGGCAATCTGGGCAGCTGTCATCGGGGCTACCTGACCGGCATTATTCGCGCCATCTGTAAGCAATATGATACTCTTCGATTTAGCCTTACCGGAGACGAGACGATTGATGGCAGACGATAATCCATCGCCTATTGCTGTGCCGTCTACGAGATCGCCCATCTCCACATTTTGAATGGCATTAATGAGCGCCGAGCGGTCATAAGTCAAAGGCATGAGCGACAGACTCTCACCGGCAAAGACCACAAGACCCATGTTATCATTGCTCCTTTGATTTACAAATTTGACCGCGACCTCTTTGGCTGCTTCAAAACGATTAGGTGAGAAATCTTTGGAAGCCATTGAGCCGGATATATCCAGAGCCAAAACAATATCTGTGCCTTCCACTCGGGATGTGCGCTTAGAGTCAAATGTCTGAGGTCGACATAAGGCTATTATCAGACAACTGAGGGCTATCATCTTTAGCGCAAAATTAAAGTAAAGCAGATACTGCTTCCAGCTCACCGGCATCTTGGCCAATGATTTTAGAGAAGAGACACCGAGTGTCGGAGTCGCCCCTTTATGTCGCGCTATATACCACCAAATAATGGGGATATATAATACGAAAAGAAGAAGCAGCCAGGGATACTTGAACATCATTTCTCACCTCCTCTCTCAGATACGTTTGTCTGATTATCTTTCGGGTCCGCATCCTTTGCATTTGCATCTGCCTCTTGACGAGGGGACGTGTCCTCTACGAATTTAACTGCGTTATCAAACGCCTTTACATTATCATCGGGCAATGGGCGCACTTTTGCAAATTTTACGAAATCTGCGACATCCAAGATCTGCTTCATCATCGGCCCACCGGATATAATATTCTTATCCTCCGCCAATGTATCCATTATCTCTTTGGATGTCATTTCCATCGCCTTAATACCAAAACGCTTGAACAAATATATACGTAATATATCTGTAAGCAGAGTATAATATTCTCTTTCATGGCCGGACTCCCACAGATGACGGGCTTTCAGACGGTTAAGTCTTTCTAAGGCCACTATGTTCGGCGGTGTTTCGGGTTTCTGAGGCAAGATATATCCTGTCTTCCTGTATTTCTTTATAAGAAGACAAGTTGCTGCTATAACGGCTATAATCAATAGATACAACCACCACCAATAATATAGCCAGTCGGGCAAGATATCAAATATTGACTTTCCCTCCGGCTCTTGTTCTGAAGTCATGGGAGAAATCTTATCTTCAGCCGTGACTTTTACTGGTGTAATCTTTAGAAAATAATCTTTTGTCCATACTGTATCACCATTAGATACGTATGGGATGCCGGGTATCTTATAATAGCCGGAATCGAATACCTGCAGCAGCATATCATAATTGATTTGTATGCGATTGCTACCTATCTCAACGGTGTCAGGTGCTGATGCTGCGGATATTTCTACTGTATCATTCAATAACGTTACATATCCCTCCTGACCAAGGGTTTTAAATAACGGAAATTCACCGCGTGTGCCTTTATCCTGCACTACCTCTATCTTATAAGCACATTTACTGCCCATAAGCATCGTAGTGGAGTCAAGTGAGGAGGTGACCATTATTTGTCCGGCACGTGCTCCTGTAAAGCAGAGGACAATAGTCAATAACGATATGATGTGTCTAATAAATTTCATAAGTTTTCAATTATCTTCTTGATTTAGACCTGAATACTCCAAGAAGAATCTTAACAAAATCCTCATCTGTGCGAATACTGCCCAATTCCACGCCGCAACGCACTGTCGAGGCCCGAAGCTTACGGAGGCGTTCATACCATGCTCTCTCATAATATTTACGCACTCTTGATGACGACGTATCTATCCATTTTACCATGCCGGTCTCAAGATCCTTGACATGCAAGAGGCCTACATCCGGAAGCCTGCAATCTCTCTCGTCGTATATCTGCAAAGCGGTGAGTTCATGCTTCTTGCTCACCAGCAACATGTTGGACTCATAATCGTGATCATCAATAAAATCACTTAAGAGAAACACGGTGGCTCGCTTCTTTATTACATTGAGCATAAATTGCAACGCACAATTGATATCCGTGCCTCTTGACTCAGGCTGGAAGTCTATTATTTCTCGGATGATTAAAAGGATATGCTTTTTGCCCTTTTTCGGAGGGATATACTTTTCTATCTTGTCTGAAAAGAATATCACTCCCACTTTATCATTGTTTTGGAGAGATGAAAATGCCAATGTAGCCGCTATTTCTGCCATCATCTCCTTCTTCTCCATGCCGACGGCTCCGAAATCACCACTGCCACTGACATCAATGAGTAGCATAAGAGTGAGTTCTCTTTCCTCCTCATATACTTTCACAAAAACATCATTATGGCGTGCAGTGACATTCCAATCGATATCTCTTACATCGTCACCAGGCTGATATTTGCGCACTTCTGAGAATATCACTCCGCGTCCTTTAAATGCAGAATGATATTCTCCGGCAAAGATATTTTGACTCAGGCCTTTGGTCTTGATTTCTATTTTACGTACCTTCTTTAGAAGTTCTTTAGCATCCATACGGTTTGATTATTTTGTGAATAGCTACTAATCCCCCTACCACAAAAAGTTGAGTCTAGGGTGTAAGACCCCATTCCACAAAAATGGCACCTACGGGGACTTAAACCTCAGAATCAAGGCACTTTTACTTTATCAAGAATGTTGCTTATTATTTCATCAGTTGTGATATTATTGGCTTCGGCCTCGTAGGTAAGTCCGATGCGATGACGCATTACGTCATGGCACACGCTGCGTACATCTTCCGGTATTACATAGCCGCGTCCTTGAAGAAAGGCAAACGCCTTTGATGCCTTTGCAAGAGCGATAGAAGCACGGGGTGACGCACCATATTCTATCATATCTTCGATATCCTTCAAGCCATATTTGGCCGGTTCACGTGTAGCAAAGACGATATCCACTATGTAATTTTCTATTTTTTCGTCAATATATATCTGAGTGACTACCTTTTGAAGATCAAGTATTTCCTCCTTAGTCACCACGGCATTCAGTTCATCAAGTGCCGCAGCAGTATTCTGCTTGATAATCTCTCTTTCCTCCTCTTTCGTAGGATAGCCAATCACGACCTTAAGCAAGAAACGGTCAGTCTGCGCCTCAGGAAGCGGATAAGTACCCTCTTGCTCAATAGGATTCTGAGTAGCCATCACAAGGAAGGGACGATCAAGAGGGAAGGTCTCGTCTCCAATTGTCACCTGTCTCTCCTGCATAGCCTCAAGCAGGGCACTCTGCACCTTAGCCGGAGCACGGTTGATCTCATCTGCCAATACAAAATTAGCAAATATCGGACCTTTTTTCACCTCGAAAGTTTCACGCTTGATGCTATATATCAAAGTGCCGATAACGTCTGCAGGCAGAAGGTCGGGAGTAAACTGTATACGGTTGTATTTTGCACTAACAAGAGTGGCAAGAGTCTTTATCGCCAATGTTTTGGCCAATCCGGGCACACCTTCCAGAAGCACATGGCCATTGGCAAGCAGAGCCACCAGCAGAGAATCCACAAGGTGCTTTTGACCTACTATCCTACGGCTCATGCCGTTACGTATCAGATTCAAAAAGCCGCTCTTGGAGGCAATCACATCATTCAGCTCACGAATATTCACAGTCTCATTCATGGAATTGTATTTTTATAATCCTGATTAAAAGAGCCGATATATCTCCAACTCATTTAATCTCAATAATTTATTAATTAGATTTTAAATGGCGCAAATACCATGACTTTGCGTATAAATAACACATCTAAAAATTAGAATTTATTTAGCACATTCACCTTGGTTTTGCATATGCAAAAATAACACATTCTGACTTAACGACGGAAGAATGTGTGTTAAACAATTTTAAAATCTATCAGAGATGACAAACCTTTTTCCAAATAAATGTTAAAATCATTTCAGGCTATTCCACCCCTGTGCCCGGATTGGCATTTCGCTACCGTCTCTTGTCACAAGATATGCACCTAAGTCAGGCTTAGTCATATAACCTATCATTTTAACACCTTCAAGTTTTTCCACTTTCTCTTTATCTACCAGAGGCACAGTGAAAAGAAGCTCATAATCCTCCCCGCCATTCATGGCTGCAGTGACAAGATTCATATTGAATTCTTCAGCCATTACCGCCGTCAGATAGTCGATCGGAATACGATCTTCATACACACGGCAACCACAATCAGACGCTTTACAGAGATGCAATAGTTCGCTGCTCAGGCCATCGCTGACATCCATCATAGAGGTAGGCACTATTCCATGAGAAGCCAGAGCCTCAACTATATCTTTACGAGCTTCAGGCTTAAGTTGACGCTGCAAGAGATACTCCTTTCCGGAAAAGTCAGGACGAAAATCCGGATCTCCGCTTTGTGCGGCAACAGCATTTTCCCTTTCAAGT
This sequence comes from uncultured Sangeribacter sp., assembly GCA_964456155.1. Classification (GTDB taxonomy): domain Bacteria; phylum Bacteroidota; class Bacteroidia; order Bacteroidales; family Muribaculaceae; genus Lepagella. The sequence continues at coordinate 17,452 of CAYVZJ010000017.1, forward strand.
AGTTGCAAACCCATAAAGGCAGCCCCCAAATCTCCCGATACACATATTAAATCAGTATCATGCGCGCCACTGCGCTTTACGGCCTTATCCTTATCCACTCGGCCGATACATGTGATTGAGATAACGAGACCCGTGACTGAGGCCGATGTATCACCACCTACCAGATCTACTCCATAGGCCTCACAGGCCAATCGAATGCCGGCATATAATTCCTCTATATGTTCGACTGTAAATCTGCTTGACACGCCTATGCTGACCGTTATCTGTTCCGGCCTGCCATTCATCGCATATATGTCGCTGAAATTTACAACCGCAGATTTATAGCCGAGATGTTTTAGGGGCACATATCGTAAATCAAAATGTATTCCTTCGAGCAACAGATCTGTTGTCACGAGAATATCTCTGTCTTCTGCAGATATGATGGCTGCATCATCGCCTACACCCAGTTTTGTTGTCTCGTTGACATTTTTCAGACCATCAGTTATCTTGTCGATAAGACCGAATTCTCCTATTGAAGATATTTCCGTTTCCGGAGTGCTATTGGGCACAGTCTTGGTTTCTTCACTCATTTCTTATTATTTCTTATGATTCTTATTATTTCTTATGATTCGTCTGTTTAACTTATTTCATTATTATATAAATGCGAAAACGTCTTCCGAGGTTCACCATTCAGCTCGGAAGACGTTATTTATTCATATGGTTAAAATACCGATGTTATATCTATTGAGATAAGTTTAAATTTTGGAAAGCATTTCCTTGATGATATGCGTCATAACGGGCTGAGCCTTTACTGCAGCTTTCTGCACCTCCTCATGAGTCGGCACATCCTTAATATCCTTTCCACCCAAATCAGTAATAACCGAAACGCCGAATACCTTCATGCCGGCGTGATTGGCCACAATAACCTCGGGCACTGTAGACATACCGACAGCGTCACCACCTATGATTCTGAAATACTCATACTCAGCGGGGGTCTCGAATGTCGGACCGGCTGTGCCAACATATACTCCATGCATCAAGCGGATATCATCTTTAGCGGCAATTTGATCTGCCAGATTGATAAGTTCGTGAGAATAAGCTTCTGTCATTGCCGGGAAACGAGGACCGAGCTCTTCATAATTCTTACCGCGCAGTGGATTTTCAGGGAATAGATTGATGTGATCTGTAATGATCATTACATCACCTACCTTGAATTCCTTGTTCATACCGCCGGCGGCATTGCTTACAAAGAGAGTTTCTACTCCAAGTTCATGCATCACACGCACCGGGAAGGTCACCTGCTTCATGTCGTAGCCTTCATAATAATGGAAGCGACCCTGCATAGCCATGATATATTTACCTCCGAGATTGCCGAAGATCAGTTTGCCGCTGTGGCCCTCTACTGTTGAAACAGGGAAGTTGGGAATAGTATGATAGTCCAGTTCCTTCTTAATTTCGATATGATTTACAAGATCTCCGAGACCCGTTCCAAGAATTACGGCCACCTTGGGCAGTTCACCGACTTGAGAACTGATATACGATGCTGTCTCGCGAATTACTTCAAGCATTGATTTTTCCATTGTATATTAAATTTAAGATGAATAATCTTTTAATCTTTACTATATCAGTCGTTACTGAAAGTATAACCAAATATTAATTATATGAAGCGGGATTTTGACTCTTTTGACTCTCTATTACCTCTTTTAAATCGGGTATCAGGTCGTTGTCATGGTCGAAAAGTCCCTCTATCATATTCACTTTTATCGGCTGAAAGAATATGAAGGGTTTCAGGTCGTTGGGGAAATAAGGATTGTGCGCCAAACGCACTGCATCCTTCTCGGTAGTCACAATAATCTTGTGTTCCCCTTTCATTTTCCTGAACTTATCTTCAATGTCAGCAATATCCTTTCTGGAGAAATTGTGATGATCCGGGAAGTGCATCACTCTTTTGGTAAAAGGATATTCCCTGAAGTGTCTCACAAAATAACGCGGATGAGCAATGCCGGTGAGCAATAACACAGCGTCATCAGCACTTAGAGCCTCAAGCGAACCGGAATACGGGTTTTCATCCGGGTACACCGGTTTAAGCCCACAATAATGATATCTTGAGAAGTATAACTTCTGAAATTTCATAAGATTGAGCTCATTGGCTACGATACGCAATTCAAGTTGCGAGGCATTGTCCGGACACTTGGTGACGATTACCATATCCGCCCTATTGATCTCAAAAGAGCTTTCTCTCAGTCTACCCAAAGGCAGGAGCTTATCGTTGTATATCGGACGTCCGTATTCCATCAGACAAATTGATGCTGACGGCTTCACCCATCGATGCTGGAATGAATCGTCAAGTATTATCACGTCAAGATCCGGGAAAAGACGTGTCAACTCCTCTATACCCTTTCGTCGACTTTCGCATACAGCCACCTTGATTTTGGAAGAGAATTTATTATATATCTGCCATGGCTCATCGCCGATACTCTCCGGAGTGCTTCGGTGATTGGCAAGAATAAAGCCGCGAGTCTTACGTTTGTATCCTCTGCTTAAGACTCCTACCTTATACGTATCGCAGAGACCGTCTATGATATACTCTACATGAGGTGTCTTTCCGGTACCCCCGATTGTGAGATTACCCACTCCTATCACCGGCACATTATACTCCACCTCATGGAGTATGCCGGAGTCAAACAGCTTGTTTCTGACCCACATTGCCGTGCCATACAGCCACGACATCGGGGTCAGAACGCCTGTAAGTATTTTATTTATGGTACTCTTCACAATCCAACTCTTTAACAGTCCTTACTTAATCACATTCATATCTTAATCATTAACAGAAATCTTACTAATATGCAGCCTTTATATTAATAAGAGAAACTGATATTCACCATTCTTGCTTGAGCGGGTTTGCGAGTCAACACGTTGACAGCCATTTGTCCCAGCACAGCATCCGCCGACATCTTCATGATATTGTCCGAAAGCATTTTCATCATTGCCGACTGTCCCGCAGACTGGAGCATCTCGAGAAAGCCCGGTTCAAAACGAGGATAAATTACTATATCAAGTTTCTTTTCAGAGCTTACCTTCTCTTTTACCCACTCGCAGGCATCCTCCAGTTGGCCCAATTCATCTATCAAGCCTATCTTTAGAGCAGTCGGGGCTGTCCATACACGTCCTTCAGCGATTTGACGCACCTTCTCAGGACTCATCTTTCTGCCCTTTGCCACTCTATCGATAAATCTGTCATATCCTTCTTCGATATATTTTTGCATGGCAGCATGCTGCTCCGGGGTCATTTTTGTAAAGAAAGAGGGGAAATTTGCAGACGGGTTTGTGCTTACAGTCTGTGGATTAACACCGATATTGTGAGCTAACTCTTCAATATTGGGAATAAGGCCGAAGATACCTATTGAACCGGTGATTGTAAGCGGGTCGGCAAAGATTCTGTCTGCTCCGCATGATATCCAGTAACCACCGGAGGCAGCATAGTCGCCCATTGACACAGCGAGAGGTTTGCCTGTCGATTTAAAGTAATCCAATGCTTCTCCTATCTGTTCGCTGCCGAATACAGAACCACCGGGTGAGTTGACACGAAGCACCATACCTTTTACATTATCATCATCGGCCAACTCCACAATTACCGGCACAAGAGCTTCGCATTTGATACCGTTTGATGTGCCCTCGGCTATTTCTCCCGTTGCATACAGCACTGCAATCTGCCGCTTTGCTCCGAAGGAATTCATGGCATTGGACATCGCTGCAAGCGGAGCCGGAGATACAAAATTAAGGTCCTTCTTATCCACATCTATCGCTTTTGCCAGGATTTCATCCATCTGACGCTCATAGACTGCTTCATCGGCCAACTTGCATTTTACGTCATAACTACCGTTTTGCAACATTAAGTGTTCCTTATTGATCAGCGTGTCAATTTGCGTGGCGGCAATCTTACGCTGTTCGCCAATACCGTTGCAGATATATTTCCACATATCACCGTAAAGCGTGTCAAGCTGTGCACGCGCCGGCTCACTCATTTCGTTTAAAATATATGGCTCAACCGCTGACTTGAAAGTACCAACCTTGACTACCTCAAAAGTCACACCGAGTTTGTCAAAGAGATCTTTCATAAACAGGGTAGTGCCTCCCAGGCCTTTGATAGAAATGCTGCCCTCCGGATTGACATATACTTTGTCAGCTACAGAAGCCACATAGTATGTACCCAGGGAGTAATTGTCACCATAAGCATATATCTTCTTACCACTCTTCCTGAACTTTTGAAGTTCGTCGCGAAGGGCATTGAGTGTAGCGGGAGCGGCTGCCACATCTTTACATTTAAGATATATCATATCCACGTTTTTATTATCCGCTGCCTCGCGTATCGCAGATACGAGCACGTCAAGAGTCTGAGGGCGCTCTATATCACCGGTGACAAGCTTCATATAATCCAGCTCTACAGGTCCTGACGTCTCTTCTATTTCGCCTGACAATTCGAGGGTCATTATACTATGCCTTTTGAGCTTCTCAACGCTTGCATCATTCATCCCCATTTTGCCTATCAGGGCGATTACCACAATAATTGCTGTGAGAAAGAACAATCCCAATGCCACCCATACGGCAGCGAAAGAAGATAGAAAGTTAAGGAAGAATTTCTTTAACATAAGTCAAGTAGGCAATTTACGCTCTTATAATGTTGATATGATTTGCTTAATACTCTCTGCTAATTTATCTGCCTCTTCCATAGTAGAGGCTTCACTGTAAATACGTATGATAGGCTCGGTGTTTGACTTACGGAGATGCACCCATGAATCATCAAAGTCAATCTTCACGCCATCAATATCGCAGATCTGTTCATCCTTAAAATGCTCTTTTACGGCCTTCAGAATGGCATCAACATCCGTTGAGGGTGTCAGCGTAATCTTGTTTTTGGCTATTGCATACTGAGGATAACCGGCTTTGAGTTCTGTCATTTTCTTACCCGACTTTGCAAGCAATGTCAGAAAGAGCGCTACTCCTACAAGTGCATCTCGTCCGTAATGCAATTCAGGATAGATAACGCCGCCATTTCCTTCACCACCAATGATTGCCCCGGTAGACTTCATCTTCTCAACTACGTTAACCTCTCCCACTGCAGCAGCATTATACTCACATCCGTGTTTGCGAGTGACGTCTCTCAAAGCACGCGAACTGCTGAGATTAGAGACAGTGGCCCCGGGAGTATTGGAGAGCACATAGTCAGCTACAGATACGAGAGTGTATTCCTCAACAAACATCTCTCCGTTTTCCATCACCAGCGCCAGACGGTCTACATCCGGATCCACTACAATACCACAGTCCGCGTCTGAGTGAGCCATCAAGTCGGATATTTGAGTAAGATTCTCGGGAATAGGCTCCGGTGTATGGGCAAAGCGGCCTGTAGGCTCACAATTGAGTTCTATGACCTTCTTGACGCCCAATGCTTTAAGCAATTCCGGAATTACCACACCACCTACAGAATTGACAGCATCTACGGCTACGGTAAAGTTGGCAGCTGCGATAGCATCGCAGTCAACGAGCGGTAAGGCAAGTACGGCTTCAATATGCTTTCTGTTCCAGGTCTCGTCCTTATATTCTTTTCCTAAGTCTAAGACATCAGCAAATGAGAAGTCTTCATTTTCCGCAATGCCGATCACCTCTTTTCCCTCCGCGTCTGAGAGAAACTCTCCGCGAGCATTGAGGAGCTTGAGTGCATTCCATTGTATGGGGTTATGGCTTGCGGTGATTATGATACCCCCATCTGCTTTCTCACCTGTGACGGCAAGTTCGGTAGTTGGCGTAGTGGCGAGGCCTATATTGATCACGTCAAGACCCATGGCCATGAGAGTGCCGCACACAAGATGAGACACCATCTCTCCCGAAATACGGGCATCGCGTCCCACTACTATCGTACGCGCCTTCCTGTCGGAAGAGCGAAGTATAAATTCTGCGTATGCCGCTGTAAATTTTACTATATCCACACCGCCAAGACCGTCGCCTGAACGACCCCCAATGGTGCCTCTTATTCCTGATATTGACTTTATTAATGACATGATCTTAATTTAATATTCTGCTTTATAGTATTTTATATTATAGAGATATGGCTGGCATGCTGCCTGCTCATCCACAAATCCGGAATATGATTTCAGCACGAGATTTACCTCTGAATCGAAACCCAGATATTCCATCGGAAGCTGCACTCCTTTTCCGAATTGCACTGTTGTGGGATATACGGTATTGCCATAGAAGAAATACGTTGGTCCTACAGCACTCGCCATATTATCGGCATTGCCATACGGCTTTTCGGGAGTGCCTTCATACATCAGCTTTATGTTCTGACGCATGAAACGAAAATATATCTTTTCACCGGCAACGGGACGATTTTCCTTACTTCCGGCACGCACTACCTGCATATAGATTGTACCGTCATTGTCCATTCTATAGAACGGAGCATTTTCTCCTACTTCAAATATTGAGTCGCTCGGCACGGCAACTTCCACATTCTGTTGTGCCAGATACCAGTTGACTGCACGCTCCTCGTCACGCAATAGCTCTGAATAACTCTCAGACTTACTGCAACTCGAAAACGTGAGCGCTGCGATTACACTTAAGAATAATATATTGATACTTTTATTCATTTTCATTTTACTGTTTTTTAGAGACCTATATTTTCTCTACATTACCGGGAAGATACTTATCATAATCTCCTAAAGCCTCGACCAGTATGCGGCGACAATCCTCCAGCGAGCCATGATATTCTCCGCCGGCAGCTTGAAGATGGCCACCTCCGCCATACAAATCCTCACAAACTTTCGACACCGGATAAGAGTCTATGCTGCGAGCCGATATTTTAATACAGTCGTCATCCTCTCTAAGGAAAAAGGAAGCAATCATTCCTCGGATAGTCAACGGCTCATTTACCAGACCCTCCGTGTCACCTCTCTCGTAGCCAAACCGCGTCAATTCCTCTTTATTCAGCGTAAGGACAGAGACATGGTGCTTTTCGAATATCTCCATCTTTTCACTCATGGCATAAGCACGAAGTCTGACACTGGTCAACGTGTGAGTATTGAGAGCCAGCTTAACAATCTTAATCTTGTCACAACCCTTTTCGAGTAATTTCATCAGCACCTCGTATATCTCAGGATTATTGCAATTCACCTCAAAATTGCGGGTATCCGTGATGATTCCGGTAAGGAGGCATGTGGCTGATGACAGAGACATGTCAACGTAAAGACCCAATGCTGCTATAAGCCTGAATACCAATTCGCATGTAGATGACATTTCCGGATATGAGAAAGTCAAATCGCAGAAATCATCCGGCGCGAGATGATGGTCAATAAGAATTTTTTTGCTTTCCGAAGCGCCAATTACCGGGCCAAGTCTGTCCTGACGCGACAATTTATTAAAATCACAACAGATGATCAGATCGGAATCATCAATGAGGCGCTTGCAGTAATCTTCATGACGTGAGAATACGCAGAGTGAATTAAAACCGGGCAAAAAGGATAGCGACTTCGGCGCTTGATCCGGAATCACCACATTCACCTCTTTACCTGACTGCCGCAACAAATGCATCAGTCCCAATGTGGAGCCTATGGCATCACCATCCGGCCGCACATGGCAGGTCAGGATTATATGCTGACTCTCCTCAAGGAGTCTACGCAACCGCTCTATTTCCGAATGGTCAAATATTCTATTCATATTTCATCCCCTCGTCCGCGTTTTTTATTCTGCTTTCCGGGATTTCCTTCAAAGTATAAATTATACTCAGGGACTCCAAGAATACATAAATGCAAAGATAATCAATTTATTTAAAATCACCGACCTCATAATAGTGTTTTTATCATACAAAATAAATAATTCGGAAGTTAAGGAATTATTTTGTAATTTTGCTATGATAAAACAAAGACAACATGCATACACGTGAGCAAAAACTTGAGGCATTCGGAAGAATGCTCGATGTGTTGGACGAACTCAGGATTAAATGTCCCTGGGACCGAAAACAGACAAATGAGTCATTAAGACCTAACACAATAGAGGAAACTTTTGAACTCGCCGATGCCCTCGCATCAGATGATACTCAGAACATTAAGAAAGAACTCGGTGATGTTCTGCTTCATATCGCCTTCTATTCAAAGATAGCCGATGAGAAACAGCAATTTGACATTGCTGACGTCTGCAATGCGCTTTGCGACAAACTGATTTTCCGTCACCCTCACGTCTTCGGTGAAGTAAAGGTAAATTCCACTGATGAAGTGCTTGAAAACTGGGAGCAACTCAAACTCAAAGAAAAGGACGGAAATAAAACAGTATTGGGAGGAGTGCCCGCAGCGCTACCGGCTCTTATTAAAGCCAACCGTATTCAGGAAAAAGCTCGTAATGTAGGATTTGACTGGGAAGAGCCTCAGCAAGTTTGGGATAAAGTCGCAGAAGAGATACAGGAAGTAAGAGAGGAAATTACCAAAGGTGACAAAGAGAAGATAACTGCCGAATTCGGTGATTTGCTCTTTGCCGTAGTCAATGCTGCCCGTCTTTATGGGGTTGACCCGGAAAATGCTCTTGAAAAGACGAATCGTAAATTTATCAATCGCTTCAATTACCTTGAGAAAAAGGTAAAAGAGCAAGGACGCGATCTCAAATCCATGACCCTTGCCGAGATGGATGAGATATGGAATGAAGCGAAAAAAGCCGCTCTTTGATATTTCTGATATAAAATGATAGTCTGCATAACGGAGAAACCAAGTGTCGCCGGTGATATAGCTAAAATTTTAGGGGCTAACGCTCGTAAAGACGGTTATTATGAAGGCAACGGATATTGCGTAACATGGACTTTCGGACACCTGTGTGAGCTGAAGGAACCGGCCGACTACAATCCCCAATGGAAAAGGTGGTCGCTCGGACAATTGCCCATGATTCCTCCAAGATTCGGCATCAAACTGATACCGGACAGAGGTATCGAGCATCAGTTTGGCGTTATAAAAACTCTTATCGAGCATGCCGATGAGATTATCAACTGCGGTGACGCCGGACAAGAAGGTGAACTTATCCAGCGATGGGTAATGCAGAAAGCGGGATGTCATATACCCGTCAAGCGCCTTTGGATATCCTCTCTTACCGATGATGCCATCCGAGAGGGCTTTAATCAGTTGCGCCCGGACATTGAATTGAAGCCTCTGTATGAAGCAGGGTTATGTCGGGCCATCGGTGACTGGATATTAGGCATCAACGCCACTCGGTTGTATTCCATGAAATATGGCGCTGACCGCAAAATGCTCTCCATCGGCCGTGTGCAGACTCCCACGCTTGCACTGGTGGTCAAAAGACAGGCCGAAATTGAAAATTTCGTCCCCAAAGATAGTTGGGAATTGAAAACGTTATATCGAGATGTCATATTCTCCTCCTCACTCAAGCCCTTTGACACCCAAGAGAAGGGAATGAAAGAGATTGAGAAGATAAAGGATTTACCTCTCACCATCACCGATATTTCTAAAAAGAAAGGTACCGAAGCCCCACCGAAACTATTCGACCTTACCTCATTACAGGTGGAAGCTAATAAGAAATTCGGATATGGCGCTGATGAGACCCTTAAGACCATCCAATCACTGTATGAGAAAAAGGTGGCGACATATCCCCGCGTGGATACCACCTATCTTACTGAAGATATCTATCCGAAATGCGGACAAATTCTGCTCGGATTGAAAAAATACCAAAAGGCGGTAGAGCCTCTTAAAGGCAGCAAACTGAAAAAAAGCAAAAAGGTATTTGACAATTCAAAGGTCACCGACCACCATGCGATAATTCCCACCGGACAAGCCTTACCCTCCGGTCTTTCGGAAATGGAATTACGCATCTTCGACCTTATCGCTGTCAGGTTTATCTCTGTCTTTTATCCGGACTGCACTTTTGAGCAGACTACTGTGAATGCGGAAGTCGGAAAGGTGAAATTTAAGGCCACGGGTAAGGTAATACTCAATCGCGGTTGGAAGACTCTGTATGACAAAGACACCGAAAAGGCTTCCACCGGAAAGAACGATGCCTCCGATGGAAGAGAGGATGACAATTCGGAACTCCCTGTCTTTGTCAAAGGAGAATCGGGACCTCATAAACCCAAGCTGATGAAGCGCACTACCCAGCCACCTAAATACTATACTGAAGGTTCGCTTCTCAAGGCTATGGAGACAGCCGGCTCACAGGTAGAGGACGAAGATTTGCGAGAGGCGCTTAAGGCTAATGGAATAGGTCGGCCATCTACAAGAGCTGCCATTATTCAGATATTGTATAAAAGAGGTTATATCAGAAAAGAGAGAAAGTCATTGCGAGCCACCCAAGCCGGCATCGATTTGATTTCCATTATTAAGGATGACCTGCTTAAAAGCGCCGAACTCACCGGAATATGGGAGAACAGACTACGCCGTATTGAGCGACAAGACTACTCCCCACACGAATTTCTCAACCAGATAAAAGAGATGATCACACACATTACACTCAGTGTGCTCAAAGATAATTCTAACGTAAAGATTTAATAGGATGAATACTGTAGTCCAATATATTATCGTTGCCATTATCATAGTGGCCGCCCTGATTTACATGATAGCCGGCATCCGCCGAAGATGCAAGAATTCCGGAGGCTCCTGTTGTGACTGCGCTATTTCAGACGCTTGCAAAAGCCCCAAGAACAAGAAAACCTCCTGATAACAATATTCCTTCACGTATCCGATACTCAGACGTATAATAGGTCGGATAGACCGCATTCCACCAAAAATGTTAACGCCAAGGTGGTGAATTTTCGAGTCAATTTTGTTTATCTCGGAGGGAGCAATGTGATCATTGTGACCGGAGAGATGGACGAAATTGGCCGGAAAGGCACCGCCCTGACGTTAATATTTTTTGTGGAATGCGGTCTTAATCTTTTTTGAATTGTAAAACGTTTAAATCTTAGAATTTAAAGTTTTACTACTATGAGTATATCTGATAGACTTAAGCACTTTTTTCATGTAGTGTCTAATATCCGACCAATCGTCTGGATAGGTATTTATGTCGCCATCACTCCCGTTTTTGCATTGATTTATATGTCTTTGCCTGACGGTCAATTCAGAATCCCGGATGGTGGCACCACTGATTTCGGTTCATGGCTTTATTACAGCATCGTCACTATCACTACCTTAGGATTTGGTGACTATACTCCGGCCCACGGTATGGCGCAGACTGTCACAGCTATTGAAGTGATGTGCGGATTGATCTTTCTGGGCTTCTTCTTAAATGCCGTTGGCTCGATGAAGTCGGAGATAGATATTACAACCGAGAAGGAAAAGCAAAGACAACTTCATGAAAGTGCGGAAACCGACAAACTTATTAAGGCTGTACCGGCCATTATGCACTCTCTGAATACATTCCTTTCATATTGCTACGCATTGACCACACCATTGGATAAAAGAAATGAGGATGAAGCTAAATATAATCCGGACTTCACCTTCAATGATATGTATGATTTATATAAGCCGTCCGGACTTCCTATTGACACTACCCGATTGCCGGTAGTGACCCGCGTCATTAAGTCTATGCATCACTCCACGCTGCTCCTGGACTCATTGCAGACAAATGTTGACCTCACCATCTGGCCTGATATTCTTGAGGATGCTTTCAAGTATGTGGCGGAGAGCCAGATGTTCGACTCTGAAGATGTGCTGCTTGAAAAGCCGGCCGTCTTATTCGGAAATGATACCGGTATCACCGACGCTGAGGCAGAACAAAAGATAAGTGAGGAGATAAAGAATTGGACCGGATCGCTTGACTTCAAGGATAACAAAGAACTCCAACCTATTGCCGACCTCTACTACCTCATCAAGGAGAATGCCTCCGTTGCACTCAGATTACAAAAGGAAATAGAAGCCCAATTGTAAAAATGCCATATACTGACCCGCAAGTCGTCACAAAATAGAATGACCCGGCTGCCATCCGCATGGAGCCGGGTCATAAATATTTCTATATCAGTGAGAATATTTAGCATGGAAGAGCAGCATTAGTCTTCTTCACTGCCTCTGCACTCTTAGCGAAGAGTTCCTTTTCCTCATCATTAAGCTCGAGTTCAATGATTTTCTTGATACCGCCTTTACCAAGCAGACAAGGAACGCCGATGCAAAGGTCAGATTGGCCATACTCACCTTCAAGAAGAGCGGAGCAAGGAATGATTGCATCCTGATCGTGGATCACAGCCTCTACTACTTCTGCTGTAGCAGCACCGGGAGCATACCAAGCTGAAGTGCCGAGCAACTTGGTAAGAGTAGCACCACCTACCATAGTGTCGGCAACCACCTTATCCATCACTTCTGCATCGAGCAATGTAGTGGCGGGAACACCACGAAGAGTAGCGAAACGCTTCATCGGTATCATTGTTGTATCACCGTGACCACCGATTACAAAACCTTCTACCTCATTGGGGTTAGCGCCGAGGGCCTTGCTCAGATAGTATTTGAAGCGGCTGCTGTCAAGAGCACCACCCATACCGATGATACGGTTTTTGGGTATACCTGCCACTTTGTGGATGAGGTAAGTCATTGTGTCCATCGGGTTGGATACGCATACTATCACAGCGTTCGGGCTGTATTTAAGCACGCTTTCAGTCACCTGCTTTACAATACCTGCATTCACGCCGATAAGTTCTTCACGAGTCATACCGGGCTTACGGGGAATACCGGAAGTGATGACTACAACATCGCTATCCTTAGTTGCTTCGTAATCATTTGTCACACCCTCGATACGAGTGTTCATATCCAAAAGATTGGCTGTCTGCATCATATCCATAGCCTTACCTTCAGATACGCCCTCCTTGATATCGAGCATTACCACAACGTCTGCTATTTCGCGCAGAGCCATTACATTTACTGCTGTTGCGCCTACATTACCGGCACCAACTACTGTTACTTTTGACATTTGGCTTAAATTTAAAGTTTTTATTAATCTTATTGTGTTTTTATTTTCTGAAAATTTCCTTTATAGATAGAGCATTTCCTCTATCCATAAAATCATTTACAAATATAATGAAAAATTTCCGTATTACTAATCCTCCAATTGTTTTTTAACCAAAATTATATTAAGACCCCTTTCCACAAAAGACGCTGCCCCTGCGTTAACATTTTTTGTGGAATGGGGTCTTTCCCTCGCGGATTACCTCAAATCCATCGCGGATATCCACAACGGTGGTCAGTTCGCTCTCCCCTTCTCCTCCGTCCATCATCATCTCTACCCGACCTTCATATCGCTCGGCTATCAATTCCGGCTCTCGCAGATAATCAGCATCGTCAAGTTCGATTGTTGTGGATAGAAGAGGATGACCTATATATTCTGTAAGCGCACGTAGCGTATTGACAGCCGGAATGCGAATACCAATCTCCTTTCGGCTCTTCAAAACTTTAGGAAGATTGCGAGCGGCTTTAAGTATAAATGTCACCGGTCCGGGGGTATTATCCTTAATCAATCTGAAGGCTTCATCATTTATCGATGTGTATTCAGAAGCCATTGAGATATCACTACACATCATTGATAGAGTGTTTTTCTCTGGATCGATTCCTTTCAACGCACAAAGTCTGTCTATTGCTTTTGCATTTAAGGCATCACATACTATAGCATACACAGAATCAGTGGGCACTATCACCAACGCACCCCTTTCCAAGGCTGAAGCCACTGCAGACAGTTGTTTCTCGGACGGATTATCGCCCCATATTTTTATTACTTCCATTTCATTTATCTTCTATCAGCCATAATTACAATTTTGACATTCATAAAGATATAACATTTGATATTACGTTTTGACTTTTAATATCATTATTTTTTCGTAATTTTGTCTTTAAATTATTCTATTATGAAGATAGCAATACTCGTGGCAATGGATAAGGAGCTCTCTCTGCTGCTCCACCAGATAGAGAACCCCTCTACAGTAAATATCAACGGCAAAGAAATGACAGTCGGAAACATCGGCACACACGACGTGCTGGTAGCCAAATGTGGCATCGGCAAAGTAAATGCAGCTGCCAATACATTAAACATCATTCGTGAATACACTCCTGACCTCGTCATCAACACGGGAGTAGCCGGAGGTGCCGGAAGTGACGTAAAAATCGGACAGGTACTCGTAGCCGACCGAGTAGCATATCACGACGTCTGGTGTGGTCCCGGCACGGAGACAGGACAAGCTGACGGCATGCCGCTTCAGTTCAAGTCTTATCAGCCCATCATGGATATTGTAAGAAATAAGATCTCAGATCAACAGACTCACATCGGTCTGATCTGTTCCGGAGACAGATTTATCTCCACACCTGAGGAAGTGGCAATTATTAGAACGAATTTCCCCGCAGTAAAGGCTGTAGACATGGAGTCGGCGGCTATTGCTCATATCTGCACTATGGAGAAAATTCCCTTCGCCATCATTCGCGTAGTGAGCGATACTCCCGGCGAAGGAGAAAATATAAGCCAATACAAGAATTTCTGGAGCGACGCACCACAAGCTACCTTCGCGGCCCTCACAACGATTCTAAGTCAGCTATAAGACCTTAAACACCTGCGTCAACATTTTTTGCGGAATGAGGTCTTAGAAATAAAGGGTCGGAGCAATGATTATCTCCACTATCAGGGATATTACAAAAAGGACAAAGAGTACAACTGCCGCTGTATCCAACTTTCTGCCCACACGCTCATTAATCGGGCCAAGAAACAAGGACACAAGATGGATAAATGCACACATAAAAGCAAAAAATATATCAGCGAATGTCCACCATCCAAAGGATATGCGAGATGAGAATGTATACGCCAATGCAATGATTATTAACACCAATAATGTTGCGGCTATTCCTTTCGACTGAAATATTTTTTTCATGATGCTATGTTTTACTGACTTGGTTGCTTTCTGAATAGTTATATTCTTCTTATCTATAAAGTTTTATCCCGTATGGCTTTCCACTCTCCCCTATTATCAAGGCAAAATAGAAACCGTTTGGCTCACTTTCTATATTGATATTGGCCATATTAGTGCCCTTGTATGTCCTTCTGCCGATATGATTTCCTCCTACATTATATAATAATGCAAGGGTGATATCCTCCGGAAGCAATACGTCAAAATGTCCTCCACCGATATCCTTTATTACCGGCTTATTTTCTATCTCTATACGCCTTTCCGCCTCCTGCCGCTTCTCATTCTCCACACTTCTTACAAATTCATCATAAAAAGCAAAGGGAGCCTCCTCCTCAATCTCAGGTGACTTATACGCGGGAGAATCAGTGGCAAGTAGCTGCCGATCACCGGATATTTCTCCGGCCATCAGTCGCATGAACGATGTGGAATTCTTATCTGTATTAATGCGATAATAATCACCTTTCTTACCGGATATGACAGCCGGAAACAGTCGGTCGCCAAAAATATAGCCGACGGCAACACTTCCTGATTTGCCGAGTTCTTCATCCACCATTGCCTGCCATTGCTCGGGCGTATACAGATCTGCATAAGAATTAAGGCCGGCTTCGGTGGTCCATAAGTTGACAAGTCTTTCCTCAGCTTCCGCTCTTGAGAGTGGTGTCTCTGAGATATGCTCATCCGCACGCAGAAGGTGCGTAATATAGTCTTCATAATCCTGCCATGCAAGTATCGCTCTTTCCGGTACGTTTGAGTCATAACGTATCTCCTCTATGTCCAAGGCATAATTCCTAAGCAATTCCTTCTCACCATCGCTTAATATGCCCTCATCAAAATTGTCAGTGAGATTAAATCCCAACACCGGAAAGACCTTATTCTCTGCTGATATAATCACGTAGCCACCGCGCGGCTCATTATAAACATAAAATGGTGTAAACAGCCGATTGGTGGTCAGACGCTTGCCTGTATACACCATCTTTACCGGGGCTACACTCTCTCCATAGTAAGTATCAAAAAACTTCTGGGCATACTCCTTTGCCTGCTTCTGTGATACAGTCTCGGCATACAAAGCCGTAGCCGACAATAATGCCGACAACAAAAGTATAACAACTGATATTTTATGTCGTGATATGCCCATCAGCAAATAATTATATAAATATATAACGTCGGAAATGCACTTTTTATTAGCATTCCCGACGTTATATTTATGTTTATTTACTCTTTTTCCGATTAATCTTCAGCTGCAAGTATTTCAGACTCCTCAACCTCCGGCGTCTGTACATTGGGCAACTCAAGACCCAGATGTTTCTTCTTATCAAGTGCCTTTAAGACAAAACCGAGGATAAGAGCTGCCACACCAAGGCAGGCTAACATAAGCAGCGGCGCCGTGTAGTTGTAGCTTATGGAGGCTTCTGCTTCTGTCATGGTGCCGTTAGCCAAAGCGGTTGCAATATCGGGATTGGTGTTGTCGAGCACCTTACCGATGAGCATCGGGAAGAGCCACAGACCGATATTCTGTATCCAGAATATCAAAGCGTATGCCGAACCGATAATCTTCGCATCAACAAGCTTCGGCACACTCGGCCACAGTGATGCAGGCACCAAAGAGAACGAGGCACCCAATACGAGTATCGTCACGTATGCCACTATCACACCACCTACAGGATTATCCTTATACAACGGAAGTATGAATGCAAAGGTTAGGTGACATGCAATGAGGAGTATCGATCCGAGAATAAGCATTGAGGCTGCCTTACCCTTATAGTCTACATACTTTCCGAGTATAGGAGTGATACCTACTGCAAGAAGAGGGAACACTGCAAATATAGCTGCCGCACTCTGACGCATATAGCCCATCCAGCAATAAAGCACCAGCATACCTACGGCTACGACAAGCATCAGCGTACGCATTGTCTTATTCTTGGAGAAATTGCTCGCAAATGATGATACGGCTACTATGATCATCACAACATACTGCCATACCGACACACCATCTCCTCCCCAGAACGACTCCGGAGCGACGTCAGTAAAGGTCAGATTACATTGCAGCATATTTACCGCATATTTCTGGAATGGGAAAATCGCGGAATAATAGAGCACACAAAGGAGAGCAACGAGCCAGAAACCGGCTGATGACAAAATCTTGCCGAGGTCGGATATCTTAAACGGATCATCTTTCTCTTCACCCTCATGCGTCTGAGAGTCGAGTTTCTTATCCATGAAGAAATAGACGATAAACATCATAAGAGCCACCATCAGAAGCACTACACCGAAAGCTACAGAACGAGCCACGTAAGGAGGATCGCTCATCTCAGCGAATACGGGAGAGAAAATCATACAGGTTGCCACACCAAGTCGTGCCAAAGCCATCTCCGAGCCCATGGCCAATGCCATCTCGCGGCCTTTAAACCACTTGACGATACCACGGCTCACTGTGATGCCCGCCATTTCTACGCCACATCCGAATATCATGAAGCCTACGGCAGACAACTTGGCAGAAGCCGGCATACCCTTATAGAACGGGGATATGCCCAACTCATCAAAACCGGGTATATAATTAAGATGATTCGTAAACCATACGTCAAGGCTGCTACCTAAAAAAGCATCAGTGAGAGCGTACCAGTTGATCGTAGCGCCTACCAGCATCACACATCCGGAGAAAACGGCCGTAAAACGGACACCCATCTTGTCAAGGATGATGCCGGCAAAAATCAAGAAAAATACAAATACATTCAGGAATGTCTCCGAACCCTGCATCGTACCAAACGCCGTAGAGTCCCAGCCGCGAGTAGACTGCAGAAGGTCTTTAATCGGAGATAAGATATCCATGAATATGTAACTGCAGAACATCGCAAATGCCAGCAGCAGCAACGCAGTCCATCTCGCCCACGCTTTATCGCGAAGCGACTCGACCACATTTGTCTTTAACGTAACAGTGTCTGTCATTCTAATTTTTATTTGATTATTTTTTGCAAAATTAATAAAAAAATCGGACTCTTTTATACGAGCCCGATTTTTTAAAATATTTTAATTTGTGTTTATGATAATACCTGTTCGGAATATCAGATTTCCTTACCATGCTCAAGAAGCAACGTCATGGAAGGACGGTCGCATATCTCAGCAGGACCGAAATACTGTATCGGGCCGGGATACTGATAAAGAGTATTCAACGCCAATGTGTCGCGCATGGAGGCAAATTTGAGATACGGACGACCGTTGAGGTTTACAAGAGCTTTCTGTATCACCGGTTTCATGTGGCCGTGACGACGCTCCATGTTCATCATCATTGTGATAGGAATACCACCGGCAATCCAATTCTCTGTCTTATCCGTAAGATTGCGCACGCTTGACATATAGCCGGTCAAACCGCTATTGATAAGCATAGCGGCATTATAACCGAGTGCATATGTATAGTCGGCATCAAAGTTGGTGGGGTCTGCACAACGTCCTTCATATCCGAAGAAATGATGCTGAGCGTTAAATTTACCACTGTATTGACCCTCTACAGCCATCTCTTCAAGACGCTTGGCTACCATTTCTGACAGCAGGCTCTCTGTCTCGATAAGCGACACCTGGACGTTGCCATGGCTGTCACGGTCAAGGCTCAACTGCAGAGCTATGTTTTTGGGAAGGCTCTTATACAATTCTGCACATTCCGGAGTGAGATAGGTATGTATGGCCTCCAGTTTCTCCATTTCATCCTTTCCTTCAAGATCAGACGCATGCTCTACAAGCACATCGTTGAGCTCTGCTATCAGCTTTTTCATTGAGGGAATAAACTCTATCAGACCTTCCGGAACGAGGACAGTGCCGAAATTCCAACCGAGTTTAGCACGCTCTGCTACAACATAGCATATCTGAGACACGATGTTATCAAGAGTCATTCTCTTGGCAGCCACCTCTTCAGAGATAAGACACACGTTGGGTTGTGTCTCAAGGGCACATTCAAGGGCGATGTGAGACGCTGAGCGACCCATCAGCTTGATGAAGTGATAATATTTTTTCGCTGAATTACAGTCACGCTGGATGTTGCCGATCACCTCGCTGTATACCTTGCAAGCAGTGTCAAAGCCGAAAGAGGTCTCAATCCATTCGTTTTTCAAGTCACCGTCAATAGTCTTCGGCACACCGATCACCTGCACGTCAGCGCCGTTAGCCTTATAATATTCGGCAAGCACGGCGGCGTTGGTGTTGGAATCATCACCACCGATAATAACAAGCGCCTTGATGTTAAGTTCTTTCAATATCTTAAGACCGGCATCAAATTGATCGGGAGTCTCCAATTTGGTACGACCCGAACCGATGATATCAAAGCCGCCGGTATTGCGGTATTCTGCTATATAGCCGGCTGTCAGCTCCATATACTGATGATTGATGAAGCCGGAGGGACCCATCAGAAAACCGTACAAACGGCATTCTTTATTCAGGCTCTTGATACCGTCAAAGATACCGCTCACTACGTTATGACCACCGGGAGCCTGACCGCCCGACAGGATTATACCTACGTTGAAAGGCTCTTCTACACGCTGGGGATTTTGGTCCTCAACAAATTCTACTACCGGCATGCCATACGTATTCGGAAATAATTTCTTAATCTCCGCCTGATCTGCAACTGACTCGGTGGCTTCACCTAATTTTACTTTTACATGACCCTGAAGGGCTTTGGGCAGTTTGGGCTGATATTCAGCTCTTACCCTCTGAAGTGCACTCTTTTTCATTGGATGCTTCTTACCTATTGTGTATTTTACCTTGAAATATTTGCAAATTTACTAATATTACGGGAGATAGACATTATCTTTTGATGATTTTTTTATTATTCCATATATATATGCCTCTTGGCAATTCTTTGACATCATCGCGCGATGCATCCTTCTTCAAAAGTATGCCTTCTATTGAATAGAGATTGCTTATCACTTCATCATCCGCATTTATAGTCTCTACAGCAACCTTATCGGTGGTGGCAGAAATAGTCACCCGGCCTTTATTCCATCCTAAGGCAGGCACACTCAAAAGCCATGACGGGTCGATAACCTCCGTTTTGCTCTCACCTCCGACCTCGATAAGATAACGTACATTCTGCCCGGCCGGCGCGCTGACACCTAACGAAAGTTTCTGATTGCTGCCTACATAATACGGAGAATACGGTTCTCCTGTAGAAGGATCCTTTGCCTGAGTGGTAAAAGATGTGCCCGATTGGGCGTCAAAGTCCCAACTCGGATAGTTGAAGGCGCTCCATATTTCTCCGCGGGCATAAGTATTCGCCAATACGGGCGCATCTACCCACAGATAGCCGTTCATCTTCTCATTGAAGGTCTCATCGCCGACCCTCACCTGTTCTTTGCCGGGGAGGTGAAGGTAATGCAGATAGACTGCATTGCAGAATGATCCGTTCTGCAAGGTAGTCACAGTAGTCGGTATTGTCACTTCTGTCACACTTGAGAAAGCAAAGGCATTCTGACTTATTTCTTCCACTGCATATCCGTCAATCTTTGACGGCACTACTTTGACTCCGGAATAAGGTGTGCCTTCATCATTTACGATACGAGCACGCTTACCTGCCTCATCCGTCACTACATAGCATAGACCATTGCTTGTCTTTACCTTTGATTCCACCATGATCATTGACGGATTACTAATTACGTTATTGTCCGCGTCAACGATATAGCATAGATAGTTGCCGGCCTTCAATGACAATGACACCGGGCCTATTGAAATACGTTCTTCAGCCTCGCTGTCCAATGATATTTCCGACGTCCCTAAAGTAGTGACTGTTTTCAATGATTTTGCATCCACGAAGACAAAGCCGAGACTTGTCGTCACCTTCTTTTTACTGCAGTTTGCAAGCGTCACCATAAGCATGCGCTCATCACCTTCGGTAAATGATTGCGGCGAAAGATTAGACGCTGATACGACTCCATCCCCCGGAGACGGCAGACGATCTTCACTGATAGTGAATACATATTCATCTGATATCATATTGCCGTCAGAATCTGTAACATATAATTGATAATCACCGGGCTCCACTGCAGTCTCGGAGGTAAATTCAAGCATCACTCCGCTCTCTCCGGGCACTGACACATCATTGATTACAGATATTACATCACCGAAATCTCCCTCACCAAAGAGACTAATGCCTATCTCACCGAGGAAATCTCCAAGACCGGTATTTACAAATGGAATACGGAATATCTTTTCTGCTGAAGCGGGAATGACAGGAGCGCTGTAAGGCTCACCCATAATTAAATGAGACGCGTAAGCCTTATCCGGACCGTCATTGGAGATGGTCTGTTTACCCTTCTCCATCTTCATCGTCACATATCTCTGTTTCCCTATCGGTATCTCTATGTCACTCCAATTATTGCCATCTTCCGAATATACGCCATAGACGTGATATGTGCCGTCAGGCATCGTCGGTATCGAACCGACAAATTCAGTGCTGCCGTAAGAGGGCTTCAGCGACACCTTACTTCCAAATTTTGTATATGTCGGCTTGACATCCGGATTATCTGCGTTGACTATTTTTATACCGAAGAATAATGATTCTGTTTTATATAACGGATTGTAGAAGATACTCGTCTCCGGATAGATACTGTCTTCTACTATGAAACGTCCGTTGCTGTAATAGAAGGAGCCGGTGGAAAGCACTGAAGTCTGAGTCACCGTCTCTCCTTTTGACGGTCGTATGCCGGTGATGATTGACTGGTGGGAATTATAGCCACCTTCATATGAGCCGGCACCTCCTGTCTCCGGATTTAAGGCGGTAAGAAGATAATAGCCATCCTGATAACCGCCCCAGCCCCAGTTGAAATGGAAATACTCGTTGGCACTGTAGCCGTCACACACGAATGCGTGACCACCGTATGATGACGAACCGGAATAATACACCGGTCGTCCGGCTGTCAGTTCGTTATATATTATGTTATTCCAATCTTTCTGCAACGTGTAGTCCTTCCATACCATTTGAATGTCAGAAGCATATCCAAAATACGTGAATAGCGCATATTGGGCGCGATTGTCGTAAGCTCCCGAGCCCCAGTAGGAATAGTGCATGTCTACCCCGGCTCCACATTGTCGCATTAACGTTGCCACTGCAGTAGCCTGAGTTACATTGTATTTTCCCGCCACG
This sequence comes from uncultured Sangeribacter sp., assembly GCA_964456155.1. GTDB lineage: Bacteria > Bacteroidota > Bacteroidia > Bacteroidales > Muribaculaceae > Lepagella. Next base: position 39,465 of record CAYVZJ010000017.1, read on the forward strand.
TACGTATCAAGCATATTATCCCAATCCAATGTCGTGCCTGAAAAGACTATACCTCCGTTAGAACCGGTGGGTTTCTTCGGCCATTCATGGTATTTCATGATTTGTGCCATTGCTGTCGCCACACAGCCTGTCACACTACGCTGACCGGCCTGATTATCCATCGGGCAGGTATTATTATAAGGTGCATCCTGATTCCATTGGGTTTTAAGCATCGGCGCAATGGATTGACGCTGCACTTTCTTTATCGTTCTTTGGTGTTCGGACGATTCAGAAAGATACGGCAACTGTGAAGAAATCTCATCACAATAGCTGTCAAGCCACCACTTCATATCCGGAGATATCTTATCAATATTGAATTGACCTTGATCCGAATAACCCAATATCTCATTAAGACGTGTATCGGCTGCAACAATTACAAAACCGTTTTCGGTATTTACCACATAAAAGCAGTCTTGACCGTTCTTCTTGCCGGTGTATACTACTGATACGGGAAGACCTTGTTTATTTACGCCCGGTGTTTTTAAAAGAGCACCGGCCGAAGGTTCGTCTTCTATAAATACTTGTGCCTTGGATAACGCCTCCGACGGAGAAATCGGGGCAGCCGAAAGAGTGGATATACCCATACTTAAAAGAAAAGCATAGCCAATCCGTCTGAGAAATTGATACGGTTTATTCATAGTCATGATGTAATTCGTTTGGTTGAAAAAACAAATATATAAATTTTTTACGATATCTTTACAATAAATACGTGAACATTGGCAAAAAGATTTAACTTTGTAGTTAAAGAAAAATTTAGGAAATTTTACGACTACGAGCAGTAATGAGCTGAAGCATGAGCAGTGATGAGGAAAAGAAGGTGTTTTCTATGTGGAAAGTGATGCTTCCCACTGTTATCGGTATTGTTGCCGTCGTGCTACTCTTTATTCACGATGCCTCGAAAGAAAATATGTGGGAAGTCCTTAAGAGCATTCGCTTTAACGACCGTACTCTATTATGTATTTTCTTTGTAGTCATCGCCTTTGCAATGCGTGAATTCGGGCTTACCTGGCGCTTCAGAATACTAACTGACAACGACCTCTCATGGCGTGCGGCCTTCGGCGTCGATATGCTCTGCGAATTTACCTCTTGCGTCACTCCTTCAGCCGTGGGTGGCAGCGCCCTCGGCATGATTTTCCTCAATAGCAAGGGTATTGAGTTCGGACGAGCCACGACGCTGATGCTCGTCACTATCTTTCTTGACGAACTCTTTTTTGTAATATTCTGCCCTATTATATCTCTTCTCACCGATGGAGGTACTCTATTTGCATCCGGTGATCCTACTTTCTCTAAAGGCATACGCCTCACCTTCTGGGGAGTATATGCTTTCCTGGCTGCCTACACTCTCCTCCTTTTCTGTGGCATAATCTGGAAACCGCTTTGGATACAAAAGATGCTTTACAGGATCTTTCAGTGGCGATTGCTGAAGAGATGGGCCGCAAAAGCAGATAATCTCGCTGCCAATATGGTTGCCACGTCTGCCTTGTTACGCTCTCACTCATATAAGTTTTGGGTTAAGGCTTTTACTGCCACCTCAATCTCCTGGGCAGGCCGTTTTCTTGTGGTCAACGCTCTCTTCTTTGGCTTTATCACAGCCTCCGACCCCTATCAATGGCTCATCTTCGCTCGCGAATTTGTAATTTGGGTCATACTCATGGTAAGCCCCACACCGGGTGGCAGCGGCCTGAGCGAATGGATCTTTTCGTCTTATTACGGAGACTTGGTCAGCGTGGCCGGCATGGCACTTGTATTGGCTGTCCTCTGGCGACTTGCCACATATTACGTCTATCTGTTCAGTGGTATCTTTTATGTGCCGGCATGGCTCAAAAATACCGTCAAGCGTCTTAATAACCATATAATATGAAGAATATAATCATAATCCCTGCCCGCTTCGCCTCTACTCGCTTTCCGGGCAAACCCTTGGCTGATATCGGCGGCCGGCCTATGATAGTGCGCGTAGCCGGTCGTGTGGCTGACTGCGCAGATAAGGTTGTCGTAGCCACTGACGACACTCGTATTGCAGACGCCTGCTCTCGGTATGGCATATCGGCCATTATGACTCGCGAAGACCATAAGAGCGGCACCGACCGTATCTTTGAGGCTTACTCCAAAATTGCAGAAAAGTATGGACACTATGACGTAGTCATCAACGTGCAAGGCGACGAACCCTTTATCAATCCCGACCATATACGGCTATTACAATCTTTCTTCGAAGACCCTTCCGTAGATATCGCCACTTTATCCACTCCCTTCCCCGAAGATAGACCATTTCGTGAGTTGGCCGACCCTAATCTTGTAAAACTCACCACCGACCTCAATCAGAACGCACTATATTTCTCGCGCAATGTCATACCATATTTGCGTGGTATTCCCGAGACTGAATGGCCCGAAAAACATCGCTTCCTTACTCATATAGGGATATACGCTTACCGGCCGAATGTGCTGCAGAGGATTACCTCCCTGCCTCAAAGTCCACTGGAAAAGTGTGAAAGTCTCGAACAACTCCGTTGGCTTGAAAATGGCTTGAAAATAAAGGTAGGAATAGTCAATGAGACTTCAATAGGCATTGATACTCCGGAGGACCTGCAGAATGCAATGAAGCGACACCTTTTTTAGGGATTCTACAAAATGCAATGAAGCGACACCTTTCAGATGTCGCTTCATTTTTATTATGAGAATTTACAGCCTTATTTCACTATAAGCTCTTTGGTAACCTTGTTGCCGCGAACTACGATATAGAGTCCTGATTCAGGTTGAGAAACCTCTACACCCTGAAGATTGAAATATCTAACTTCACCGACATTATCAATAACGTCTACCACTGATGAAACACCCTTGCTAACGCTGAGCTTCATATTCTTTAGATCAGCTGTAAGAGAATATGTGCCGGGAGCTATCATCCATGACTGAGCACCCATAGCGGATACATTCACCGGATAGCAAACGATAGAAGCAGACTGGCTGGTTGAGATGGGAGTATCCTTATCCGGCGCACCATATCTGTCGCTCTGATTAGCACCATCCCATTCACCATTGACAGCATCCAAAGCTGTGAGGAATGTGAAGTATGCGTTGCCGTCGCCTGCATCTACGAAGGTCACTTCATTCCAGGTATATACCCCATCATTCTTATTATTCTGAGCAATACCCTCTGCAGATGCCCACGGGAGGTTTTCAATGTTACCTACAAGGTAGAGGGATGCAGGATAGTTGCCGGGAGTAACGGGATCATCGTTGCCACCACCGGAATATACACCCTGGTCGCCTGAAGTGGTATAAAGATGGTTGGCCTTAGCCACGAAGTCTGCAGTCTTGGAGGCATCGCCGTCACCTGCATTGAAGAG
>CAYVZJ010000017.1:42944-44725 GCA_964456155.1 uncultured Sangeribacter sp.
AGCCACGAAGTCTGCAGTCTTGGAGGCATCGCCGTCACCTGCATTGAAGAGAATGCCGGTAGTGCCTGCCGGTACGGTATATTTCCAGATATTGCCCTCTACTTTGGTCATGGCTACACCGGGCCATTTTGACTCTGTTGAGCCCCAATAATGAATGTAGGGAGTTGCCCAGTTTGAACCCGAATTATCAAAATATACAGTGAATGCATCGCCGGTCACGGGTGTGTCATTGCCACCGTTGCCGCCGTTGCCGCCGTTGCCACCTACTGTTGCTTTTGTCCATACGCAATATCCGTCGCCGGTAGCCTTGATATCAGAATTTGTGTATCCATCAGGTGACGCCATCGCACCACCGATCTTTACTACAAGTGTGCCTTTCGAGCCATATACCTCAGCCATATAGCAGTCACGCTGCACTTTGAGCACCTTCACACCGCTCTGATTGTGTACACCTACAGCATTACGGATATCGATCAATTTCTGAATGGCATCTTTGTTGGCTACATAGTGAGGCCAGAACACACAGGGTGTGCCGGGAGAGCAAAGAATAAACGCATTGGCAGCCTCAACATTGCCGTTGAATTTACTTCCATCACGATACGTATCATGATTGTCAACGAATGTCACTGCATACTGTGCATAACCGAAATGAATCATGCCGGCCGGTTGATCGGTAGTGCCATTGGCTTTCCAGCTGAGCTTTGACATATCATTGCTATGGAATGCTTCATTTATAGCGTATTTGCAGGGAAAGTCGAATGCAGCGCTCTGGCGTCCTGTAGACTCAATCCAATATGCAACGGCATCATAATTTCCGTCCCAATATTCACCGACACTGAATGTGGGGTGTGACGCCTCGTTATACATCTTGGTATACTGACCGCCATATCCCTTCACCATATCATAACGGAAACCGCAGAAACCCATATCTTCAATAAGGAACTGACAGTAAGCCTTACAGTTGCGCTGCACATCCGCGCTGGTATGGTCTAAATCACGTGAGCCGTTAAAGTCCTCACCGGTATCAGGTGCGCCGGTAGGCTTTGCCTGACCGGAAGCGTTTCTCACCTCATCGGTGCTGCAAATGTGCTGAGGACCGAGCTGATAGGTCACACCCTTCCAAGTCTCTGCGGGGAAGTCTGTCCAGTTTGACTTGCCGGAACGATGGTTGATGACAACGTCGGCCATGATACCTGTGCCCTTCTCCTTGAAGGTCTTGATCATGTTGCGCAACTGAGTCTCTGTGCCGAAAGCACTGTTGTAGTTGGTAAACCAATATACCGGGTCATAACCCATTGAGGGATTGCTGGCACACTTCGCGCCATTGGGCACCCAGATAATCTTGAAATACTTTGACAATTCATCTGCCTGATTGGTGAGAGTTGCCCACTTAGTGTTGTTTGTACCGGAATAAGAATCCCATTGGAATCCTTGCAGCATCACGCCTTCATACTTTTCGGGCCATGCATAATTGGCTGCTGATACAGAGCCAACGCCGCATAAAGCCAAAAGCAGAAGCACGCTGTTTCTCAAAAGAGTCTTCATGATGTTAAAATAATAGATATTATAATTTATTTAGTTAATTGCTTTGTAAAAAATAGCCTTTACGGCATTCAAATGCAAAAATAATCAATATAATTCAAAATACCAACTATCCATCTATTTTTCAATACTTTTTTCTATCCCGGAAGTATAGTCTGAGCTAAAGGTGCCGCAACTACCAAAAGAAAGCCCCCGACATCACTGCCGAGAGCTTCCATCCTTGCATGAATATATTTGTT
>CAYVZJ010000018.1:0-44664 GCA_964456155.1 uncultured Sangeribacter sp.
ATCGAACGCGCCAAAAAACTCTTCGGCGCTGAATGGGCTAACGTGCAGCCCCACAGCGGTGCGCAGGCTAATATGGCCGTATTCCTTGCCGGCCTGCAGCCCGGCGATACTTTCATGGGCATGGACCTCTCACACGGTGGTCACCTCTCACACGGAAGCCCGGTGAATTTCTCCGGTCTCAACTACCGTCCTATCTCTTACACCGTTGATGCTGAAACAGGACGCGTCAATTACGAAGAGATGGAGGAAAAGGCTCGCGCCGAGCGTCCGAAACTCATCATTGCAGGTGCTTCTGCTTACAGCCGCGAATGGGACTACGCCCGTATACGCAAATTGGCCGATGAAATCGGTGCTATCTTCATGGTGGACATGGCTCACCCCGCCGGACTTATCGCCGCCGGACTCCTTGAAAACCCCGTCAAGCATGCTCATATCGTCACTACTACCACTCACAAGACACTCCGCGGTCCGCGCGGCGGCTTGATTCTTATGGGTAAAGACTTTGACAATCCCTGGGGCAAAAAGACTCCGAAGGGCGAAATCAAGAAGATGTCTGCTCTGCTTGACTCTGCTGTCTTCCCCGGCACACAGGGTGGTCCGCTCGAGCACGTCATCGCCGCTAAGGCTGTCGCCTTCGGTGAGGCTCTCCAACCGGAATGGAAAGAATATGCCGAGCAGGTAAGAAAGAACGCCGCTGCTCTCGCAGACGCGCTCATCAAACGTGGTTACAAGATCATATCTGATGGCACTGACAACCACTGCATGCTCGTAGACCTGCGTCCCAAGTTCCCCGACATGAGCGGAAAGAAGGCAGAGCGTGTACTCGTAGAGGCTGACATCACTGCCAACAAAAACATGGTGCCTTACGACAGCCGTTCACCCTTCCTCACCTCAGGACTCCGCTTCGGCACAGCCGCCATCACTACTCGCGGTGCTAAAGAGGATCTGATGGAGAAAATCGCCGAACTCATTGACACCGTTCTGACTAATGCAGACAATCAGGAAGTGATAGCCAACGTGCGGCGTGAAGTCAACGAAATGATGAACGAGTATCCTATGTTCGCTTGGTAATCTCGCTTAAGAATTTTTATTCTCTCCGGAGGTGCCGACCAATGGTCTGCATCTCCGGTTATCATTAAAAAATAACAATGATACCATTACCTTCAAGACTCTTTGTGACAGGCATCGGCACTGATGTGGGCAAATCGTATGCCACCGGCTGGCTAGCCCGGGTCCTTGCCGCCGAAGGTCGCTCTGTCATCACTCAAAAATTCATACAGACAGGTAATATCGACAGATCGGAGGATATCGAAGTGCATCGCCGCATTATGGGTATTCCCTTGCAAGAAGTGGACATACGGCATATCACCGCCCCGGTAATATACAGTTACCCGGCCTCTCCCGACCTGGCAGCGCGAATAGATAATCGACCCCTTGATCTGACACTCATAGACAAGGCAACCGACACTTTAAGCGAAGAGTATGAGACTGTGCTCATCGAGGGAGCAGGAGGCATAATGGTGCCCCTTAAGGAGGAATATCTAACGATTGACTATATCGCTGACCGTCAACTCCCCGTTGTGGTGGTGACAAACGGCCAACTTGGTTCTGTATCAGACACACTGCTAACCCTCGCGGCCATCAAAAACAGGGGTATAACACTATCGGCTGTCATATATAATCCATACTTTGATAACGACCAAACAATAGCAGCCGACTCTCGCCGTTATATGCAAAGACACCTCTCTCTTCATTTTCCGGATGCTTTATGGCTCGAAATGCCGGAGACTCTTTAGAATATTAAATTATGCAGGAAGAAAACAAACATATAGTCACTATATCAAAAGCGGATCTTGCCGTGCTCCCGGTGGCATCTTTCCACGGAGATATTGTAATAGTAGACTCTCCCGGCAAGATAGATAATGCCATAGCCGAACTCCGGGCCTCCGATATCATAGGTTTTGACACAGAGACCCGCCCGAGTTTCAAGAAGGGACAATCCTATACAGTCTCACTTTTGCAGTTGTCTACACGTAACAAATGTTATCTCTTCCGCTTAAATCATATCGGACTTCCATCTTCTCTTCTTCAGATACTTGAAGACCCAGACATACTCAAGATAGGACTGTCACTGCACGATGATTTCCATAATCTCAACAAGCTTAGCGCTCTTAATCCGCAGGGGTTTATTGATTTGCAACAGTTTGTGAAGGATTATCTCATAGCCGACAATAGTCTGGCCCGGATCTACGGCATCCTCTTCAGCAAACGCATCTCAAAAGGACAACGTCTCACCAACTGGGAAGCCAAGTCTCTCACTCAATGTCAGCAGGCTTACGCAGCCCTTGATGCGCAAGCCTGCATAGAGATATACGAATACTTAAAAGAGGGAAATTTTGACCCCTGGAAGTCACCTTACCTGCAAGAGGTAGTCCCTCCCACTACTGAAACTGATGAAAATGGCACGCAAAATTAAAAAATCGGTATGGTTGCCCATCTGCCTCTTTATATATGCAGGCATTATGACAGCGGTCTTCGCCCCCGACTGGATTGACTCCGGCCGCGCAACGCAATTCTATATTATGGTAGCATTCGAACTTCTCCTCATCTTCGCTCTCACCATCTTCCTCCGCAAGCGCGAAAATCTCTGATGTTACTTTGCTGAGGTCATAGCGTCGATAAGGTCTTGGTAGCAAGTGACCTTATGATACTTGACGTTGTCGGTTGAGATTTCGTTGAACAGTTGAACCGCTTAAAAAGCAGCGCCTTTGGAAGCGGTCGTTTGACTTCGGTGGCGGGTGGCAGTCCTGACATATCAGGTATAATTTCTGTAAAGAGTAAGCTACAATAAATCTTTAATTTTAATTATGTCCCGGTCTGTAATGTTAGCTAATTCCAATACTTCTTTTTCTTTAAATCCTTTTGAGAGTAGTCTTTTAGCAAATTCCACTTTTTCTCTAAGTATTATATCGGCATTATCATTCTTTCTCTGTCGAGTTACGGAATGTTTTAATTTCCCAATGACAAAGTTAAATTCGAGAGTTGACTGAGTTTCAGTCGTTTCAAGGTCAGGCATTATTAAGTCAGCCAGAATTTCACCGATACGTTTCATCCCAAGTTCCTTATCATGCTGAGACTTCGTATCATGAACCTCCAGAAGACGATGCTTTAACTCTCTTACTTCCGCAAAGGTATTTACAATCGCCAACGTGGTCTGCGTTGCGATAGGACTTTTCAATATCGTAGCAAGCATATACAGCCCTTTTTCTGTAAATGCTTTAGGAAGATATTTGGGATGGTGGCCTTTCCCGGTTGTAGGTTCTAAGGTCAAAATTTTTGACCTTAGAACTGTCCATTCCTCTTTTGAAAGCTCGAAAACGAATCCATCAGGAAATTTATCAGGATTGTTTTTAACAGCTTGATTTATAGCCTTAGTTTCCACACCATAGAGTTTAGCAACATCAGAGGCTAAAATAACATCCTGACCCCTTAATGAGACCAAAGTGTTTTTTACTTGTTCAACTTTTACTATATCTGTCATTTTTATTGGATTATGAGGAAACAAATTAATTCAAAGTCGTCGAGTCCGCGTACTTCGTTGCCGAAAAGCGAACCGCTGTCTCCGTTGAGGAACGAGAAAAGGTCGCGCTCGCGATTGAGACGCGATAACTGTTTGGTCATTGTCAGATGATGTTCTTGTTAGATTGCAAAGTAAACAATTTTTTCGCTAACCGGCATGATTTTAGGAAGTAAAACTAAAGGTTCAAATCTTTTCATCTGAAAATATCAAAGATTTTTTTTGGGTCTAAATAAAATTGTAAATTTGCAAATGAAGCGAAGTGAACGACACATTCTGTTGTTGCTTTATAAAACTATTGTTTGAAAATTCTATAATAGACTGTCGTATGAAGGAGAGTGGTGATATTGAGGGTATAGGAAAGGGGGCGGTAAGGGAGTCGAATGTGGAGGCACTGCGTATCATCTGTATGCTAATGGTGGTGGTAGTGCATCTTGATGGCGGCAGTCTTGGTTTGCCGGACTTGGAAGGCGACTGGAACGCGATGACCTATAGAAAGTTTTGGCGCCTGGTCGTCGAGTCGTTTGCCTTCATCGGTGTGAATTGCTTTACATTGATTTCCGGCTATTTCGGTATTAGATTACGTTGGAAAGGGGTGCTGGCATTTCTCTATGAATGTGTATTCTATGCTGTGGGTATTTATATCGTGATGAGTATCTTGCATCGGGCTTCATTCACTTGGTCGGGATTAGCCGACTCCGCATTGGTACTGACCCACACGGATTTATGGTATGTCCCTGCCTATTTCTTATTGATGCTGATAAGTCCCTGGCTGAATTCCGGATTTGCCAATATGTCACGTCGCAACAGCCTGTATCTTACACTGGCGTTTACCGGTTTTACATTTTGGGCCGGTTGGTGGTGGGGAGGAAAGTTTAATGCTGCAGGCTATACAGCATGGCAACTGGTAATGATGTATTGCCTGGGTCAGGCACTCGCGTGCTATCGTGAGGAACTGACATCCCGGAATGCCATGCCGTTGTGGGGATTTGCATACATTATCTTCTCCGTGGGGACAATAATACTCGGTGTCTATGATTTCAGAAAAGCATATTCTTATAATCAACCGATGGTAGTTGCCGCTTCAATAAGTTTTTTTATGTTTTTTGTAAATCTGAAGATACACTCTCATATCGTCAGCAGGAGCATAAATTATGCGGCACGTTCGGCATTTGCGGTTTATCTGATACATAAATCCCCGCTAATATGGTCGGGGTGGTTACGTCCGCTGATGAGAGATTTATGGAATACTGTTTCCCTGTCAATCTTTACGCTGTGGGTGATTGTAATACCTGTATTATTTTATATCTTTGCGATGTATATTGATATGATACGAAGGAAGTCTTGGAAATGGATTTCCCATATAAAATTAAAACACCGATGATATGAGACAAGTGATTCTGGCGGTAATGGCCGCTGCTGTATGGGTATTGGGTGGATGCGCATTTAAGGGGATGGCTGCCGAGCCTGTTCTTCAGAAGGCTGACTGTGGCCGAATAGAACGGATGAATGTTTATTCTCCGGAAATGAACGATACCGTATATGTTGACGTCTGGCTTCCTGATGACTATGCAGCCGATTTGAGCCATCGTTATCCGGTGATATATATGCATGACGGTCAGAATCTTTTCGATGCCTCCACTACATGGAATCACCAATCCTGGGAGATGGACGCCACGATGTGTTCGCTCATAAACGCCGGTGAGATAGAGCCGGCTATAATCGTAGGCATTCACTCCTTCGCCGCAACTCGCGTAGCCGACCTTATGCCTGAAAATGCAGTAGCCGGCACACCGCTCGAAGTCCTGCTTGAGGAGGTGAAACTTAAAGGGATGAAGCCTCGCGGTAATGCTTATGCCGCCTTTATGGTGGAGACACTCAAGCCGATAATAGACTCCACTTATCATACTGCTTCTGACATGAGCAATACTACGGTAGCCGGCTCAAGCATGGGCGGACTTATGTCAATTTACGCCCTTTGCGAATATCCAGATGTATTCGGAAATGCCCTGTGTCTTTCCACACATTGGACCGGTGCGCGGGCCGTGGAGCAGGAATTTATAAATGCCATGTATAATTACATTGACGCCAACTTACCATCACCCGAAAATCATCGCCTCTATTTCGATCACGGCACCGCCACTATTGATGCCGCATATGGTCCTGCCGAAGCGCGCATTCTGGAGATGATAAAGAGCAAGGGCTATAACTATGCAGACGGTTCGCTTCTCAACGTTGTCGACCACGGCGCGGCTCATGAAGAGAATAGCTGGGCAAAACGAGTAGCCATCCCCTTGAGGTTTTTACTACATCGATAGGCTCCATATTATTTGTTATCGGATGGAATCTAAATTTTAGTGGGTTGAGGCCTGTGACCTTGACCCACTAAAATTAGAAAAGGGTGATAACCTCTTCGGTCGCACCCTTTCTGATAAGTTTCTACAGGTAAAAAATCTTAAGGTAAAAAAGATTGTTATAGGTTCGGCACAAAGGTAGGCATTAATTTCGAGCCATTCCAAATTTTTTGATATCAAAAATCCCAAACGTGTTGCACAACATATAAATCCGCCCGATTTTACCCCCTTTTATGTGCTGTAAGAAGCAATCCGCATAGTCTCTCCGTCCCATACGAGGTAACTGTACAGGGTGAGCCAATCACCGGTGACAATTAATTCCGCACCGCATTCGAGACGCTCCTCAATGAGTTGGTGGAGGTGTCCAAACAGGTAAAATTTGGGTAAATCACGCTCTCCGAGTTCCCTTAGTCTGCGATCATAATCATTACAGAAATTGGCTAATTGGCGCACATTCTCCGGAAGTGCGCCATTTTTTTTCTTCATTGCCAGACGCTTCTCCTCACGTGCCTTCAACTCCGCTTCGCCACCTAATCGGCTATGGCTGCTCCATCGATAGGCGAAGGGGACAGTCCAGCGAGGATGTATCGCTGAATAGAGCCGTTGACAGAATTTATTGCGGAATAGGGAGCGGAGCAAGGGAAACATCACACCACGCTTCCACACCCCGTCGCCGTGTGCCATCACCATACGGGTCTTGTCAAGTACAAGGGTATCAAGAGTACCGTCTACTACGGTTATGCCCAATTCCGCCGGCAGATAGTCAAATATCCATATATCATGGTTGCCTATAAGCCATGTAATCTTCACCCCGCTGTCGGATAACTCCGCGAGTTTACCGAAAAAGCGCACGTATCCGCGTGGCACGACATACTTGTACTCATACCAATAGTCGAGCACGTCGCCCAAGAGATATATTTCCGCGGCATCAGTAGAAATCTCGTCCAGGAAACGCACCACACGCCGCTCCCTCTCACGCGTATCGTCAAGGTATGACGCACCGAGGTGAAGGTCGCTAAGGAAATAGGCCTTATTTCTCATAGAAAGCCCAGTTCGAGTTTGGCCTCTTCGCTCATCATATCCTTGTCCCATTCCGGCTCGAAGACAAGACGCAAATCTACAGCATTCGGCCCTTCAACGCTGAGCAGCTTCTGGCGCACATCCTCAAGGATAAAGTCGGCAGCCGGACAACTCGGAGCCGTCAGCGTCATGTCTACATGCAGTACGCCGTCTTCGGGGGTGTAGTCGATGCGGTATATCAGACCAAGGTCATACACATTGACAGGTATCTCAGGGTCATACACCGTCTTAAGCATCTCAATAGCCTGCTGTGTAATCTCATAGCCCGCATCATCAGCTTTCGCAGCAGAAGCCTTGTTTTCAAGTGACTCCTTATTCTCTTCTATATCTTTTTTTTCTTCCATAACAGTAATCCTTTATAGTATAAACAAAGTAGTAAACCAACAAGTGCAAAAATAATCAAAAAATTCAAGAAATGTCAGGTCAAAGAAGAGATGAGTTTGCTATTGACGACCCATCTTCCATTTTTATTTGAGCCCTCCCGTTTAAGCAAGCCCAATTTCCTTAATTTAGAAATTATTCTATTTACTTTTCTTTCTGAGTATCCAAGGTTTTCTGCAACTATGCGTTGAGTAATATGAGGATTTTGCGCGATTAGATTTATCACCTTTTTTATCTCGCCATTTATCTCGCCATTTATCTCGCCATTTATCTCGCCATTTTGAATATTTGATTGGTGGGAATTGGGCTTAGCAAGAGGGTAAGTCAAGGTAGATATCAGCAAATCACTCTCGAATTTTACATCATTACCTGTCAACTCTTTCCATCTGATGATTTTATCAATGCCATATCCTGCATTTTCTGCCAATTTAGGATGGCGGAAGAATTTAATTATACTCGGGTTACGTGGCATAGACAACACCCGATTGCGGAATTCTGAGGCATCTAGAATGAACCGCCCGGGATTTTGCATCACAATCTTATCGGTAAAAACCCTGATGGTGGGATGGGCAGCGGCAAAAAAATCAGAATGTGCGCAAAAATTCACCACACCTTCCCTAAGGCAGAATAATTGAGCATTATCTTCTGTTCCGAATATATCAGGACCTTCAATATATGGACTTTCAACAAAATTCCGTAATCTGCGCATTATGAGCTGGAAGCTTTCCCAAATATTCTCTTGCTCCGGCATACGGTAGGTGTAACGCTGAGTAGCCGCGCTATAAGAATCTCCAGGAATTTCCATATAATCAAGCCAAAAGTTAGGCATGACACGAAGAATGGAATCCCTCTTGCCAAACATAAGAAGGCTCCCATAAGATAATTTGCCCGAACCGAGAATGATATTTAATTTCTTGCAGAAAGCCTGATCGTCGAGATTGGGATAGGATAAAGGACGATTATAATCCCGGAGATAACTTCGATATGAGGCGATTGATTCCAAATTGACATCATCAAAACTGCTACCTGTTACCTCCATTTCTGAACGGGAACCAAAAGAGTTGTCCCTGACTATCGCATCAACCTCCATGTCTGAAGCAAGAACATCACCACTTCCTGTACGTATATATACTTCACCAGTACTTTTGATTGCTACAGGCTTATGAGGAGAAACAGGAATTTCAAATGCAAGGACATCCTTGTCATCTATCCTATATCTGTATGCTCGACTTGATATGACGGTGTTAAATTTGGAACGTGAGCGTAACGTAGTGATTATGTCTTGTTCCATTTTCTCAATATTATCAACACCGGTTACTTGATATGAGTTACCACTCTCTCCTTTCTTCTCCTTGACTCCGATGATTATCCAGCCTCCGACAGTATTCGAGAAAGCGCTGACGGTCTCCCACATTGATTTGCGGATGCCGCCTGAGGCTTCTTTCACTTCAAAATCTTCCCATTCAATATCGCAGAGCCTTTTGAGCAATTCTTCCTGTGTCATAATATTAGGCTTAATGATGCAAAAATACAAAAAAATCACCAATAAGAATCTGCAGTGCATATATATTTATCACATTATAATCGGAATGGTGGTAGCGACTCTTGCGTAGACCACGCAAGGGCGACTGCCCACGGGGATCTGCCTTTCGCAATAATCAAATTAAATCCCTTCTCTATATTGATGAAGATGTGGGCGAAACGCAGATGAGGGCAAGCTTCGCTTTCTGCCCTCGAGACGCAGGATGACGGCAGGTTAATCGCAGATAATTTGATATTTTATTGAAAAATAGAAAGTTCCGTGTTGTTCCGATAAGGTCCGCGATAGCGAGCGAAGCGAGGCGCCGTTCCGGAAATTAATAATCATTTTAGTTCAAAAAAAATTGTAGCAAAGGTGATGCGCGTCGGCATTGGAACTTGATTTAAAATTTGTCATCCAAAATCAGGACGTGAGGATGGACTTTAATTAAAATTTTAAAAATTGCTATTAACAATTGTTAAGGATTATTGTTAATAAGATATAACATTTGATATACACACTTTTTTAAACTATATCCAAAACTATGAAGTATCTTAATAAAATTCTCCTTGCGATAGTGATGATGGCTATGGGCGTCGGTATGGCAAATGCTGAATTGCGCTTCGGTGTCAAAGCCGGTATGCTGGTCAACAAACTTAGTCTTAACCAGGACATTATGAAGGCCAACAATTCCTGCGGATGGACTGCCGGCGCTCTTGTGGAATACACTGTGCCTATCATCGGCATCAACGTTGACGCAGGACTTATGTATGCCCGCATGAACAATTCTACGGAGGTTACAGGACTCACCGTTGACAATGACCTCTACGGCAAGAACTTCCTCGAAATTCCCATCAATCTGAAATATAAATTCACCATACCGATGGTGGCGAGCATCATCAAGCCATACCTCTTCACCGGACCGAATATCGCTTTCCGTCTCGATAAGAGCATAACGGATGATATCAATGATATTAAATCACGCACATGTCAAGTGGCCTGGAACATAGGTCTCGGCGTAGAACTCATCCGTCATCTTCAAGTAGCGGCCTCTTACGGCTTCGGCATCAACAATATCGTAAGCAAAGCCACCGACAAAGTAACTCCCACCCAAATCAAAGCCAAAAACAATTACTGGACAGTCTCAGCCGCCTGGCTCTTCTAAAAAGAGATACAACAAAACAGTATACGCCCGCGTCGACAACCCTGCCGACGCGGGCGGAATGTATTGCGCCCCTACTTGATTTTCCGAACTATTAATCGGTATATCATGGCACTTGCGAGGATAGAAACAATGTAGGTGAGGATAATTGCGGGAGTGGGCAGGCTGCCGGGTGTGAAGATATCGAAGACGTAGCGGCCGAGCAGGTGTCGGACTATCGGGTGACAGACGAAGATATAGGCGCTTATCTTGCCTATCCATATCCATAAGTCTTTCCAATAAGGTATCAGCGAAAACAGCATACTTACCGCACCTACAACTATCACAGCCATTACTCCGGTCAACTGCCAACTCCAAGCCGACCTCAACGAAGGGAAAAAGAGCAGCAATGATACAACAGTCACGGCTGATAAAGCAAATATATTCATACGATTAAGCCGCCCTGTCATCACCCCTAATGCAAAGGGCAACAACCAGCCCGTAAAGTTGTGACGCAAATATTCCGCTATCTTAACCGACTCTTTATCAGCATCAAGGCTGAAATTGATAAAGAGAAAGTAACAGACTGCCGTCAGCAGCCAAAGGTATTTCTGACTTCTCCCATTCACCAAATACGCATAGATGACGTATAGTTCGAAAGTCAGACCGAAGTACCAATAGACGCCGGGAATGGTCTCAAACCGGAATTGCACCAAATCATTAAGTAAAGTGAGTGGCAGCAAGATACCGATGATGGTATCCGTATTTATCGGACGCCCCGCCATCCGGCAATGTATCAATTCCTCAACCAGAAATATCAGCACTCCTAACGCCATTAGCGTCAGAAGTTTCAGCCAGTTGCGCCTCAAAAAGGATGTGGCATCAAAAGAGGGATTGCCCGAGCCCCCCGGCTTGGAAACTTCATAACGCTTTACAAGACCGTATCCTGATAGAAACACAAATACCGGCACTCCATACCATCCTAAGAAAGAGAGCAGATCGTAGCCGTATGTCGGACTTCCTTCCGAGAGTATTCTGAAAAATC
The DNA here is from genome assembly GCA_964456155.1 of uncultured Sangeribacter sp. Lineage (GTDB taxonomy): Bacteria > Bacteroidota > Bacteroidia > Bacteroidales > Muribaculaceae > Lepagella. The sequence goes on from CAYVZJ010000018.1 coordinate 11,098, forward strand.
TTTTGATAAGAGAGGCGTTGAAATAAAATTCAGATTCCTTTAATACCGTAGGAAAAGAATGAAACAGATTATGCAATATGATCAGCACAATCGCCACGCCACGCATTATATCAGTCTGCGGTCGCGTCAACTCTATATGACTTAATTTCGACAACCTATTATGTTTCACCACGTGATATATCCTTCGTTTCGCTACTTTTTTCGCTACTTTTCATTAATTTTGCAAAGATATCAAAAATATGAGAGTTAATTACAAGAAAATACTGAGTTCAATACTTCATTTTCTCAAAAGACTCCCCGGAGATATTGCCGATTTCCTTTATCGCAATCTATGGGCATGTCTTTTCTACATGTATCTCCTTGCTTTCGTGGCTCTCTTTATCTGGAATCCGGATGGATCGCTCTCTTTCAGCGGCACAAGCCTTCTGCGCGGTTTGCGCAGTGCATTCCTCCCGGCTGCAAGCTTGATGATTATTCGCGGACTCATCCTTATATGTCATCCGGGCATCGTCCGCAGATTATGCGCCGGCACTTTGACTTCCATCATCGTCGTGATATCCTTCTCGGAAATATGGCTCTCCTTTATGCTTCACACGCGATGGAGCGACAGGTTAATACGCCTCATTGCTGACACTGGCTCCGGAGAAACAGAAGAATTTCTACGACTTTACTTATTGACACCCAAAAGCATAGGCATACTCCTCGGTTTTCTGCTATTTACAAAAATATTGTATGACGTCTTGCGCCGTCTCGGCCGGCTACTCGGTAAGCCGAAAGGTGTTTGGAAGATCATCTCCCGCATTGGAGTAATATGTCTCCTTGCTCTCGGATATTACTGGTGGAGTCTGCCACGCGAAAATGACTATAACACCGAAAATTCTGTCAATACCCTCACGCGTATTGATAAGATGGTGAAGGTATATAATAAAAACCTAAAGATTATCAAGACTCTGGAGCGCACTCCGCGACTTGCCGACGGTTTCATCCCTGACACTGTATCACCTCCCGCCCGAATAATCTGGGTAATCGGTGAGTCTGACTCAAAGGCTCATTGGAGTCTGTATGGATATCGTCTTCCTACCACTCCCGAAATGCAGCGACTGTATGATGAGGGCAATTTGCTGAAGTTTGAGGATGTGATATGCTACGAACCACGTACTTATCGCATGATGGAAATTCTTTTCAGTCCGCACGTGATAACCGACTCTGCCAAATATTACTTCAAGCGGCCACTAACACCAATGATACTGCGCAAGGCAGGATATACGGTAAGGCTGCATGATAATCAGGCAACTCTCGTCAAGGGTGATGACCAGGCGGAGGTAGGCACTTGCAATTTTATGAATTCCATAATTCTCAGCAACGCCAATTTCGACTATCGCAACGACCGCCTTTACCGCTACGATAAGGATTTACTGAATGCTGAAGAACCCATGCTCTTGCCTTCCGACTCTCTTGTGCTTGACATATTCCATCTGAATGGTCAGCATTTTTCGGCCGTCAACCGTTATCCGGAAAATCTTGGTTTCTTTACAACCCCCGACTATTCTGAGCGCAAGGGTTATTCCGAGGAGGAAAAGAGGATGATTGCGGAGTATGACAATGCCACAAGATACGTAGACCAAGTGTTGTCAAAATTAGCCGCGAGCGTGGCCGTTCAGGATGCCATCATCATCTATCACCCTGACCATGGTGAAGAGATGAATGATGAGCGCCATTGCCATGTCCGCACGATGGACAGCCACAAGTTGGCAAAAAGCGCTCCATACGTTCTTGAAATCCCATTCATCATCTATACAACTCCAAAATTCAGAGAGTTACATCCGGATCTTTACAGCCGTCTGCAGTCTGCAGCCGCCAAACCCCAGTCTTTAATCTATTTCAGCCACCTTCTTCTCGACATAGCCGGAGTGGAAAGCCAATACAAGCGCCCGGAATTCTCTCCCCTCTCCCCCAAATGGTCAGCCCCGCCCCGAATAGTCAAAGACATCGGCTCCTACGACAAATGGCGAGACACCAATATATCAAGATGACCTTGAGGTGAATATTTATCTCACTATCCTTCGGAGAGGATTTGGCATTGAGAGATATTTTTTGTAATTTTGTGATAGTATCAATCGTTTGGCCGCTTCGGCTATCTAACTATTTGAAAACGTGAGAAGAATAATACTTTCAATCCTGACTCTGCTCTCCGTATTGAGCGTCTCTGCCGAATTTCGATGGGGTCCCAACGTCGGTATCAATATCAACAACTACTATTGGAAGCAGCCACTCCTGAAATCCGATTACCGCTGCGGTGTAAATGCGGGAGTGCTCGGCGAACTGATGATTCCCGGCATAGGCTTCGGCATCGATATGGGTCTCAACTACAATATGCATTCCGGCTCAGTAGACCTCGGCAGTTATCCGGTATGGAGTAACGACGGATATAAAGACATGAACTTCACTCTGCACACCATCCAGATACCGGTGCATCTACGCTTCAAATGGACGCGCATGAACGGTGTGGAGCAGTATGTCGCCCCCTTCGCTTTTGTGGGACCCGTATTCTCATTTACCGCCGCACAGACTAAATGTGCCGCTATCGTGCATCCCGCCGGATGCGTCGGACTGCAGTTCGGACTTGGTGGCGAATTTATAGAGCATATCCAACTATCTTGCTCATATCAATGGGGTGTGACTTACGAATTGCGTACCGTCAAGCTCGATAACCTCTCCGCCCGCTCCTCTTCCTGGAATATCAACATCGCCTATCTCTTCTAACAGCCGCCATCACACGATGTCTAAGTTTGCCGAAGTTATACTTCCGCTTCCGCTTTATTCCTCCTTCACATACTCCGTTCCGGAGGAGGAGGCTCAGAAAATAAAGATCGGGAGCCGAGTGCTCGTGCAGTTCGGCAAAAGAAAATTCTACACCGGTATAGTCACTGCTCTTCACAACGAAGCCCCCGTAGGCTATGAGGTCAAGCCTATCTCTTGTCTGCTCGATGAAAGCCCCATCGTCAGATACCCTCAAATGAAACTGTGGGACTGGATAGCATCATATTATCTTTGCGCACCCGGAGAGGTGTTCAAAGCCGCTATTCCTACAGGCCTCAAGCCCGAAAGCGAAACATTTATCTCTCTTCGTGAAGACTTTGACATAGAAGATACCGAGGGCATCACGGAGTCACAAGCCATAATCATCAATACGCTCTCCTCGCAGAAGCGAATGTCTTTAGCTGAGATAGAGCAAGCCACCAAGATAAAGAATGCAATCGCCGTAATCAATCCACTGCTCAACGCCGGCATCATTGAGATAGCGGAGAAGGTGGTGGAGAGATATAAGCCGAAGGTTGAAAAAATGGTGCGCCTCACCATCAGCCGAGACGATCAAGACACTCTACACGATTTCTTTGGGAAAGTAACGCGCTCACTGCGTCAGGAAAAAGCACTGATAGCCTATCTGGAGTTATCAAAGTGGCTGGTTAATGACGAACCTCTCCCCGTCACCAAACAGAGCCTCTATGATGCCTCCGGCGCTAATCCCGGCATACTCAAAGCCATGGCCGACAAGGGTATTTTCGAATTTTATACCCGCACCGTCAATCGCTTTAATTCGCCGGAGAAAGAGACACACAAATTGCCGTCTCTTTCAGAACCGCAACTCAACGCACAGCGCGAAATATTACACGCCTTCTGCGACCATAACGTCGTGCTGCTGCATGGCGTCACCGGCAGCGGAAAGACCGAAATCTACGCCACACTCATTGACCGTGTGCTCAAAGACGGCAACCAGGTGCTCTTTCTCGTGCCGGAAATTTCTCTCACCACCCAACTTACCGACCGCATGCGGCAGTTTTTCGGTGACCGTCTGCTCGTGTATCATTCCAAATTCTCCGATAATGAGAGAGTGGATATCTGGAATAAACTCCTTCATTCCAACGAACCTCTAATCGTGCTCGGGGCGCGCTCTGCCGTATTCCTTCCTTTTGCCCGACTGGGACTGATAATAATCGACGAAGAGCATGAGTCGTCTTACAAGCAGTATGACCCGGCTCCGCGCTATAATGCACGCGATACGGCCATCGTACTCGCCTCCATGCACGGAGCGAAAACATTGCTCGGCTCGGCAACTCCCTCAATAGAAACATATTATAAGACACGTATCGGCAAATACGGACTCGTCACTCTCACGGAAAGATATGAGAATGCCTCACTGCCTGTCGTCGAGATTATCGATATGAAGGAGCAGCGAAAGAAAAAACTCGCTGACGGCATTATATCGTTGCCGCTGAAGCAATCTGCCGATGAAGCCCTCGCCTCCGGCAAGCAGGCCATTATGTTTCAAAACAGACGAGGCTTCGCGCCTTTCGTCGTGTGTCACACCTGTGGCTGGACACCAAGATGCATCAACTGCGATGTCTCGCTGGTGTATCATAAGAATAGCGACCAACTCCGCTGTCATTACTGCGGATATGCCATACCTCTCCCCTCACTATGTCCGGCTTGCGGCGACAACCGTATAAAAAGTCTCGGATATGGCACGGAGCGAGTGGCCGAAGATGTGCACGAAGTCTTTCCCGACTATAAAATCAGTCGCATGGACCTCGACACTACACGCAATAAAGACGCTTACCAGCAACTTATTGAGGAGTTTTCTTCCCATTCTACTGATATTCTCGTAGGCACTCAAATGATATCCAAAGGCCTCGACTTCGAGAATGTCACGGTCGTCGGTGTGCTCAATGCCGACACGCTACTTAATTTTCCGGATTTCAGAAGCAACGAAAGGGCTTTCAATATGCTCGAGCAAGTGGCCGGAAGAGCAGGAAGACGAGCCGACAAAGGAAAGGTAATAATTCAGACCACCGACCCTGAGAATAATATTCTCGACTTTGTCGTCAAGCATGATTACAACGCCTTCTACGAAAGTGAAATAGAAGACAGACGCAAATTCAATTATCCCCCCTTCTGCCGTATTATAAATATATACCTCAAAAACAAGGATATGCGGAAGGTGGATGAGGCTGCTATTCTGCTTACCACTGCTCTACACAATACGTTCGGCGATAGGGTGCTCGGACCTGAAAAACCATTCATTTCACGTGTCGCCACCTATTATTTACAGCAGATTATGCTCAAGGTAGAGTCTACGGCCTCTATGGCTAAGGTAAAGCAAATTCTGCATACCATTTACGAAAGCATCGCCCGCGACAACAGAATGAAAGGCACAATCGTATATTATGACGTTGACCCGGTATAATTCAATAAAGTGAATATGACTCTGACTGATATGCAAGACAATGAATATTACCGCATGACAGATGAAGATTTCGACCGTCTGCATCTGTGGCATCCATATACCTCCACTCACGATCCTCTCCCATGCTATAAGGTAGCCCATGCCGAAGGCGCGGTGCTGACCCTTGCTGACGGCACGGAATTAATAGATGGCATGTCATCATGGTGGTGCGTAATTCATGGCTACAGTCATCCGGTGCTCATCGACGCAGCCAAACGCCAGATTGACCAAATGTCGCATGTAATGTTCGGTGGTCTTACCCACGCTCCGGCCATTGAATTGGGACGGCTGCTTCTCTCCATTCTACCTAAGGAGATGAAACATATTTTTTATGCCGACTCAGGCTCTGTGGCTACTGAAGTTGCCATGAAGATGGCTGTTCAGGCTATCGACAATCCCCGGCGCACAAATTTTGCCACTATTCGCAGCGGTTACCACGGCGACACATGGAACGCTATGTCTGTCTGCGATCCGGTGACGGGTATGCACGGTGCATTCGGCACTTCGCTGCCGGTAAGATATTTCGCTGACGCACCTCAGTGTCGCTTTGGGGAAGAATGGGATCCGTCTGACTTCGATTCGATGCGCACTCTGCTTACAGAACACAAGGATGATATCGCCGGAGTGATACTTGAACCTATAGTGCAAGGTGCCGGAGGTATGCGCTTCTATCATCCGCAGTATCTCAGAGAGTTGAGAAGGCTTTGCGACTCACTGGACATCATTCTTATTTTTGATGAGATTGCTACGGGATTCGGACGCACCGGAAGGCTCTTCGCTTATCAGCACGCCGATGTGATACCTGACATAATGCTGCTCGGAAAGTCTATCACCGGTGGTTTTATGACCTTCTCCGCCATAGCAACTACCGATAAGGTTGCCGACCGTATATCATCATCTTCAGCAGGATGCGTGATGCATGGCCCGACATTTATGGGTAATCCGCTCGCATGTGCTGTCGCATTGGCTTCCACTCGCCTGCTGCTCGACTCTCCCTGGCAACAGCGCATTGCAGAGATTGAGAGCATCATGAAAGAGAGACTTGTCGAAGCGCGTGACATCCCAGGCGTAGAGGATGTTCGCGTGTTGGGAGGTATTGGTGTGATACAGACGGAGATACCCGTGGATCTGGCGTGGTTTCAAAAGCGATGTGTCGAAGAGGGCGTATGGATCAGACCCTTTGGCAAAAATGCCTATATTATGCCACCATATCTGGCTGTCACTGATGAGCAATTACACCGTCTTTGCTCGGTCTTGATACAATTAGTCAGGGAACATTCACAGCTTACACACATTATCTGATATGGACTATCGTGAATTTCTCCGTTCCCTTGAGGCGGAAAACCGTCTGCGCACTCTCCCCGCTGAGAATCACTCGGCGGTGATTGACCTGCTCAGCAACGACTATATGGGGCTTGCTGCAAAGGCCGGTGATTTTCACAATGAATTTCTCAGACGCTTCCCCGATGCTCAATTTACCTCGGCCGCATCGCGATTATTATCACGCCGGCAGAAATACCACGGCATGCTGGAGGATTTGCTCGCCGACCTCTACGGTCGACCTGCCTTGCTCTTCAATTCGGGCTATCACGCCAATGTCGGGCTTATACAAGGATTGGCCATACCGGGCACTCTGATACTTTCTGACCGTCTTATACACGCTTCATCCATTGACGGTATCCGACTCAGCAGGGCTGACTTCAAGCGGTTTGCACACAATGATGTCCGCGCACTGAAAAATTTATTGGAACAAAATTCCGGCAATTATGACAGAGTGCTCGTTGTCATAGAGTCAATTTACAGCATGGATGGCGACACGGCGCCGCTTAAGGAAATAGTGGCCTTAAAAAGGGAGTATCCTAATATGTTGATATGTCTTGATGAGGCGCATGCTTTCGGAGTGCGTGGCCGGCAAGGATTAGGATTCTCAGAGGAGCAGGGAGTAATGGAAGAAATAGATGTCATCATCGGCACTCTCGGCAAAGCGGCCGCTTCAACGGGTGCTTTCGTGGTGGCTTCTGAAGAAATCATCTCAATGCTCGTCAATACAGCACGCTCATTTATATTCTCCACGGCATTACCGCCCGTAAATTGCGCATGGTCCATTTTGATGATAGAGAAATTGATTGGAATGAATGCGGAGAGAGAATACCTAAAGCAATTATCTGACACATTTCGCAAGGAAATTCAACGGCACACCGGACTTTGTTCACCCTCAGCTTCCCAGATTGTTCCGATCATAACCGGCGACGCTGACAAGGCGCTCCGGCTGGCTGAGTGTTGTAAAGCAGCGGGATTTGATTGTATGGCTATCCGACGCCCTACAGTACCTCCTGGCGGCGAAAGAGTGCGCATCTCTCTGAATGCCGCCCTTGACATGCAAACGCTCATTCCTCTGACAGAGGTAATTAACAATTTTATCAACGGCAGGCAATGAAACTCGAGTTTATATCTCAATCACCAAACAACAGTCGTCTTCTGATTATCTTTGCCGGATGGTCTACTGATGCATCGGTATATCACGATGTCCACCCATCGGGCTGGGATGTAGTGGTGATACACGACTATTCAGATTTGGAGTTGAAAGCGGTTTTCAAAGCAGTTGAGATTTTTGAAAAGTATTCAACTCTCTATATCATCGCTTGGTCTTTAGGCGTAGTCGTTGCTGAATATTTGGCACATTCCGGTATAATCAAACCGCAAAAGATAACCGCCGCTATTGCCGTCAACGGTACGCCTCAACCCGTCTCCGACCTCTACGGCATCCCGGAAGCCATCTATGATGGCACACAGAAGGGTCTCACTTACCTTTCTCTCAAAAAATTTCTCCGTCGTATGGCCGGCCCAAGAGATCTCTTCCCGGAATATCCATACATCAAAGGGGAGGATGACTATAACATCGACTCACTTCGTGTGGAGTTGATTAACATTCGTGACATTTGCTATGATCAACCCGCACTTCCCTGGATTAGAACCTATATTTCAGAGAATGACCGGATTTTTCCAGCCGATGCGCAGATAAGATTCTGGCAGCAGACCGATGCAGAAATCATCCGCATAAACACGGGGCATTATATCCCCTTAGAGTATATTTCACGCATTCACATTCCGGACATGCAAAGAGTGGGTCAACGGTTTGCCAAAGCCGTAGAATATGACCAACATGCCTCGGCTCAGCATCGCATTGCTCACCGTCTTATCTCACTTTTGCCATCCGCCCTTCCCCAACATCCGCGCGTGCTTGAGATTGGCTCCGGCACGGGATATTTTTCGCGCCTGCTTGCGGATAACCTGCGTCCACGAGAGATAACTCTTGTGGATCTCTATGAGACGCCGGCTTTAGATTTCGCCGGTGAGCAAACAAGAGTGGTGGAAGATGCAGAAGGTTATATGTCCAACTGCCCTACCGAAAGTGTCGATGTCATCGCCTCTGCAAGCACGATGCAATGGTTTGCCGATCAAGAGCGCTTCATTGCCAATGCAGCAAGAGTGCTCACCGGAGACGGTATAATGCTTTGCTCATCATTTCTACCCGGCAATCTTCCGGAATTGAGCGCACTTCATCCCGCATCCATGCATTATCCCAGCCGCGAACGGCTCGAAAAGGCATTCCGAAAATACTTCAGCAACGTCACGGTCAGCACTGAAGAAATAACTCTGCAATTCCAAAATCGGCGCCAACTGATGCACCACCTGCATCACACCGGAGTAGGAGGCACCATAGGCAAAGCCCAAATCCACTGGAGCGCCCTCCCCTCCAATCCCACCCTTACCTTCCGCCCAATCTACATCCTCGCCACCTCACCAAAATAAAAAAGCCGACTGAGCGAATATGCTCAATCGGCTTTTGTCTTTGTTTGCTTATCTTATTTTAAGATTTGCGGAGTGCTATCTCTTCGGGTGTCATTTCAGGGTCTTCTCCCCAGTTTTGAGCAGCAAGACGCTTGTAGTTGTTATAGCGCCATTGAGCGTTGGCCTGTGCAGCTTTGAAGAGTTCGGCCGCCTCTGCGGGATACATCTTCTGTACTGATGCAAAACGCACCTCTCCCTTCAGGAAGTCTTCAAACTTGCTCCAATCCGGCTCCTTGCTGTCAAGCGAGAAGGGATTGTTGCCCTTAGCCTCCTCATCAGGATTGTAGCGCCAGAGTTGCCAGTATCCGCATTCTACAGCACGCTTCTCCTCATCCTGACTGTGACCCATGCCGGCCTTCAGACCGTGGTTGATACAGGGTGAGTAAGCGATAATCAGCGACGGACCATCGTAAGCCTCTGCCTCACGGATAGCCTTCAGAGTCTGAGCATTGTCAGCACCCATAGCCACCTGAGCCACGTATACATAGCCGTAGGTAGTGGCTATCAGACCAAGGTCTTTCTTGCGGATACGCTTACCGGCTGCAGCAAATTTCGCTATCGCACCAATAGGGGTAGACTTTGAAGACTGGCCACCGGTGTTGGAATAAACCTCTGTGTCAAGCACAAGGATATTCACATTCTTACCGGAAGCAATCACATGGTCAAGACCACCGAAACCGATATCGTAACTTGCGCCGTCACCACCGATAATCCACTGGCTGCGCTTAGTCAGATAATTCTTCATGCTGACAACCTCTTGGCATATAGAGCAATTCTTATCAGTACATTCAGAAGCAAGAGCCACCCATTTTTCCCCCGCCTCACGAGATGCTTTGTCATCATCTTTGGCTGCAAGCCATGCAGCGGCTGCTGCTTTCAAGTCTTCTGACATATCAGACTCGGCTACCTGTGTGGCAAGCATTACCAGACGCTCACGCATCTTCTCGTATGCGATACGCATACCGAGACCGAACTCACAGAAATCCTCGAAGAGTGAATTTGCCCATGCCGGACCATGACCTTCCGCATTAGTGGTATAAGGAGTAGAGGGCACAGAGCCGGAATAGATTGAAGAGCAACCCGTAGCATTTGCTACAATCTCGCGGTCGCCAAAGAGTTGGGTGATGAGTTTCACATACGGAGTCTCACCACAACCGGAGCATGCTCCGGAGAACTCAAACATCGGCTGTGCAAACTGGCTGTTCTTGACGTTGAGTTTTGTATCGACAAGATTCTGCTTGGAAGAAACTTCCTTCACGCAGTATTCCCAATTCTTATCCTGACCTTCCTGAGTCTCCTCATGCTTCATGGTCAGCGCCTTGTTACCCTTCTTACCGGGGCATACGTCAGCACAGTTACCGCAACCGAGACAGTCGAGGACGTCTACCTGCTGCACGAATCTCATGCCCGTGAAGTCCTTGCCGATGGCCGGAATAGTGTGGTCTTCACCGAAGGGAGCGGCAGCCATCTCCTCAGCGTTGAGCAGGAAGGGACGGATAGCAGCGTGAGGACAAACATATGAACATTTGTTACACTGAATGCAGTTTTCAGGATTCCATTCAGGCACGAAGGCTGCCACGCCACGCTTCTCATAAGCGGCCGTACCCTGAGGCCAAGTGCCGTCGGGACGATCTACAAAAGCGCTTACCGGCAGAAGGTCGCCATCCTGAGCATTGATAGGCATCACAACGTTGGTGATAAATTCGGGAGCGTCAGTCTTGACGGGTGCCTCATCGGGAAGTTCTGCCCATGCGGGATCCACCTCCAACTTATGATACTCATTACCGCGATCTACGGCTGCAAAGTTCATGTTGACGATGTTTTCACCCTTTTTGGAATAAGACTTGACGATAAATTTCTTCATCTGCTCTACGGCAAGGTCTACCGGTATCACCTCTGTGATGCGGAAGAAGGCGCTCTGAAGGATAGTGTTGGTGCGATTGCCCAGACCGATTTCCTGCGCTATCTTAGAGGCATTGATATAGTAGAGGGTGATGTTGTGCTTGGCAAGATATTTCTTGACGCGCACGGGAAGATTCTTGGCAAGTTCCTCGCCCTCCCAGATGGTATTGAGCAGGAATGTGCCGCCGTCGAGAAGACCGCGAGTCACGTCATACATGTGAAGATATGCCTGCACGTGACAAGCCACGAAATTAGGAGTATTCACCAGATAAGTCGAACGGATGGGCTCATCGCCGAAACGCAGATGCGAGCATGTGAAGCCTCCGGACTTCTTGGAGTCGTAAGAGAAATAAGCCTGACAATATTTGTCGGTATTCTCACCGATAATTTTTACAGAGTTCTTATTGGCGCCCACTGTGCCGTCAGCACCGAGACCATAGAATTTAGCAGAGAAGATGCTCTTACCGCCCAGATTGATCTCCGGAAGCACCGGGAGAGACATGAACGTAACGTCGTCAACGATACCGACAGTGAAATTATTTTTCGGCTCAGGGAGTTCCAGATTCTCAAATACAGAGATGATCTGAGCGGGAGTAGTGTCCTTTGAACTAAGACCATAGCGACCACCTACGATAAGCGGCGCATTCTCCTGACCGTAGAAGCAGTCTTTTACATCCATATAGAGCGGCTCGCCGTTGGCACCTGGTTCTTTTGTGCGGTCGAGCACGGCTATGCGCTTCACTGTCTTGGGCACTGCTGCCAGGAAATGCTTGGCGGAGAAGGGACGATACAGGTGTACGCTCACCAGACCTACCTTCTTGCCCTCAGCGCGAAGATGATCTATAGTCTCCTGAATAGCCTGAGTCACAGAACCCATCGCTATGATGACATGCTCTGCCTCCGGATCGCCATAGTAATCAAAGATGTGATATTCACGGCCTGTAATCTTCGAAACCTCCTGCATGTAGTTCTCTACGATCTCCGGCACAGCCTCGTAATACTTATTGCAAGCCTCACGATGCTGGAAGAACACGTCGGGGTTCTCAGCCATACCGCGAGCCACGGGGGCGTCGGGATTAAGCGCACGCTTACGGAAGTCATCAAGAGCCTCACGGTCGAGAAGGCCGGCAAGCGCTTCGCCGTCGATCACTTCTATCTTCTGAATCTCGTGAGATGTGCGGAATCCGTCAAAGAAATTGATGAAAGGCACACGGCTCTTGATAGTGGCAAGATGAGCCACACCGGCCAGGTCCATCACCTCTTGCACCGAACCTTCGCAAAGCATTGCGAAACCGGTCTGACGTGCAGCCATCACGTCTTGATGGTCACCGAAGATGGAAAGAGCGTGAGAGGCAAGCGTGCGGGCCGATACATGGAATACACACGGCAGCAACTCGCCGGCTATCTTATACATATTGGGGATCATCAGCAACAGACCCTGGGAGGCTGTATATGTCGTAGTCAGTGCACCGGCCTGAAGCGAACCGTGCAACGCGCCTGCTGCTCCGGCTTCGCTCTGCATCTCCTGCACCAGCACTGTCTCACCGAAAATATTCTTTCTGCCGGCTGCGCTCCAGTCATCCACATACTCCGCCATCGTAGACGACGGCGTGATAGGATAAATCGCAGCTACTTCGCTAAACATGTAGCTGACGTGAGCAGCGGCCTGATTGCCGTCACACGTCAGAAACTCCTTTTGTTTGCTCATACGTTTCTTTTTATTAAGATTTTACTTGTAGTCTATTAGCCTTGATTAAGATATCGTGACCTCTACGGCACGACTATTCTGCAAAGTTAACATTTTTTTGCCAATCTATCATCATAATAAACTGACTTTGCGCTTCTCACCCTTGATTTTCGACTCACGAGAGGCTTTCAGAGCCGCTTGGGTCACTCCGCTCTTCACCGTCACCAACGAATAATGGTCAAAAACCTCTATCTTACCGATATCCGAGGCTGCTATACCTGCCTGCTTCGTAAGAAAGCCCAAGATATCTCCTTTCGACAGTTTTTCACGTTTGCCTGAGGATATATACAGCACATCCATCCCACTACGCAGATTGGCTGACGAATTAGGAGAGATTGAGTAGCCGCTACTATCCTCCACATATTCCTTCAACTCCTCATCCGGACCTAACAGGATATATACATCTCCGGTATCGGCCACACGGGCTGTTCGCCCATTACGGTGAGTATACGTTTCCGGGCTCAGAGCCTGATGATAATGCACCACATTCCTGACATCTCGTATATCCAGGCCTCGAGCAGCAAGGTCGGTGGCTACCAGGATAGGTCGCGCACCGCTGTTGAAGAGTGCAAGGGCTGTCTCTCGATCGCGCTGGTCCATCGCGCCGTGATATAAAATCGAGTCGACTCCGCGTTTGCGCAGATACTCATTCACGCGCTCTGCACTCTCTCGATGATTGACAAAGATGATCGAACGCTCGGGACTCTCCTCTCTGTTGAGATCTGTCAGCAAGTCATAGAGAGAGGCTAACTTATCGGCTGAATTACTTCTGACATCGCGCACGCTCATACGTCCGCTCAGTTCTTTGTTGCCGGAAAGATAATTCAGCCTTACCGGATCGGTAAGTGTCAGAAAGTCCGGAAGCACGGCCGTATCCGTAGCCGAGGTCAGGATTATTCTGCTTACATTCTTAAGACGTTTCACTATGCGCGACATCTCATCATCAAAGCCTAATTCAAGCGACTTGTCAAACTCGTCCAACACCAAGATGCGCACCGGCATCAGGTCAAGATTGCCGCGCACGGCATGATCCAACAACCTGCCCGGAGTGGCTACCACTATATCGGGCACCACCTTCAGGGAATTGACTTCATCCTCCACTTTATGACCACCATATAGCGGAACGACTCGAAAACCCATGGCAACGTTGCTCACTACCTTCGTAATCTGAAGCACGAGTTCGCGCGAGGGAGCAATGATGACAGCCTGTATCCTACCCGTCGAGGGCTTCAGCCATTTCAATACCGGCAATAAAAACGCTACCGTCTTGCCACTCCCCGTAGGCGATAACAAGATGATATCTTTCTTATCCGAGCAATGACTGAGCATATCTTCCTGCATAGCGTTCAATTGCTCGATACCCTCCCTGTTTTTGAGATTTTCTCGTATTTCCTTTTCCTTCATATATCTATATAACAATCAATAACAGGAAAAGGATAAAAAACCGAACCTAAATGACCTGATGACACTATGACATTATGACACAATGTCACATTTTCACTTCATCACTAATAACTATGACTTCTGACCTAAGATATCACCGACCAGTCTACTTCCTTTGCAAAACGTCGACGCATCTCGCCGATGATTATCTGCCTTCCTCTCTCATCGAGGCGATATCTCTCATCTGCCGCCATCCCTTCATCCGCCACACCCAATTCCGGATTGGCATCCAGGATAGCCATAGCGGCTTCGCGTGCCCGCTGCACTATCTGCCCGTCGGTAGCCAGATTCGCCATCTTCAGATTGAAGGCTATACCGCTCTGTTGCGTACCCTCCATATCTCCGGGTCCGCGCATCTTCATGTCGGCCTCAGATATCAGAAATCCGTCTGACGTCTCCGTCATTATTCCCAAGCGCTTGCGGGAGTCGGCTCCTATTTCTCTTTTGGTCATCAGGATACACCAACTCCTGTCGGCACCGCGACCTACGCGCCCGCGCAACTGGTGCAACTGCGAAAGGCCGAAGCGCTCGGCATTCTCTATCACCATCACCGTAGCATTAGGCACGTTTACCCCCACCTCTATCACTGTCGTGGCTACTAAAATACGTGCCTCACCCGTGACAAACCGTTGCATCTCCCTCTCCTTTTCCATAGCGGGCATCTGACCATGCACCATCGCTACATTTACATCCGGGAAGGCTCTTTTCGTAATTTCATAGCCTTCCTCAAGGCTCCGGAGGTCAAGTTTCTCATTCTCATGCACTAAGGGATAGACGATATACACCTGCCGCCCCTCGTCTATCTGACGGCGGATATGCCTGTTGACCTCTCCTCTTCTGTCATAAGTCCGCATCCACGTGTCTATCGGTTTGCGTCCCGGAGGTAATTCATCTATCACCGACACATCCAAGTCTCCATATACGGTCATGGCCAGCGTGCGAGGTATCGGAGTGGCCGTCATCACAAGTACGTGAGGAGGAATGTTATTCTTACGCCATAGTTTGGCGCGTTGAGCCACGCCGAAGCGATGCTGCTCATCTATTACGGCTATACCCAAATTGGCAAATTCCACCTTATCCTCTATCAAGGCATGCGTCCCCACAAGGATATTTACACTCCCATCTTCCAGACCGGCATGAATGCGGCGACGTTCGCCGATTTTTGTGCTGCCGGTAAGCAATTCTATCCGCAGGCCTATCTTCGCACACCATTCACGCATAGTCTCATAATGCTGAGTGGCAAGTATCTCCGTGGGCGCCATTATGGCACACTGAAAACCGTTGTCTATGCCCATCAGCATCGTCATGAAGGCCACCATCGTCTTACCACTGCCTACATCTCCCTGTAGCAGACGGTTCATCTGCCGACCCGTGCGCATATCGGCTCTTATCTCTTTCAACACTCTTTTTTGAGCACCGGTAAGATCAAAGGGAATACAATCGCTGTAATAGGTATTGAATTTCTCACCGATACGGCTCATCATCTGCCCGGCAATCTTCCTGCCTCTGTCGCGGCTGTATCGCAATATCTGCAATTCAAGATAAAAGAGTTCTTCAAACTTCACTCTCTCCCGGGCACGACGCAAGGTGTCTGCATCCGTAGGAAAATGAAGAGACCTGTAGGAGGAATGGATGTCCGGAAATCTGAAAAGGCTTAATATATTGGCGGGAAGTGTCTCGGAGATAGTGTTAAAGCCTGGTAAGGAGAGCAGATTTTTAACGGCCGTCTGTATGTTACGCTGAGAAAAGCCACGCTTGCGTATCGTATCGGTCATACTGTAGATGCCTTGCAGGCCCACGGGCGGACGCTCCGCATCATACTTTTCTATCTCCGGATGCGACATGGTCCATATGCCGTTGAAATTCGAAGGCTTGCCGAAAATCACATACGGCACATGCGGCTGCCATACTGTGGCCAAGGCGTCTACCTTTGAAAACCAGACACACTCCATCATCCGCCTGCCGTCGGAAAAGACACCTATCAGTCGGCGCCGTCTCCCCTCTCCCTCTTTGCGAAAGGAAATAAATTCTCCCTTCACCTGGAGCAGAGGCATCTCGCCCCTGAATTCATCTATGCTGTAAAACTTGCTGCGGTCTACATATCGAAAGGGAAAGTAATCAAGAAGGTCTCGGAAAGTACATATATCAAGTTGGTCACAAAGAAGTCGAGCGCGTGCTTCTCCGATTCCTTTCAGAAACTTTATGTCACTATCCTCAAATCTCGACATCCTTCAATTATCTGCGAGACATCAGCAACTCCGCTATCTCATGATCCAGCGGATTGGTGATCTTAACATTGATATCATCCCCTCGATACAATCTCACCATCATTCCCGCGCCTTCAGCCAATGATGCGTCATCGGTGTATGTCTGTCCGTCTGAACGCTCATCATAACTACGGAAGAGATCCTCCGCAATAAATGTCTGAGGGGTCTGAACCTCCACATAGTCACTGCGCGTCACGGCTACGCTCGCAGCCTCCTCAAGTGGTTTGACACCATCTGTAAGGCGTCGTAAGGAGTTGACCGGCGGGATGGCCGGCACACCACAAATTCCCTCACCGGAAGCCTCCCAGCCCCGCGATATCATCTCAGGAGTAAGAAGGGGTCTCGCCCCATCGTGTACTGCCACTTTGACAGCACATGGAGCGAGACCTTTTTCCTCTAAAATATCCTTTAATGCAGATAGGCCATTGGCAACGGAGTGCACTCTGTCTTTGCCCCCACAGCATAGTCGACATGGGAGCACATCAGCCTCATCCATTTCGGCGCTAATGATATCCCAGTCGTCGAAAAAACCGGGATGCATCACCAGTATGATTTCCGTCGTCGGATCCTCATCATGGAATGCCTTCATGCTCCACCATACCACAGGATGACCGGCGAGCATTCTGAACTGCTTGGGTACATCCCCGCCTGCGCGGCGTCCTTCGCCACCGGCGAGTATTATTGCCGCCTTCTGCATTACCAGTGTCTTTATTACATATTCATACCGCCGTCAACCTGTATTACCTGGCCGGTAACATAGCTTGACATATCGGAAGCAAGGAAAGTAGCCACATTGGCGATATCCTCCACCTGTCCGCCACGACGCAAAGGTATCTTTGCGACCCACTCGGCACGCACGTCGTCGGGCAATGCAGCAGTCATGGCTGTCTCGATAAAGCCGGGAGCAATGGCGTTGGCGCGGATGCCACGGCTGCCCACCTCCTGAGCGATACTCTTGGCAAGTGCTATCAGACCTGCCTTGGAGGCAGCATAGTTTGACTGACCGGCATTGCCGTGCACACCTACCACTGAAGCCATATTGATGATAGAGCCGCCACGCTGACGAAGCATGATCGGAAGCACTGCGTGAATAAAGTTGAAGGCTGACTTAAGATTGACTGCTATCACTGCGTCCCACTGAGCCTCGCTCATACGCATCATCAGACCATCCTTTGTAATGCCGGCATTGTTGACAAGCACGTCGATACGACCGAAATCGTTTTTTACTGCCTCAACCACCTTCTCAGTCTCAGCATAGTCGGCTGCATTGCTGGCATATCCTTTGCATTTCACGCCCAGAGCCTCTATCTCTTTTACTGTCTGCTCTGCATTCTCATCGATTACCAAATCGGTAAAAGCAATGTTACATCCCTCAGATGCAAACTTAAGAGCAAGACCTTTACCAATACCGCGGGCAGCACCCGTGATAAGAGCCGTTTTTCCTTCAAGTAATTTCATTATTCTATTATTTTGGGGTTCTTTATTTAATTTACGTCCTCTGTTTGAGAGCACATTATCTGATATCAATATTTCCAATTATCAAAATTCAAGCATCACACAGCCGCATGAATAGCCGCCACCGAATACTATCAATGCTGTTCGGTCGCCTTTCTCATACTTGTCAATGTTTTGCGCCAGCACCAGGGGAGCGGAGGCAGAACCGGTGTTGCCCAACTCGCTGATGTTGTTGAGAAACTTATCCATCCCCAGACCGAGAGTGTGAGCTACCTGTGCCACAATTCGCATGTTCGCCTGATGAGTGATCAGATATTTCATATCCTCGGAGGTCAACTGCTGATGTTCCAACACCTTATTAAGGGCATACACCATATAGCGGCAAGCATACAGAAAGACATCACGACCGTCGGGCATTGTGATGCCATCCTCTTTCGGACGCAATTTTACGCCTCCCGGACCTTTGCCTAACTGACCAAGACCCTCAGTAAATACCTCTGTCACCTTGATGTCATTATCGCTCACCTTGTCGGCGCTGAGGAAATATGCCACGGCGCCATCTCCCCAGAGATGTCCGCTCTTCGGATCTCGCTCGTTGGCATAATAGGTGTTATGTTCGCTACATACCAGCAAAGCCTTTTTTGCCTTACCGGAAGCAAAATATCCCTCTACAATCTCCATACCATTGATGAATGAAGAGCAAGCCGCAGAACAATACACCACCTTCGCCCCTTCAATGTTATAACGTCTTTGAGCAAGATGACCAAGCGTAGCAACTGTATCATATACACTGTAAGAGGCAGATACAATCAGATCTACATCCTTAATATCGTATGGCAATCCCTTAATTGCCTCCTCTATCGCCTCCAGACCCATAGTGTCTGAATTCTCATTCTCACCCGCCTTTGAACGAGTCTTGATTCCGGTGCGTTGTTCTATCCATTCCGAAGTCAAGCCGTTGAGGTTGAGAAAGTGTTCATTGTCTACTCTACCTTCCGGTATATAATATCCTGTGGAGTTGATATACATGATTATATATTTCTATATATTATATATTCTGATTATCTTCTTAAGATTCCCGACAATAATGTATGGGAAAGGGTTTTTATTAGCAATTCCTGGTCCATACCCTGATCGGCCAGACTGTCACGTATGAAGGTGACATCCAGGCCATATACGGCATGAGTGATAATGATAGCCTGTGCATTCAGATCAGGTATATCAAACTCACCGGACTTGATGCCATCCTCGAGTATCTCACGCACCATGGCCACCTCCTTGCGGGAGATTAGTTTGCGAGCCTTGTCGACCTTACGGACATCGCGGAAAAAGCCGGCACGAAGACTACCGTTGCGTGACACGATATCACGCATTGTCTCAAATCGCACCCTCAGATATTGCTCAAACTTCTCTTCTGCCGGCACGGGATTAATGAGTATCATGCGAAGACGCGACACAAGTTGATCCGTCTCCCGCTCCACCACAGCATTGAAGATATCTCTCTTACTTTTGAAATAAGTGTAGATGGTGCGCCGGCCCTTGTCTGATGCAGACGCTATATCGTTCATAGTGGTATTCTCCACCCCTTTGCGGGCAAAGAGTTGACGAGCAACCTCGATAAATTTGTCCCTTGTCTTGAGTACCATCTATGCACAAATTAGATAATTTTGCGCAAAATTAACATTTTTTTTTGACTCCCGCAATATTAAATTTATGTTATACACTATTATTTTACACCTGCTATATCCATTTGATGCGACACACGCCAATAGTACTTCAAAAACCATTAAAAAACTAAGACACTAATAATAAAAGCATTATAAATTTTTTAACATTTTTTAAGTAAAAAAAATCTCATAACACTTGCACAACGCTCGAAAAAGCATTAACTTTGCAGACGTAAACATCGCGGGTTGGAGCAGTGGTAGCTCGTTGGGCTCATAACCCAAAGGTCACAGGTTCGAGTCCTGTACCCGCCACAAAAAATACATCTATTAAAGGAACGTCTGATAAATTGGCTCTCAATTAATCAGACGTTTTTTCATCCCCCTTTACCCAATTTTAAAATATTTGGCGTATAGGTCAAATTCCATTCCGACTTTATCTTACTTAATGCCTGATTATGTACATAAAAAGCCCGGCTGACTGCTGGAGCCTGCCGGGCGGGTGTCGGAATTTGTAGATGAATGACGACAAAATTAACTACAAATTATCCGACTATATCTGAAATTCACGCGCTATGGTATCATCACCGTTCTTTGTGGGATTGTTCTGTGGAGGGATTTAGGAGGGGGAGCATTTCGGGGAGGGGGTCGGCTTCGAGATGAATCTCCTCTTTGCTTACGGGGTGGATGAAGTCTATCTTTTTTGCAAGTAGTGAGATACCGCCGTTGGGATTGCTTCGCTTGGCGCCGTATTTTAAATCGCCTTTTATTGGATTGCCGTTGGCTGACAACTGTAAACGTATCTGATGCTTGCGACCGGTAAGAAGGTTGATCTCAAGTATGCTGTATCTGTCCCCCTTCGCTACTGTCTTATATTCCAAGATAGCCTTCTTGCCGAGAGGGTCTTTGCTGTCACAAAGATACGACTTATTGATTCTCTCTATGTTTGCCATATGGTTTTCCAATCTGCCTTCCGGATCTTCAGGTGCACCCTCCACGAGAGCCCAATATGTCTTGTGTATTTCGCCTTTACGGAGCATCTCATTCAGTCGAGACAAGGCTTTGGAGGACTTGGCAAATATCACGAGGCCGGCCACGGGACGGTCTATGCGATGCACCACACCGCAGAATACGTTGCCGGGTTTATTATACTTCTCTTTGAGATATTCTTTTACGCTCTCGGAGAGTGGCTTGTCACCCGTCTTATCTCCTTGCACTATCTCTCCCGGCTCTTTATATACCACGATGATGTGGTTGTCCTCATATACTACTTGCATTTCTCTTTAGCATTTATTCCTTTCTTTCCATCATCCGCCACCCCAGTGTTCTCAATGATATGCAAAGATAAAAAATAAAGGGCACATTCCGAAGAATGTACCCTTAGAATTATTCACTTTTAATATTAGTCAGCGAGACGGATAGTCACAGCGCGATCCAGGGGAGCGGCCTTAACACCGAGGTCAGTCAGGTTGTTGTTGTCAACCTTAACGTCGAGCTGAGCGGGATTTACACCACAGTTAACGAGGTAGTTCTTAACGGTGTTCACGCGGTTTTCGCGAAGAGCAGCGTTGATTTCGTCAGTGCCGGTGTAGTTGTCAGCATAGCCGGTGAGGACATATTTCTGGTTGGGCTTTTCCTGCATTACAGCAGCAACGCTCTTCAGGATAGTCTTCTCACGTGATGAGAGGCTGTACTGGTTGATGGGATAGTAAACTGTAGCAAGACCTTCGCAATCCACAACTTTGTTTTCAGTAGTGGGGCGACGCAGGCAAGCGTCGAGCTGCTGCTGGAGGTTAGCGATCTTGTTCTCAGCGTCGTTCAATTTAGCAACGAGAGCGTCACCCTCTGCGTCTGTATATTTCCAAGTGGGGCATACAGCAGTAACGGGGCAGTTCCACTCAGTCTTACCAAAGTTGAAGTTGAAACCGAGAGATGCAGATACGTCGTGAGTCAGGCTGGGGAGGTCGAACATTTCATACTGCACGTCGATGAAGATATCAACAGCGTCGCAGAGACGGAAATTGTTCTGAAGACCCAAGTTAGCAAACAACCACGTTTCGTGGGAGCGGTGCCATCCGAAGTGCTCCTTCACGGGATTGTGGTGACCGTAGTTGCGGCCCCATGTCCAGTAAGCACCTGCGCCACCGTGCAACACTGCGTTGTACACGCGGTTGGGCTTGTAGCCACACCACCAGTTGGTAAGGTTGACCATTACGTCAAATTCAGGACCGAGACCCATGAACTTCTCTGCATAGTAGTCAGTGCCGGCGATTTTGTCAAGGCCGTCTTTTGAATACTTCACATAGGGGCTGTCTGCTGTGGTAGCGCCTTTGGGCATAACCCAGCTTGCACCGAAGCGGAAACCGAAAGTCGGAGTTACCCACTTACCTACGAAGAGGCTGCCGTTGAAACCGATACGGTTCTTAATCTCGGCATGAATGTCATGGTGACCAAACATCATGTTACCACCACCTTGTACAGTCAAGAACCAATTGTTCTTGTTCTTGTTCAGCAGGAGACCCTGTGAACAATCGGGCTCATAAGTAACCTCCTGCGCCATTGCGGTAGCACCACCAAAAGCGAGAGCGGCCAGAGCGACTAATACACTTTTTTTCATAGAACAACAATATTTAATGTTAATAAAAAATTTCCTTTTATAAGGATTTTGACTACAAAGATAATTCTTTTTCTCTAATTCAACACGCAATTCTTAAAAAATGTTTCATTTAAGGCGATATTTTTTAACACTTTTTTAGTTTTTTTTCACCGTGTCATAAAATCTCATCACCTTATCGTAAACATTATCAGCAGTATAGCCAAATTTCTCTTCCAGCACCTTTGCCGGGGCTGAGGCACCAAATCTATCCAGACCCACTACCTCATATTCGCCACGCATCACGGGATAAAGCACCGACGGCACGCCGCTCGTGAGTCCGAACTGAGGTATACCGGACGGCATCACCGAGTCTCTGTACGCTTTGTCCTGGTCAAGGAAGAGACCAATCGAGGGTATGGAGACTACGCGGGCTTTGATGCCTTGATCTGCCAGGCGCACCGCTACATCTATCAATAGGGATACATCCGAACCGTTGCCTACCAAGAGAATATCCGGCTTAGCCTCGCCTCCAAACACGATATAGCCGCCGCGTCTTGCTTCACGAGCCTGCTCACGACGGTCAGCGCCAGGAAGGTCTTTGACATCCTGACGTGTGAAGATAAGCACCGTCGGGCGAGTCCTGTTCTCCAGGGCCAGGCGATATGCCTCCACAGTCTCGGCCGCATCGGCAGGACGGAGCACCAGCACAGAGCGCTCACCATGAAGATTGTGCACCTCCTCCATGAGCCTCATCTGAGCCTCATGCTCGATAGGCTGATGAGTCGGACCGTCCTCACCTACTCTGAAGGAGTCGTGAGAGAAGATATACATCACCGGCAATTCCATCAAGGCTGACATCCTGAGAGCAGGCTTGATATAATCGGAGAATACAAAGAATGTACCGCATCCGCACAATAGGCCTCCATGAAGTGCAATACCGTTCATTATGCAAGCCATCGTCAGTTCGGCCACGCCTGCCTGAAGGAAGCGACCCGTAAAGTCGCCGCGCATCAGTGCATGTGTCTTTTTAAGAAAACCGTCTGTCTTATCGCTATTGGCAAGGTCAGCACTTGAGACTACCATATTGCCGAGATGGTCGGCTAAATATCCGAGCACTGCAGCCGACGCATTGCGGGTAGCCATGCCGGGCTTCAGTTCTATCGAATCAAAATCAAGCTCCGGCAATTTACCGCCCATCCAGTCGCCTAAAAGATTGGCTTCACTCTGATGTGCGGATTTCCAGGCTTCAAATTCGGCTTTCCACTCCCCTACTATTTTGCTTAATTCCTGCTTTCGGACAGAATAAAGTTTTTCCACCTCATCAAATATCACCCAAGGATTCTCGGGGTCGCCACCGAGTCCTTTCACTGTAGCAGCGATATCTGCGCCGGCTTTTGACAAGGGTTGGCCGTGAGTGGAGACTGCACCCTCCAGACTTCCGCCATCAGCCTTCACAACGCCCTTGGCCATGACAGTATGACCGATAATCAACGTCGGGCGCTCCTTCTCCTCTTTGGCCACAGTCAAAGCGCTGTCGATAGCCTCAGCGTCAGAACCGTCTACCTCCAGCACATTCCATCCCCATGCGCGATATTTGGCTGCCGTATCTTCTGCTGTCACCTCATCTACCTTCGTGCTGAGTTGCACTTCGTTGGCGTCATAATACATGATGAGGTTGTGTAGACCGAGGGTGCCGGCAATACGTCCCGCGCCTTGCGACACCTCTTCCTGGATACCACCGTCTGAGATAAAGGCGTATGTCTTGTGAGCCACTGTCTCTCCAAACTTAGCAGCAAGTATTCGCTCGGCTATGGCACAGCCGACAGCCATTACGTGGCCTTGACCCAGAGGACCGCTGGAATTATCTACCCCTCTCTGAGGATCCAATTCGGGATGGCCGGGAGTCACACTACCCCACTGACGGAATTGCTGCAACTCCTCGATAGTATAACGACCGGTAAGAGCCAACACACTGTAAAGCATCGGAGACATGTGACCCGGATCCATAAAGAAACGGTCGCGTGCCAGCCATAGAGGATCATTCGGATCATATACAAGATGACGAGCAAAGAGCACATTGGCAAAATCTGCGCCTCCCATTGCGCCGCCGGGATGACCCGACTTGGCCTTTTCCACCATTTCAGCGATAAGAATGCGCATATTGTCTGCGGCTCTGTTTAACATAGCAATTTCTTCTGTCTGCATAATTATATTGTATGGTTTCGATTTAGGTTAGATATGCTTGTATTTATACCAGTTCTTCCTCCATGAGTGCCTCTTCATGGCCTACGGGGATATCCTTATTGACATTCTTGCATCCGGCCAGAGCATAATAAAGGAGATACACCAGCATGGCCACAACGAGCCAGTAGGAGGCCATGTAAGACACCGAACGTGCTATGGCATTCTGCACGAGTGGCATCACGCCGCCGCCCACCACCATCATCATGAAGATGCCGGACGCCTGGGCTGTATACTTGCCGAGTCCCTCCACTGCGAGGTTGAAGATGCCACCCCACATTATTGAGGTGCACAGACCGCAAAGCACAAGCATCAGAGCCGAGATGGGCACCTGTGCAAGCGAAAAACCGGTCTCCACCGAATATGCCGGCATGGAGATACGGATGCTTGTAGGCAGGAAGATTGCCAATAAGATAAGAAGGATAGCCATCGTAGAGGCGACTGTGAGTTGCGCCTTGCTCGACACCTTACCCGATATCACTGACGAAGACAGACGGCCCACAAGCATCAACAGCCAATAGATGGCAGCCACGGCGCCGGCTACGGCGGTGGCATTGGTGGTAATGCCGCTGGCGGCAGTGTCCGAAAGCCAGAATATCAGCACTCCGGGGATACCTACCTCTATACCTACATAGAAGAAGATGCCTATCACTCCAAGCACGGTGTGACGGAAACTCCAGGGTGAATGCTCGAATTTCTGAGGGGCAGTCCCTTTCTTTATGATATGCGGTTCGGGGATATGCACGAAAGAGATAATGATAAAGGCCACTACAAAGACTCCCATGGCAATCCAAAGGAGCGGGGCAACGTCCGACATTGAAGTCTGCTTAGTAACCGTGCCTATCAGCATACCGACAAATAGAGGAGTCAGTGTGCCGGAAAGGGAATTGAGCGAGCCTCCAAGTTGGATGAGCTGATTACCCTTGTTGCCGCCTCCGCCGAGTTGGTTGAGCATCGGATTGACCACTGTGTTGAGCATACACACACAGAAGCCTGAGATAAAGGCACCGAGGAGATAGACGATGAAATTGAGCATCACCGGCTCGCTGTCTACCTTGAATACGGGGGTTTCCGCACCGAAAAGGCTTGACAGATACTGCACGAAGATACCGATCGCACCGATAGCGATGGCCCACAGGGCTGTCTTCTTGTATCCGATTCTTACCAGAAGCGTTCCGGCCGGGATACCCATTATCAGGTATGCAAAGAAGTTCATGAAGTTGCCCACCATGCCTGCCCATTGGTAATTATTTTGCCAGATTGTGCCAAAGGGGGCTGCAAGATTGGTGACGAAAGATATCATCGCGAAGAGGAAGAACATTGCCACAATGGCTACGCCGCGACCTCCGTGATTTGACTGCGTCGATGTGTTGGTCTGTGTCATTATATATTATTTATTTATCAGTTATCTTTGTTATTAATCGAAATCATATAATAACTATGTTATCAGTAATTATTAAAGATATTCGCTTTAACGTTTATCATTTTAATATTCTCGATTGCCGAAGATGTATGTGCCGATGCGTATCAGGTTGGAACCCTGTTCCACAGCCAATGGCCAGTCTCCGCTCATACCCATTGACAGCGTGTCAAAGCCTCGCAAGCCTAACGACTCATCATTTCTGATAGTCCGGTATACGTCAGCGATACGCCTGAAATCGTCGGCCACTCTCGCCGTATCATCCGTATTGGAGGCCATTCCCATCACGCCGCATATATGAGTGGCTTTGAGAGTCTCAAACTTTCTCTCTCTGAAGTATTTCAGGAGTTCCTCTACGCTAAATCCGAATTTAGTCTCTTCGCGGGCCACATGCACTTGCATGAGCACCTTGCTGACCACGCCGGCCTTAGCCGACTCTTCATCTATACATTGCAGCAGATGCTCCGTGTCGACGCTCTCTATCAGCGCAGCGAGCCCTACCACCTTTTTCACCTTATTGGTCTGCAGATGTCCTATGAAGTGCCATTTGATATCATCGGGGAGTTGCCCGGCCTTCTCCACAAATTCCTGCACCCTGCTCTCTCCGAAAAGACGTTGACCGGCATCGTAAGCCTCCATCAATGCCTCCACAGGATGAAATTTAGAGACGGCTACGAGCGAAACGCCCTCCGGTATCTCTGACTTCAAATGGTTCAGACGTTCGGCTATCGTTGACATATTTGCTTATTGATCGGAATTATTTGATGCTTTGCTACCTAAGTCAAGGGGAAATACATCCATCAGAGGAGTTTCTGCTATCGAGGCTATCTCATAGTCACCGAGAGTACCCTTCATTGACTCGAGAAAATTAGCTACAGCCATTTCAAAATCAATAGCCTGGACGAGTGTATATACGGCCGATTTCTTCTCATTGCCTGTCTTCTCGTCTACCATCAGCATATTATATTTCACCATATAATATTTGTCGCCACGGTCATCAAAGAAGATTTCTGCAATTCTTGTTTTCTTGACTGCGCTGACTGTGAAATCACCGGAGATATACGGTTTCATCTCTTCGATAATACGCGACTCAGCCTCCGTAAAACTGAGCGCATCAACGAGATACGGCTCGTTAACCTTCTTTACCGCTCCGTTCTCTTGCATCTTGTCGAAGCGTACTTTACATTCAAACCAAAGTGCCATTCTTCAGTATATTTTAATAATCTAAGCAAAGGTAAACAAAATTTCCGTTTCCCAAAAATTTAATGGGGTTTTAGGGGTGCTTATTAAAGTTTTTATTATTTTTGTAAATTATGAGCGGATTTTGGCGAAAGACTTATGAGATGTATCGCGATGGCTTCCGGAATATGACTGTCGGACGCTATCTGTGGGCTATCATTATTGCCAAATTAGCCATAATGTTTCTCGTGCTTAAGTTGTTTTTCTTCCCCAACATCCTGGAGCGCGATTTCGATAATGAGGCAGACCGCGCCGAAGCCGTGCGCGATGCTCTTACCACCCCTAAAGAGACTATTAATCTATACTAAACTAATATTATGGACAACCTGATTACCACCGTCGACTGGTCGAGATGGCAGTTTGCCATGACAGCCATCTATCACTGGCTGTTCGTGCCTTTGACCCTCGGCCTCTCCATTATCGTGGCTGTAATGGAGACCATCAGTTTCCGAAAGAAGTCGGAACAGTGGCTGCGCACCACCAAATTCTGGATGACTCTGCTTGCCATCAATTTCGCTATCGGTGTGGCCACCGGCATCATTCTTGAATTCGAGTTTGGCACCAACTGGAGCAATTACTCCTGGTTTGTAGGCGATATCTTCGGTGCGCCTCTGGCCATAGAGGGCATTCTCGCCTTCTTCCTTGAGGCTACCTTCGGCGCTGTTATGTTCTTCGGATGGGGAAAAGTATCTGAAAGATTTCATCTTGCCTCCACATGGCTCACAGCAATAGGCGCATCAATCTCAGCGCTATGGATTCTCACGGCCAATGCGTGGATGCAATATCCGGCCGGAATGGAATTTGACCCTGCGCAGATGCGCAATGTCATGATCAACTTCTGGGATCTCTTCTCCCCGGTGGCTATCAATAAGTTCTTCCACGCCGTGTTGAGCGGCTGGGCTTTAGCGGGCGTCTTCGTTATCGCCGTGAGTTGCTATTTCCTCTGGAAAAGCAGCAACCGCGATTTTGCCATCCGTTCCATCAAGGTGGGCGGCTGGATTGGCCTTATCGGTCTGCTGCTGACAATGTATACCGGCGACGGCAGCGCCGTGGAGGTGACACGCACTCAGC
Organism: uncultured Sangeribacter sp.; assembly: GCA_964456155.1. Lineage (GTDB taxonomy): Bacteria > Bacteroidota > Bacteroidia > Bacteroidales > Muribaculaceae > Lepagella. Next base: position 39,279 of record CAYVZJ010000018.1, read on the forward strand.
CCATGAAACTCGCTGCCATGGAGGGCCTTTATGAAGGTCACGCTCCTCAAAGCCTTGTGGGCGTGGGTATCGTCAACCCCGATAAGCGCTGGAATAACGACGAACCGGAATATCTCTTCGATATCTCACTGCCATACGGTCTGTCGCTGTTGGCACGCCACGATTACAAGGCATTCGTGCCGGGCATCAAGGATATCATAGAGGGTGTGGATATCAATGAGGCCGGTGATACTATCAATACCGTCAGTTATGCCGAGCGCATAGAGCGCGGCAAGGCTGCCCAGGCCGCCCTGCATGCCTACGGACTGGCGATGCAAGACAATGACACTGTCGCTATGGAGGCCGCTTTGGCAGCCCTTACCCCCGATTACCCATTCTTCGGATACGGATACTTCAATAGTGTGGATGAAGCCATTCCGCCGGTACCCATCACATTCTATTCTTTCCGTGTGATGGTAATCTTGGGCTCCTTCTTCCTGCTCTTCTTCATCGTCTGCCTGATATGGGTATATAAAGGTGAAAAATCATTTACTTCCGCTCGATGGATGCAGATGGTGGCCATGATATCGCTCCCCTTCATGTATCTCTGCTCCCAAGCGGGATGGATAGTAGCGGAAGTGGGCCGCCAGCCCTGGACCGTGCAGGACCTGCTCCCCGTAGGCGCAGCCATTTCCAACATTCCGTCATCCTCCGTGATAGTCACCTTCTGGATGTTTGCCGTCATATTCACGCTCTTGCTTATCGCTGAGGTGGGTATCATGGTGCATTGGGTAAACAAAAGTCTCAAACAACAACTTTAATCCGTTATGAATACAATATCACCTACGCAGACTCTGATGCTTCTGCAAGACTACTGGTGGATCATCATATCCGTACTCGGCGGCATTCTCGTCTTTCTGCTCTTCGTGCAGGGCGGACAGTCGATGCTGCTCAATAATCACAGCGAGGCGGCAAGCAATGTCATCGTCAAAGCCATGGGGCGTAAATGGGAACTGACATTCACTACGCTGGTCACCTTCGGCGGTGCTCTCTTCGCCTCTTTCCCCCTCTTTTACTCCACGAGTTTCGGCGGCGCTACATGGCTATGGATATTAATCCTCTTCAGTTTTATCATTCAGGCCGTCAGCTACGAATACCGCGATAAGGCGGGCAATCTCTTCGGCCGTCGCGGCTACGACATCTTCCTCTTCGTAAACGGTTGTGTGGGATGCATACTGCTCGGTGTGGCCGTGGCCATGTTCTTCTTCGGCGGGGAGTTTGTCGTGGAACGCATCAATCTTGTCTCTCCGGGCACACCGGTAATCTCCACATGGGCTCCCACTCACGGCTTTGAAGCCATCTTCTGCTGGAAAAATCTCGTGCTCGGAGTGGCCGTGCTCTTCCTGGCGCGCACCCTTGCAGGCCTTTACATCCTCAATGCCTCTACATTGAGCGACAACCTCTTCAATTACTTTAAGAGCCGCCTGATAATCAATGCCGGCATATTTCTGGTATTTTTCCTCGGCTTCCTGGCCATCTTGCTTACCTCGACGGGGTATACCGTGATAAGCGCTACTCCGGTTGCGACAGTTGTGGAGAAGACGCCATACAAGTATCTGCATAATCTCCTCTCCAATCCTGCCACGTTAGTATGCTTCCTTACGGGAGTAGTGCTTGTGCTGGTGGGCATCATTCGGACGGTGGTGGCCAAGCGTTACACCTCCGGCATCTGGTGGTCCGGCTTCGGCACTTTCCTCACAGTGATGGCTCTCTTCTGGCTTGCCGGATTTAATGACACTCCCTTCCTCCCCTCCACTCTCGATCCGCAGAGTTCCCTCTCGATACGCAACGCCAGTTCGTCGGAGTTCACACTCAAGACGATGAGTTACGTATCCATACTAATCCCCTTCGTGGTGGGATATATCTGGTATGTATGGCGCTCAATCGACAAGAACAAGATCACACCGCAGGATGAGGCGCATTAAGACCGCAGCGAAAAGACTCTGATATAGAAAATGAACAATATCTATCTTCAACTCTTCTCATCCTTCTTCAAGATAGGGGCCTTCACCTTCGGTGGCGGATGGGCAATGATATCGATAATAGAAAGGGAGATAGTAGACAAGCACGGCTGGATAGAACGCGAGGACTTCCTCGACCTTCTGGCCGTGGCTCAGTCGCTACCCGGCATTCTTGCCGTCAATATCGCTACTGCGATCGGCGACAAACTGCGAGGCATTCGCGGTTCGGCGTGTGCCACTTTAGGATGCGTTCTCCCCTCTTTTCTCATCATTCTTGCCATCGCTATCTTTCTGACCCCTGACATGATCAAGAACAATCGCGTCATATCCTCTATATTCATGGGTATTCGTCCTGCAGTAGTGGCGCTGATCGTGGCGCCTGTCATCACGTCGGCAAAGGCTGCGAAGATCGGATGGAAAACGGTCTGGATACCTTTTGTAGTGGCATTGATGATATCCCTCGACTTCGGTTTTGCCTCCAATCCCATCCTTTATATAATCCTTGGAGCACTCGGAGGACTCGCTTTCTGGTATCTCTCCAACAATTCCCTGAAGAAATCCAACCCCAAATAATCTCTAAACTCTATACTAAACTCTAAACTTTAAGCACTGAACTATCCCCATGAATATCTATTGGCAGTTGATCTGGGCATATATAAAGATAGGCATCTTCGGCTTCGGGGGTGGCTACGCGATGCTCTCTCTGGTGGAGCATTCCGTAGTAGAGCCGGGTTGGATTACAGAGACGATGTTTACCGATATAGTGGCCATATCGCAGATGACTCCCGGACCTATAGGTATCAATTCTGCTACTTACATAGGCTATGTGGCTCCCGGTGAGGTAAATCCGGCTCTCGCCTCTCCCCTATTCGGTATATTAGGCTCTTTAGCGGCTACATTGGCGGTGATACTTCCCAGTTTCTTTATGGTGATCTACGCCTCTCATTTTATCCGGAAGCATCATGAGAGCGGTGTGATCAAGGCCATCTTCTCCGGACTGCGGCCTGTAGTGGTAGGTCTGATAGCCTCGGCGGCTATTCTGCTGATGAATAATGCCAATTTCAATCCTAACGGCATCACAAGTCAACTCATCACAAACATCATCATCTGCATGATCGCGTTCGTTCTGGTATATTTCAAATATCCCTACAAGGGTAAGAAAATCAACATTCACCCCATCCTCGTCATTATCCTGGCCGGGGCAGCGGGTTATCTTTTATACGGCATATGAATTATCAGGAGTCACTTGATTTCCTTTTCTCCCAACTACCCATGTTCTCACGCGTCGGCGCTGCGGCATATAAGCCGGGTCTCGACACGTCGATTGAATTAGACAATTATTTCGGCAATCCTCACCGCCGCTACAAGACTATCCATGTGGCGGGCACCAACGGTAAGGGTTCTACGTCTCATCTTCTCGCTGCCATGCTTCAGAAGGCAGGATATAAGGTGGGGCTATACACGTCTCCTCACTTGGCCGACTTTCGCGAGCGAATGCGCGTGGACGGTGAGATGATATCGCGCGAGGCAGTAGTGGACTTCGTGGAGAGATGGCAGAAATGCGGATATAAGGGGCATCCCTCCTTCTTCGAACTGACCATGATGATGGCTTTCGACTGGTTTGCCGCTCAGCAAGTGGACATAGCCGTGATAGAGGTGGGTATGGGAGGTCGACTCGACTCTACCAACATCATAACTCCGATAGGGTGTGTTATCACTAACATATCGCCCGACCATACTCAGTTTCTCGGTGAGACATTGCCGCAGATTGCATCCGAGAAGGCTGGAATAATCAAGCGAGGCATCCCGGTAGTGGTTGGTGAGGCGGAGGGTGACGTGCGCGCGGTGTTTGCGCGTAAGGCGGAGGAAGTGCAGGCGCCTATCGTCTTTGCACAAGATGAGGCGCTGCTCACTGCCTGTGAAGAGAATTTCAAGGACGGGGGTTGGGACTGCGAGTCTCCACTTATACCGAGAGGATTTCACTGCGAATTGTCGGGAGACTATCAGCGCAAGAACATCAACACCGTGCTGTCGGCAGTGCGAATGCTCCGGAAGGCAGGAATCGAATTGCCGGCAGAGGCAGTAAGAGAGGGGTTTGCGCATGTCAGCAGACTCACCGGTCTTGCGGGTAGATGGATGGTTACGTCGCGCTCTCCACTCACCATTTGCGACACGGGGCATAATATCGCCGGACTCGCTGACACGATGCCACAGTTGGAAAGATATCGTGAGCGTTTGGGTGGAGAAAAACGACTGGTAATCGGTTTTGTATCCGACAAGGACGTAGAGCATATCAAGGATCTTCTGCCACGCGATGCCGTCTATTATACTACACAGGCATCCGTGCCACGCGCCATGCCGGCCGACCAACTGCACGCCATTCTAACAGACATCGGCCTGAATTCCAACTTATGCGGACCGGGTGTCAGCGAAGCATACCGTCGCGCCGCAGAGGATTCTGCTGAAAATGACATCATTTATGTAAGCGGCTCGACATTCGTTGTAGCCGATTATCTTGCCGGGCTGTAACTCATAGACCTTTTTCCTTCCTTAATATGTTAATATAACGGGTCAACAATACTCGGATAATATTATAATCATGGAAGAAATCAGGATAATAGATGCTACTCCGGAGGATGCGGACATGATAGCGCACGGCATCATGGAGGCTGTCGGCGAGGAGATAGTCAGCCACATGGCGGGCGAAAAAACACGCGAGGACGTTTTCGGTGTCTTTTCTCGCCTTGCGCGCTGTGAAGATTCTCAATATTCTTATCTCAATACTCGCATTGCCCTTATGCCTGACGGCAGCAAAGCGGGTGTATGCATCAGTTATGACGGCGGTAGGCTGATAGAATTACGTCGTGCATTCTTTGAGGAGGCGCGCCATACGTTTGGCTGGGAAATATCACCGGAGGAGGTAGATGCCCTTCCGGGCGAGACGTGTGAGGATGAGTATTATCTCGACACTCTGATGACGCTTCCTGAATATAGAGGCCATGGAGTAGCCTCGGCGCTAATCCGAGATGCGGCAGCAAAAGCCGGTAAAGCAGGGCTGCCGCTCGGCCTATTAGTCTCCGACCATAATCCCGAAGCCCGCCGCCTCTACGACTCCCTCGGCTTCCGACCCGCCGGACGCCGCCCCTTCGCCGGCGAAGAAATGACCAACCTCCGCCTCCAACCAACAGGAGTTGCCCCTCTAAGAACGTAGGGACACACCTCGGATGTTTCAAAACGGCGACGCGGCCCTCCCGCGAACGCAGGGCCAGTCCTCCGGCATGTTTCAAATGAAAAGATGATGTAGATCCTCATCGCCGCGCGATGTTACAGCGAAACATGCCGAAGGCTACAGTACATGACATTTTTTATTGAGTGGTTGATGGTAT
>CAYVZJ010000019.1:0-44578 GCA_964456155.1 uncultured Sangeribacter sp.
GGGGCTTGTCCATACACAAAAAATGCCCAACTTCTATTTTTCAAGAGGTTGGACATGTGCCTTTATGGTTTAGCGGACAGTAATAAAAAGTTATAGTCAGTGCAACATTGCACTCCGCAAAGGTACAACTCTCGACTACAACCACTAAAATGTGTAGTTTAATTAATGCTTACGTTTGTTCGACCTCAGAAGATTGTTGAACTTGCGGTCGCACTCACCGGCGTTATACTGCGGATTTTGAGAACTGCATAGATGAAACCACTGGCGACCGCTCTCTCCCAGAGAAGATAAAGCCATTCCGACTTTAGTCCAATCTTCATAATTTGCCGTTAAGTCTATGTGCTGAAATGCTATCTGTCGGCAGAGTTGCGCCACCTTATCTTCTGCATCAACTTCGTTGAAATCAAAGTTATATCTTCGAGTAGGCTTCGGCTCCCGATATACACCATCGAAAGGTTTCGCATTTAGATTGATATATTGGTGTAAATCATAACTTTGACACCGAAGACGGCAAACATCACCACACACGCGCCCGATGTTTATGCCGTAACTATCAGATAGCCTTACCAACATTTCAAACTGTGCCTTATGCTGTCGAGGATATTTCAGTGGAATAATGATAAAATAGCCATTACCGCTTACAGAATGTGCGGCATACACTACCTGCTCAATATGGCACAGCACGTCATCAATCAACGTGTCGAAGTTGCCAATATTAAAATTGTCCTTGCGGTCAATGTCTACGCATATCAGGCCACTATGTTTTACAAGATTGACTGCAGAGCGTGTCGGAGCAAAGACACCGCTGAAAAGAGGCGGTGATTACCGCCTCCTTTTAGTTACATGAGAGATAGTGAGAATTAAATTCTTCTCTAATTGTGTTCCACTCTTCTTGTCTCTTGTTTGCTACAATAGTAATTGTCTCGTTGAGAAGATTGTTGATGTAGATCTCTGAATTCGACATGGTTGAACTTGCCTTTTGAGCATTTTCTTCTATGCTATCGAAAGCATCTCCGAGATTGTTTATTTCCAGAAAACTCTTTGCTTTCCTCCTTACATAATCAAGTAAAGGAGGAATAAAATCAAATTCTTTACTCATATTTAAATATAATCTGATAACTCTCCATCAAGACAATAGTCACCGTCTTCGTCCTCGTAGTACTCGATCCATTCATTGTGAAGATCATTGCTGAGTTCGCTGACCAATTCACGAGTGATTCTGCAACGGTCATAATAGTCTCGAATATCATCTTCGTCAATGTCAACCTCGTCGCCGTTATACAATACTGCATAAGTATTGGTATAACGAACCGCGTGTACATCTGATCTCCAATGATCTGCCTGACACTCTTCATACCAGATGCTCCTGGTTACATACTTAACTTTACCTCTCATACGGGTTTCTAGTTTTAAGTTTTCGATTGCACTATTGCTAATCGCGGTGCAAATTTATAGATAAAAGACGAAATATGCAAACAAACGTGTAGATATTCTTTATGTTTGATGTTTTTGATGGTTTTTAATATGGATTCCTACGACGAATCTTGTATGTTTCGCAAAAATGTATTATCTTTGCACACAAAATCAAAGGTATGAGTACAAATATCGTAGAGACAATTCAAACAAGATTGGAGTCAATGGGCATGTCACAGGCTCAATTTGCGGAATGTGTGTCTGCAACTCCTTCGCAGATGAGCATTTTCCTTAGAGAAAAGGGGTCATTATCTATAGAATGCTTAAACAAAAGTCTTGACCTGGTGGGTGTCAATCTGTCTCTTTACTCAAAACGCAATTCCCTTGCAAAAGAAGTAGCTTCTTTGTTAAAATCCAAAAATGTTTCATCTATTGAAAATTGGACTAAACAAGACCTTGCAGTTTTCACGCAGAATGAAGCAATCTCACTTCTTTTTGATGTACGGTCAAAAGAAGAGTATCTAGACTTAGAAAAATCAGGGATAATTGATGTTGAATCAACATTTCCTTTTTTTAAGGCTTTAGTGTCGTATTATATGACATTAGATGGTGAAAAGCCAACTGCAAGTAGAGCGAAACAAGCTCTTGCTTCTTTGTTGTGCAAAACTAGCGAATCATCTTCTGATTCGGTTAGTAAATTAGGTACATTTGCTACAGGAACTGCTATTGGTGCCTTTGCGGTTGCATCGCCAATATTGAGTTCTGTATTGGCAGCTGCAACTATGGCAATCAGTAAACAAGTGGGCGCCTTTTCTCTTTTCACGAAAACAAATAAAGGCTCTCTATTTGCGAAAGCCATTGAATTATTAAACAATGAATCAAAATAAGACTCTATTCGCGATTAGCGGTTGGAGAACAGTGTTTAACATTTTAACAATAATCATCATGACAGAAAAGGAAGTAAACAGAGAAGACTGCGAGCTCCAGAGCTTAATCGCATGCTCTTGCTGGATTGAAAATCCATAATCCAATTCAGCAACCAGTCTTTGTTGTCAAAGTGAATTACACTGCGACACATGCAAATGGCGCGGCATTCTAACCAAGCGCAAAAAGGTTCTCGGACTTTGCTTCGTGTACAGTCCGAGAACTGATTATTAATTATTCAAATTGTTGTTATGCAAATATATCTTCTCCTTACAGAAAAATGCAATCTACATTGTAAGATGTGTATTCGCGGAGACAAGTCCAATAAAGAACTCTCGTTAGCAGACTTACAAAATCTCAAATGGATTGAAGGGTTTTCATCTCACGATATTGTAATTACAGGAGGTGAACCTACCTTGTGTAAGGACTTGATTCCTATCATTACGTTCTTAAAAGATAAAGTAAAGTCTATTTCTATATGTACAAATGGAACTCATGACTATTTTCTAACTGATGATATTATAAATTCCAATATAGGAATTCAAATTTCTATTGACGGAACAGAGAATGTGCATGATGTGATTAGAGGGAAAGAGTCATATAAACGGATAATGAGAACAATCGCTATACTTGAGGAGAAAGGTATGGCATATACAGTATCAAGTGTTGTCAGCAAACGAAATATAAAATGTATGAAGGAATTAGCTGACATCTTAGGTGAATTGAAGTTTATGAAACATTGGAACGTTTCCTATGAAATGCCTTTCGGTCATGCTGATATTGCAGAGCTCATCTCTGCGGAAGAATGGAATTTGTTTGTTGAAGAAATGCTTGATTATGTATATTTCCGTATGAAGATTCAAAAGATGTTTCCATTTGATCTATATGACAAGAACAAGGATAAGTTAGATGAATTGTTTAAAGGACGAAAATGTTCGAATTGTGGTAGCGGTAGAAACAAAATTTACATTTATCCAGATTTGAACGTCTATCCTTGTACATGTTTGACTGATTTCTGTTTAGGCAATCTTCGAGACAATCCATTATCAAATATCATGCAATCGGAATTAGCTCTGAAATTTGCAGATTACACAATTCTTCCTGATTCAAAATGTCAATCTTGCGAATATCTTAAATATTGTAATGGTGGTTGCATAGGTATGTCATATCACTATTTTCACAAATTAGGTTGTGGTGATATTCGTTGCCCAAAATTAAGAAACGACCAATGAATATATATTATTTCAACATCACATATACATGCAATTCTAATTGTGTGTTTTGTTATTCGCATAATACGATTCATTCTGGACACAAGTTTAACGAAATCGAACTTGGTGATTTCGTAGAATATTTAAGGTCTCAAAGACTGCAAGAGTCTGATAGGGTTATTATTAATGGAGGAGAACCATTTCTTCATTCTAATATTATTGATATATTGAAATGCCTCTTGGACTTTAGATGCGAAGTCCTTATCTACACAAATGGCAGATGCCTAAATAATGTAGATTTTACTTTCATGACAAACAAGTATAGATTTGTGATTCCTGTTCATGGATATAAGATGCTTCATGATGATATTACCCGATGCCAAGGCAGCTATGACTCAATGGTTGAGGGAATAAAGCATTTAGGCAATTACAATTGCAAAATTGACGTCAAGGTAATTCTTAATCCTAAAATGATGTCTTCCATAGAAGAATTCAATAAGACTATTTGCTCTATAGATACGATTGGATTTAACAATGCAATACACATAACGAAAATGGCTGATACCATTGTGTCTCAAAAGAATGGAATCCCATCTATTCACAATGATGACGCTTCATATTATACAAAGCTGCTGTTTGAACATTTTAAGGGTAAAGACGTAATTATCAAAATGTTTGATACATGTGTAAAAGATGTCGAAGTGACGAAATATATAGGGAATGACATTCCTATTAGAGTCTTTTTTAAGGATGCAAGAACATCTTGGGAGTTTGAGTTAAACACTCCAGTTATCTCTTGTAGAAAAACTTGCCCTATGACGAAGTATTGCAAATCAGCCGTTGGCAATTACACTGTTCTAGAATATAAAAATCACAAGTTCTATAAAGGAATAGAATAATGAAAGAAAAAATAGACCTCACAATAAAGCCCACAATGGGCTGTAATATGAAATGTAAGCACTGCTTCAATGGAGATGCTTTCGTTCCAACCGATATGCTTGAAGTCGATACAGCTCTGGCGTTAGTTGAAAAAGCCTGTAGGGAATATAAAACAGTTAAAGTTGTTTTCCATGGAGGAGAACCATCTTTGGCAGGGATAGGTTTCTATAACCGTTTCTTTGATATGTTACCTATATACAAAGAGAGATATGGAACTATGTTCAATATTCTTTTCACAACAAACGGATTACTCTTAAATGATGAGTTCATTGATTTACTTAATGCCAATAATGTATTGATAAATGTATCTTTTGACGGTCCATATAATCACCTTCTGAGACAACAATCGCAAAAGGTGCAAGATACAATTTTCAAGATTAGAGACAAAGGTGGTCGTTTTAGATGTTTCTGTACATTATCCAAAGAATCTGTTCCTCATTTACAGGAAATATATGATTGGTTTAAGAAGAATGATCTGCACTTCAAAACCCTTCCTGTTGAAAAGAGAGGTTTTGCAAAAACTAATGACCAAATCATCATGGAACCAGAAGAACTTGTAACTCAATTTGAGTCTGTATATCGACATTGGATCATAGACAAAGAATGCAGGATTAGCTATTCAATATTTGAAGAGTTCGCTAATCTAAGAAGAACTGTGCAACATAGAAAATTCTGGTTTGGCAGAAAAATTGCACTAAATCCAGATGGGCAGCTTTATGTATTTGGTCGCCCCAATGATGTTAACTATGGAATTGGTAGTCCGTATGACATTGAAAATCTAAGTGACTGTTTTGAGTCTGAAGGATACATTCAATATCTTAAAACACTGGAGGAAATACGAAACATTCATTGTAACACTTGTGAGAGTAAATATGTCTGTGGGGGAGTGAATATAAACATAGCCTATCTGTATGTTGATGATATTAGCCTTGTGGAATACAGCTGCAATCAGTGTAATATGTTATTCCAAAGAATACTGAATGTAAATGATGAAATCATACAGGATTTTCAAAAAGGAAACGACGAGATCTATAATCACTTTATTAATAAATCATTTGCTAATTATTTGAAATAATTTGTGAGTTGAAATTGATGGCTAATATTTTTAATATGTAATTTATTGCAGATTAAACTAATAATCTTTGTAATGAATCAAAGTTATATAATATTCGACTAATGGACTTATTGCGAAGGAATAATTATGAGATACGGTCATATTCTGTCTTACTGAAATATTCTGACGGGCATTTAGTTATTTCAGGAGAAAAGTATTACGTCAATCCAAGCAACGCGATATATAGCGGTTACACTGCTGGCAATCTCACTCTAATAGAGAATTATATCTCACCTGATGGGGAATTAGTAGGATCTAATTTCCGGATTAAAGAGAAATCATATGATGGAATAAAACAATTATTATCGCCCATTGAACTAGAAACTATTTTATTCTATAAAAAAATTCTTCCAAATAATTGTTTGCCGTTTTCAATCGCTATTAGAAATGACAAATTAAATAATGTAATAAAAACGCTATACATTTATCCTACGTCCATCCATAATGGACGCATTAAAGCAACAAACATTTCTGATAAGATAATTCTTAATAATTTTATTTCTAAATTATCGGCTTCTCTAGTTCTTTCTAAATCCTATCTCTCAGAATTACTTGAAATTATTAACATATGTGCAGAATTTCGGGGTGTTGGTATTAGTGTTTATGGTAAAGATGCTCAAAAATCTTTTAATATTTACTTAAAAGTTCCAGTACAAAATCTTAGATTTTTTTTGACTGATAAAATTCTGTCTGCTGAATCCATAGATTTAGAGACAATTTTAATATCGGTAAAAATTGATAACAACATAATTTCTGGATATCGGTTGTACTATAAGGGATCATATGGAATACCGTGTTGCGGTTGGGGTAGTGTTTGACTGCTCTCAGAACTAGCTAAAATCATTTGCTGCCATAATTCTAAATTTAAAATTATGGCAGCAAAGCTAAACATATCCCTCAAACTGCCTTGGGGAATTTGGGACGTTTACCGTACGAGCAAAAAAATCTATGCTGTCTTTTTTATTACTTTAAAAGGATTAATAGATTTGATGAGGGCATCTTTGGAATGACCAGTATAATACTTGCCATTTGCTTCATACGAGTTACAGACTTCGCCATGAAGAATAAGTTGCTTCAGAGTCTGCAAATTTGCCTTAGCAGCCGTATCAAAACATTTCTTTGCCACACCATCGGAACGGAAAAAAGTGCGTCTACAAGGATTTTTAACAACATCAGGTTTGTGGTAGCATACATATCCCACAGCCCCCAGAGTAACTAGTGTTGCAACTCCGCCAATAATATATAAGGCGGCTTTTTTATTGTTTCTTTTTTTCATATGTTATGATTTAGATTTATTTGAAATCAGCAGGCTAGAGTTTTCTGCCGATTTCATATGCAAATGTATCGTATACAAATGGACGTTGCAAATCCGCTTGACGGGTTGCAGGATGTTTTTTCCGAAAGTTGATGATAAGGGAGGATTATTTCCTCTTTAACTGCCTATTCCGCAAAAAATGCGTATTTTTGCGACCGGCAACAAGAAATGAATTACTTGCCGGCTGTTACCTATAATAATGCTAATGCGGGAGACTATTATGGAACTGACTGAATATGGAGCGGTGGAGGTTGCCTACAGGTCGCGTTTCCTCTTTCGTACCGAAGCGGAATACCGTAAAATATGGGGCGTCTCATTTGAGACCGTCATGAATAACCGTCACTCCAAAAGGGATGTCGAGACATATTACAATATCCTCAACAAAGAGGTAATCGCCGCATCTGATGAGTCCCTCTATGTCCTGATGGACAATTATCTCGCGACCTCCGAATTGTTTAGTTCGCTTGATTGGGGTGACAGAACGCAGATGGCGTCACGCAAGAAGTTTTGCAGGATGCTCTTCCGTTATTATGCCACAGGCGGGAAAGAACTCACCATCGACGAGGGACTTAAATTCAGATACAAAGATGATGACCGCCGACTGCTGCAACTCTTTTTCCCAGACGGCGTTGGCAAAACCCCTCGTTTTGATATATCCTTTATCGTGCTTCTGACGTTCGGTGTGATTCGTCCGTGGATTTCCGAAAATTCCAGAGGGCGAGATATCAGCGATAAGGACATCCGTATTTCTGTAGAACGATTGCTCGATTTGCTATATGTCCTTCAGGATGACATGCCGCGCATCGGTTCGATGGATAAACCGCATATATTCATCGAATCTCTTGACTATCTGAATCATGTCATAGCTCACCGGGAAAAGCTTGCGGACGTCGCGCCTCTCTTGCTGTATTCCACACTTTCACAGATATGCCTCACATGTCGCGGAGTTGCCGTGCCTGATGAGACACTATCATTGTCGGAGTCTATCCAAGGGATAGATATGCCGGGAATATGGATAGATGATGCCGATAAAGGGAATACGCGTTTTTGGATTTTCCCACATAATTTGTTGTCGGCCTTCTGTTACTGTCGCAAGGGGGCGGAATGGGAACTGAGGCCGTACGAACTGCTGGTACATTTTGCGGATAATCCATACAGGCTACACCTTTTTGCGATATGTGACCCGGCCGGTAGCCGCAGGTATCAGTTGTCATCGGATAATACCATGGGGAATAATAATATTGTCTCGGGCTGGATAGATATGGAATGGGCAGATGAGGAGGGGGACTACATCAACCGTGTCATCCTTGAGCCATACATGGAGGAGACACCAGAATGGTGTGACTGGAATGAATGGCCCCGGCTTCCTGCCGATGATGACAGGTATAAGGATTGCCATGCCGTATTGCAGGCTATATACAATCCGGATAATCCATATTCGAGGACTTTCACCAATATGGCCCCGGAGCTGACCGACATGACCAACAATCTTGTAGGCCGCGACAACAGGTATATATATGTGTATGACTCCAAACCGCGCAAATTCAGAATCAGCGACGGTAAATCGGAACGGTTTCTATACAGGGCGGCGGGTGAGAAAAATATAGAAAACATCTCCCTTTTCGAACTTGAGATTTCGGAGGAGCATCCTCTCTATGCCATTCCGAAGGAGATGTCTGCTATGAATTCCGGTAAATATGAGTTGAATAAGTTTGCGGAGATCATGAGAGCGGCCGACGGAATGGAGAGTGTGTGCATCCTGCATTCAGACAGTGCCAAGCATCCTCGGCTGATATTTCCCGATTTCGGAGTGAACGTCGGCCTTGATATGGATGTCCTTGCCAAAATGGGGGTGAAGAGGTTTACACGCCGTTTTAGTTTTGAGTGAAAACCTTATTCTTCGGGGGGAATGTAGGTGTGCTCACGCATTTCGGTGTATTCCTCCCAGTCGGGATCTTCGGATGCTTCTATCACCAGGGGCATGAGGTCGAGCGTCTCGAGGGCACGGTTGAATATCTTCTGAAAGATAAATAAGGAGGTGGTGTAAAACACCCAGTCACGGCGACCGTCGCCGGTATAGATTCCGGTCATGACGGCCGCCTTGTCTTTGGCCAGTTCCTTTTCGAAAGCCTCTGTGGCGGCAAGCATCTGCTCGGCCTCCTCCGGCTCGGGCATGCCGTCAGGAAGGGCATTATAATCCCAATATACGTTGATACGATAGCGGTATTTGCCGGAATCCTTTAATTTGTCTATGCCGTCACGTCCGGTGATGATAAGTCGTCGGCCGGACTCTGACTCGGCGGGATATGTCCAGTATTCAGGCTCTTTCATAGCAATATGGGATTAGGAATTGTTGGAAGGGTTGTGTATAGTGACGAGCGTAGCGCCAAATCCGTATTCGCGGAATGAAGCATCCTGAATGGTGAGCGAGGGGAACTCTTTTTTCAGCAATGAGATAACAGCCTTTCGGAGCACTCCCTCACCCTTGCCATGGATAAAGACTATCTTCTGGCCGATGCGCTTGCTATGCTCTTTAACTGTATTGCGCACCGTATCAAGCTGCAGGTTGAGCATATCCGAATTGCTCATGCCGGCTGTAGTGTCGACAAGGCTGTCGATATGCAGGTCTACCTCTATCAGCGGCAGGAGTTTGTGTGGATTGTCAGCCGGATTTTTGGGCTTACTCTGCGCAGGCTTATCTTTTGTAGAAAATTTACCTTTAAGTCTATCGAGCGACTCGCTATACACCTCAGTCAGATCCTGGCGGTCGGCGAGGTCTTCGGTAGTGCGTCCGGCGCCCTGCGGCAGAGTGTCGTCAGTGATGAGCGGAAATTCCAATACCGGATAGTCGAAATATCTCCCTTCACGGAAGGCGTGTACCTTGTAAAACTTGGTAAGGTCGAGTCTTCTTGACGCATCTATGGGAGATTTGAGCGAAAAGGCCTTCTCAGCCTTGAAGGCTATAGCCTGAATGGCCACACGCTCTATCTCCGAAAGCGTCTCATGTGTATATGAAGCCAGATCGATTATCTCGTTGGGCAACACCTCTCCCTGATAGATTACCTTCCATTCATTTGCCTCCTTACCTTTATCAGCCTCCTTGCTCCGTCCGGCGAAGAGGAAATAGAGAGTATAGTTGGAGTCATTTACCAGAACTGCATTAAACGTGCTATCCGAGAGCCGTTTGAGGTCGGATGGCTCGAATGCCAAAGATATTGAAATCTTATCACCATAAGCAGTCTCCACTATAGGCTCCGGCTTAGGCTGCGGAGTTGCATCCTTTGAAGGAGTTGCCGGGGCTGCAGATTGAGCAGGTGCAGGAGCGCGACCGGTGTCAAACGCCTTTTGGTCGAACATCAGTCGAGCGCCTGACTGTGCAGGCTGATGACCGGCCGGAAGCACTACCACCAGTTCCTTAAGTAAAACCGGTGTCTCAAATCCATCCTCCTCCACATATGCTATCTTACCATCAATCTTGGTGATGACTCCGCCTCCGGTGGTGCTCAGATAGCGGACAGTATCTCCTACTTGTGCCATTATATGTTGCCTGTTAATTATTTAGACCCTTCGTTGATCAGGGTTGCTCCTGTGATTTTCTCTTCAAATTCCTTGTCTACCTGCTCTTCGCGTGCTTCGTAAGCATCGACGATGCGCTGCACGAGCGGATGGCGCACGATATCTTTCTTCTGATATTCGATAATGCCGATGCCCTTCACGCCGCGAAGTATCTTGAGCGCCTGCATGAGTCCGCTCTGGGTGGAGCGGGGGAGGTCGATCTGCGTGGCGTCGCCGGTGATAATCATCTTGGCGTTGACGCCCAGACGCGTCAGAAACATCTTCATCTGATGTTTGGTGGTGTTTTGCGCCTCATCAAGGATAATGATGGCGTCATTGAGCGTGCGTCCGCGCATGAAGGCCAGCGGTGCTATCTGAATGGTGTCATTCTCCATATACTCCTTGAGTTTGACGGCCGGGAGCATATCCTCGAGAGCGTCGTAAAGCGGACGGAGATAGGGGTCGATCTTATCCTTCATGTCACCGGGCAGGAAACCGAGTTTTTCACCCGCTTCGACGGCAGGCCGCGAGAGGATGATGCGCTTGCACTGGCGATTTTTGAGAGCGGCTACGGCTAAAGCAATGGCGATATAAGTCTTACCCGTGCCGGCCGGACCGAGCGCAAACGTGAGGTCGTTTTCCGCAAAAGAGCGTACCATCTTTACCTGGTTGGGGTTGCGCGGAGCGATAGGGCGCCCCGACTGGCCGAAGATGATTACTCCCTCGCTATTCACCGGCTTGGGCGCGTCGCCCTTGATGATATCGATGATATCCTCGTCGGTGAGTTTGTTGTATTTAGCAGCGTGTTGCTCTATTTTCTTTATTTTCCGCTCAAAGTCGGCAGTTTCAGAATCTTCCCCTATCACCTTGATTACGCTGCCGCGAGCAGCCATTCGCAGTTTGGGGAAGAGATTGCGTATCAGATTGATATTTGAATTGTTGACGCCATAGAAGGTCTGTGGATCAATTCCGTCAACAATGACAGTGCGTTCTATCATTAATTATTTATCCTTTAAAAAATTATGGCAACGGTCTTCCTTCTATCCGATGCTGCCTTCGAGACTTATCTGAAGGAGTTTTTGTGCTTCGACAGCAAATTCCATCGGTAGTTTATTCATCACGTCTTTGGCATATCCGCTTACGATAAGCCCGACGGCTTCTTCGGCCGGAATGCCTCTCTGACGACAATAGAATAGTTGCTCTTCGTTAATTTTTGATGTAGTAGCCTCATGTTCTACGGTCGACTCATTATTGCGCACATCGATGTAAGGGAAAGTATGCGCGCCGCATTTGTCGCCCATAAGCAGTGAGTCACACTGCGTGAAATTGCGGCAGCCGGAGGCCTCTTTGGCTACTCTTACGAGTCCCCGGTAAGAATTTTGTGATTCTCCCGCGCTTATGCCTTTGCTGACAATTGTGGAACGGGAGTTTTTGCCGATATGTATCATCTTGGTGCCCGTGTCGGCCTGCTGATGATTGTTGGTGAGCGCTACGGAGTAAAACTCGCCTACCGACTCATCTCCTTTGAGGATGCATGAGGGGTATTTCCAGGTGATAGCCGAGCCGGTCTCAACCTGTGTCCAGGAGATTTTGGAGCGGTCGCCTCGGCAAAGGCCACGCTTGGTGACGAAATTATAGATACCACCACGACCATCCTTATCGCCGGCATACCAGTTTTGCACGGTAGAGTATTTCACCTCGGCGCGTTCTTCGACTATAATCTCCACGATGGCGGCGTGAAGTTGGTTTTCATCGCGCATGGGCGCCGTGCAGCCCTCGAGATATGATACGTATGCGTCATCGTCGGCCACGATGAGTGTACGCTCAAATTGTCCCGTGCCGGCTGCATTGATACGGAAATATGTAGATAATTCCATAGGGCAGCGCACGCCTTTGGGAATGTAAACGAAGGAGCCGTCGGAGAATACGGCGGAATTAAGGGCGGCATAATAGTTGTCGCGATAGGGCACAACTGTTCCCAAGTATTTGCGCACAAGGTCGGGATAGTTTTTCACCGCTTCTGAGAATGAGCAGAATATGATGCCGAGTTCGGCGAGTTTTTCGCGATGGGTGGTTTTGACGCTGACGGAGTCCATCACGGCGTCGACGGCCACACCGGCGAGTTGCTTCTGCTCCTCGAGGGAGATGCCGAGTTTGTTGAAAGTGTCGATAAGTTCGGGGTCCACCTCGTCAAGGCTCTTTTTGAGTTCCTTTTTCTTAGGGGCGGCGTAATAGGAGATAGCCTGAAAGTCTATCTCCGGTATGCGTAGATGAGCCCAGTGTGGAGGCTGGAGAGTCTCCCAATATCTGAAAGCGTCGAGGCGGAACTGCAGCAGCCATTCCGGCTCCTCTTTGAGTCGAGAAATGAGTCGGACGGTCTCTTCGGTAAGTCCCGGCGGCACGATATCCGTATCAATGTCGGAAGTGAAGCCATATTGATATTCGGAGTTGGTGGCAGCGTCGAGCACCGCCTCGTTGGCCGTTCTCTCCTTTTCAGTATTATTAGTATTGCTCATCATGCATTATTTTTAATTTCGGGAGGCATACTTACATCCCCCGTATTTATTACACAAAAGTAATGAAAAAAGTTGAGTTATGGCTTTGTGGGATAAAAAGCGAAGCATACGGCTGCCACGAGACAGATAAATGCAGCCACGTGATTCCAGTGCAATTTCTCACCATTGAATATAAACATCGCCACGACGGTAAATACCACTAATGTGATGGCTTCCTGTATTATTTTCAACTGGAAGAGCGAGAATGGACCACCGTTGCCGCTAAATCCCATTCTGTTGGCCGGTATCATAAAGGAGTATTCAGCCAGCGCGATAGCCCAGGAGAAGAGGATTACGGCTATTAGCGGCCAACTTTTCGAAACGCCGGTCTGTTGCAGTTTCAGATGTCCGTACCATGCCAATGTCATGAATATATTAGAGACGATCAGCAGGGAGACTGTGCCAAGTATTGATTTCCACATATTCCATATATTATGCAACTGCAAAATTACAAAAAAATGTGGAAAAGGCGTGAGATATCATGCTATATATAGTCTAAATATCATGCTAAATGGGTGAGATACTGTATGCGCTTTACGAGCAGCGAGGTGATGTGGCGGAAACGGCGGCTGGCTATGATTTTTTCGATTACGGTAATCATCTGTGCACCTAAGCCGAGTTGGGCGGCGAGGGTGTCGGCGCGTTCTTCAGCATCATACGCCCAGGGGTGGGTGTGATAGAGTATATGACCGAGTTCGTGAGCGATTGCTGCGAATATTTCCGGCGGGGTAAGACCCAGTTTGCCTATCTCCTTTTCAGAGAGATAGATAGTCTTGTTGAGACGCACGATTATATCGCGATACTCATTGTCGGCATCGTCAAGAGGCTTGAATTTTATTTCGAGGGAGCAGTCGGGGAAAAGACGTTGCAAAGTCTCGGCATAGCATCTCAGGAATGCGTCAACTACCGGTAATTTAAATGGATTGGACAGTATCATATCCTACGAAACGCAAATATCGTTCCCAAATTACCAAATCGCCCACCGTTTAACATTTTTTATAAGAAAAAGGCAGATAACAATGATGTTAACTGCCTGAAGGTATTTTTGGGAGCGGTAAACGAGGCTCGAACTCGCGACCCTCAGCTTGGGAAGCTGATGCTCTACCAACTGAGCTATTACCGCATATGTCAATGCAAAGGTAAGATTTTTTCGGGAATATCCCACGTTTTCCGCCATTTTTTTAATTACAGAATTATTTTGGCAGGGGTGTGGCCGGGGATGGTGATTATGTAGACGCCGGGGAAGAGGTGGCTGATGTCTATTGTCATATAGGTGTCGGTAAGAAGGGTCTGCAATACTATCCGGCCATTCATGTCGGTGATGGTAAGCGGCAATGTCCCTTCGCCGAATTGCGAGATACCAACATGCAAGATATCTCCCGATACTCGGATAGCCGGCTTCTCATATCCCACTACCGGCAATGATGTGGCGAGAAAGAGCGACTCTCGAAGTCCCTCCACCGGGCGGAAAAATCCGTGGCCGTTGCGTGGCGATACGGTGTATGCGCGATGTTCGGAAGTGTCGTTGCTGTTTCGGATAATACCCTGTATGTCAGCAATCTTTAAGTCGGGGTTGGCTTGCAGCCATGTGGCGATATAGCCGGCAACGTAAGGCGTGGACATCGACGTGCCTCCCTCTGCTCCCCAATAGTAATATTCCGGATGATAAGTCTCGGCCTCTTCCGGGAGTATTATGACATCCGTGGGCTTGTTATCACCGCGCGAGGCCAGGCTCATTCTGCCGAGACGCCAACTGTTGGATGGATTGGCGAGATACGGCGAACTGTAAGCCGACACCACCGGAATACCGGGCCCGGAGGTATGCGGCAGGATGCGACCGTCTACAAGCGTGCCATAGCCTGAATAAGATGATATCTCTCCCTGTGGCTCATCCACTTTCCACGACTTGCCGTTGAAGTATTTCACCTCCTTATGATTATTGTAAAGGCCGACACAAATCACGTTATGTCCCGTAGCCAGGTCGCTGATAGAATTGATGCTCGAGGGCTGGAGGTCTGACCGGCTGAATTTCGTAAAACTGCTGTAGACACCGTCAGCATATACGTCAAGGTGCGAACCGTGAGCCGCAGATGCCTTGCCTCCGATGAGGTAGCGCCCCCAGGGCTTGCCGTCGGCAGCGATATCGCTATGCAATTCATATTGCATATAAACGTGGTAGCGGCCGTTAGCGTTGTCAACCTCTCCATAGAGTAAGATTTCGCCGGTAAAATATTGCGCCAAAACGTCACTATAGATATATTCGATGTCATGGCCGTAGATATCCTTCTCTCCCGGCTCGGTGCCTAAGATTACAATCGGAGTGACGGCAAAATCTATATCGTCAATAACAGTCGTAATCTCGTCATAATGAGAGGTATCTATGATATAGGGAGTTAGACGTAGCGGAGTGTTGTCGGCCATCCAGAAGTCGGAAATGCCGGCTATCTCAAAGTTGGCGTTGGTGAGGCTCGTGATCTTGAACATCAGCTCCCGGCGTTCTTCGGTAAAATCGACGGAGAAGGTATGACTGCTGTTGCCTTCATTACCGGATGATATGCAGATTATGGCGTCCTCGCCGCATTTGTCAAGATATCGCGCGAAGAGAGAGGTGCCGTCATGCGGCCCGGTATAATTACCTACGGAGAGATTGACGACACATGGTTTGCCGCTCTCTTTTGCGTATGCAATGATATCTTCCACTCCGGCAAGTATGCCGACATCAGTGAGTTCGGAGACAGTGGCCACGATTTCAGCCCCGGGTGCTGCGCCGGCGAGTCCGTCAGCATCATATGACCCGGCCAGAATGCCTGCTACGTGTGTAGCGTGAGTATGTGTGTCGCGGTCGGTAAGCCATGATGCTATCTCTTCCGGAGTGCTGCATTCGATACGCTTACCCTCCGACTCGAGATATTGCACGGTGCGGGCAATGCGTGTAGTGCCGTCAGCCTTTCGGAAGGCGATATGCGATGCGTCAAAGCCTATATCGCATAGTCCTACTACGACGCCTGAGCCGTCGTAGGCAGTTCCCTCCAGACCTTTATGAATAGTGTAAGCGTCATACCAGTTATGAGCCTGCGAGAGAGTGGGTACGGTGTAATTTTTAGAAAGTGCGTGTTCACCCTTCGCTTTCTTTCCCGGAAGGTTATGGCAACGCTTTATCCGGGCACTCTTCCTTGCGGCGGCAGGCGATGAATGATCCGGGATAAGAGTAAGGACAAGGTTATCACGTCGATACAATACGATGGCACCCTCCTCTTCGAGTGCGTCAATTTCCGCGTCGAGGTCATCAGAGGTCAATTCCAGGATTTCGCCATAATATTGACCCTCAGTGACAGGAGTCTCAGCGAAGATGGATATCGGGAGTAGTAAAAGAAAAATAAGAGTGCGAATCAGGAGTTTTCGGTTTGCCATACTATATTAACTAATTCTTCACCGAATTGTTGTATTTTCTTTTTTCCTAATCCTTTAATCCTCTTCAAATCATCAATATCTCTCGGCATTGCGGCCGAAATATTCATTAAGGTTCGGTTGTGCATAATGACAAAGAGCGGCACATTGCCCATCTGCTCGGCCTTAGCCAGTCGCCATTGCTTAAGGCGCTGATAGACTTCCGGGTTCACGATATCTTCAATAGTGTCAGGTGTCGCTTCCGGAGCAATTGAGGTAACAGGGTCTTCATCATGAATTTCAGGTGAATCAGTTCGCTCAGTAACGATAACTACTTTTTTACTCTTTCGAGCAGGGCGAAGGGGCATTTTGTCATTATCAAGGAGCACTCGTGCTCGTTGCTGCAGGAAATGCTCTACAGTAAATGGTCGGTCGCTGAATTCCCTTATCAGTGAGAGCATCATCTGTGCAGTCTCAGATACTCCCTCAATCGAGGTGACAAGCCTCTTCTTCACCTGCGCATTGTCGATATCCACGGGGATGAGTTTCACCGCTCGGAGCAGTTCGTCGATAAAATCTGCAAAAAATCCGGTAGCCCCCTTTATCTTGCTGTCCAGTTTGGCAGCAGCCTCTTCCGACGTCTTCAGATAAGGGGTGAGATTATCAATAAGCGCGTGAAATTTGTCGGCCACGGCCATTATCTCGTTGTTGAGTTTGTCTGCCAGCGAGTCAATACGCGCTACGAGTTTGGGATAAGTGGCTTGCAGTTCGGTGCCCATCACCCGGTGAAGTCCCTCGAAATTGCGTGCAAGAGAGCGGAGGTCGAAGAGTTCGTGTAGGAGGGTATTGTAATATAAATCACTGTAATATTCGAGCACCGACTTGTCCGGAGCATATTGCGACTGCGAAGATATGAAGGTGCTCACTTTCCCGTCGGTCATGATGGCATGAGCCTGCAGGGGCGCTTCGAGATAAACGCCTTCGAGCGTGCGGCAGCGCGAGAGAGCCACGTATGTCTGTCCCGGAGCGAAAGAGCGCGAGGCGTCAATCACGGCCTTATCGAATGTAAGTCCCTGACTCTTATGGATGGTGATGGCCCAA
This sequence comes from uncultured Sangeribacter sp., assembly GCA_964456155.1. Taxonomy (GTDB): domain Bacteria; phylum Bacteroidota; class Bacteroidia; order Bacteroidales; family Muribaculaceae; genus Lepagella. Next base: position 17,515 of record CAYVZJ010000019.1, read on the forward strand.
GCGAGACGGAGCGGTATCTGCGAAAAAGTGCCTTCCACCTTTTCATGTATCTTTCCGTCGGCCTCGTTGAGTGCGTACGATACATTCTCCCACGTCACGTTGCTGACCACCAGTTCGCGTGGTTCCTCCTCGAGAGTAGTGACATAGACCTTATCGGCACTCAGGCTGCTGACGATGCCGAGAAGTCCGTTGTAATAATCCTTCTCCATGCCCGGATCATTCTTGATAAACATCACCTGAGCACCGACTTTAAGAGTGAGCCGTGGGTCGGCGGGATATGACGATTCGGGAAAGTTACCCTGGATGTCAGCGGCATATACATATTCATCACGAAGCAATTTCTGCATGTTCGCTTCGTTGATACGGTCAGCCAGATAATTATGGGTGGTGAGTCGGATGATGCCCTTCTGGCTCTCGATGATGTCGGGTCCGGCCACGCGCTGATTGAGCAGCCACAACGCCTCGCTGTCTATCTTGTTATCGCGCACCTTGTTGAGCAGGTTAAGAAACCGGTCGTCCTGCTGGCGGAAGACTTTGGTGAGTTCGACGGTGACATATCCGGCCTCCTTGAGCGCAATGCTCTCGAAGAAGTAGGGCGAATTGTAGAATTTAGAGAGCATTTCCCATTCACGCGGCTGCACTACGGGCGCCAACTGGCGGAGGTCGCCGATCAGCAGCAGTTGGACGCCGCCGAATGGCTTTCGTGGATTACGGTATCTGCGCAACACTTTATCAACGGCATCGAGCACGTCGGGTCTTACCATCGAGATTTCGTCGATGATAAGAAGGTCGAGCGTGCGGATGATCCGTTTTTTTGTCTTGCTGAATGAATATTTCTTACCTTCCCTCGAATCCATGCTGCCGTCGGGCAGATAGGGCGCGAAGGGGAGTTGGAAGAAAGAATGTATGGTGACGCCGCCGGCATTGATTGCAGCGATGCCGGTGGGGGCGAGCACTACAGCCCGTTTGGTAGTCTCCTCCATGAGTCGGTGAAGGAAGGTGGTCTTTCCCGTGCCCGCTTTACCGGTGAGAAAGATGTTGACACCGGTCTGATTTACCAGACGGTGGGCAAGGTCGAGCGGTTCAAGATAGTCACCCTCCGGTTCGCAAACCTCAAGAGTAAAATACGATTGAGACGGATACTGTAGCATAAATTATCTTTATTTGAATGTTACAAAATTAGCAAAATAAATTGTAATGCTCAACTTTTTCAACTATCTCCATGTTTATTCTAAAAATGAAATAAACAATTAACTTAGTTACGATTATGAAAAAGATTTTAATGGCGCTTGTGATGCTGGTGGCGTTCGGTGGAATGGCCGGTGCCGAAAAGTATTACCGTAATGAGAGTCCGCTTCCCGTGGCAGCGCGAAAAGTTGTGAAGGATAATTTCAAGTCTTCCATCAGTCTTGTAAAAGTAGAAAGGAAAATGGGCAGCATATCCGAATTTGAGGTTATTCTTGATGACGGAGCTGAGATCACCTTCGATAAGAAAGGCAACTGGAAAGAGGTGGAGGTAGGCAATAACAGAAGTGTGCCGGCATATTTCATCCCCGGAGCCATCGCCAAGCATCTTTCAAGTTACTACAAGGATGCCAATGTGGTAGGTATCGAGAAAGATAGGAAGGGTTATGAGGTGAAGCTCAGCAACAATATTGAGTTAAAGTTTCGTGCAGACGGGACATTCCTACGATATGATTAATTAATTTACTATTATAAAACGCAATTACGCCGGGCGCAAACTGATGCGTCCGGCGTAATTGTTATTTCGAGCTTACGTCCCTTCGGGACTTGGAGTGTGAGAGGGTCGCTTGTCCGGGCACTGCGTACCCGGTTAGTCATATTACGTCCCTCCGGGACTTGGTGGGGGGAGAGTGATGCCCGGTTACTTTTTCTTTTTGGTTGTTGTCTTCTTTTTTATCGGTTTTTCTGTAGCCTTAGTGTCTTCCTGTTCTTTGACGAGAGGGGTTTCGGCGTTTTCGATGTTGGTGCGGAGTGTCTTCAACTCTTTCTTCAGGGAGTTGATTTCACCGGCCTGATTGCGGATGGTGAGCAGCAGACTGTTTAATTCTTCATTATCGATATTCTCCGGGAACTGCTCCTCTACGCGCACTATGAAGTCAGCCAGGACATTCATATAGTTGGTGAAGGCGGAGAAGGGGGAGTCGTAAGGACTGAAGGCAGCCTCGGCAGTCTTGCCTGTGGCCATATAATAGAAATGGTCGGAACTCTGCAGGTATTCCCAGTCGAGTTTGAGACGGCGGTCTGAGCAGAGGTTTACGCGTTCGCCTACGGCATACAGTTTGCCGAGCGCTTCTCGTTGCATGTCATTACCTTTCCAAGCGGCAACGTCACGGCTCTCACCTATGTCGGATATGGGGAATGGCACGGCAATTTCACCCACCGGCTTGAGTTTCTTCACTATATCTGAAGGTGATGCGAAATTGACGCCACGCTCCTTGCCGAAGTGTGGGAGAGCCTTCATGAAGTCAAAGATGCCGGATGAAGCAGGATTGAAGCCGCCGAATGTGTCCATTGATAGATAGAGGTTTACCACTTGCTCCTCTTCGGGCAGGGCTGCGATCCAGTCGATATACTTATCAGCGGTGAGCGGATATTCCGGCCACTCCGGATTATTGAAATTGTCGGAGATATCGTGAGCCAACTTGGAGTTGGTCAGCAGGAGTTTGAGTTGCGGGGCTGCCGCGCTGCAGTAGAGATAGTTGGGTGATTTCCAACCAAGCACGTGTTTAGCGCCTTCAGTCAGACAGGCCTTGAAGCCCATGCCGGCGATTAGAAGCGACGTCTCATCGTCATAAATCAGTTCGGTATTGGCAAATACTTTGGGTTTCTGTCCGAAGAGATTATGGATAAGGTCGTCGTGCATCTTGACCTCGCGGATAAATTCCTCCGGGTCTTCGAGAGAGGCCAGAGAGTGGGCATACGTGCCGGAAAGGAATTCGACACATTTAGTGTCTGCCAGTTTCTTGAGCGTATCGATAAATTCAGGCACGTACAGTTGGAGTTGCTCGATGGCAGTGCCTGATATGTCGATGGCACACTTGAATTCGCCGTTGGAATTATTTATCATCTCCAGGAGAGTGTTGGCCATGGGGATATAACTCACTTCGGCCATGTGATTGATGATATCATCATTGGCGAAGTCATCGTAATAGTAGTGGTCGTTGCCTATGTCGAAGAAACGATAACGTTTCAGACGGAAGGGCTGATGTATCTTGAAATAAAAACAGATTGATTTCATTGTTATGCGGTGTTTTGCGGTTTGTTAAAGGTGTTGTTTTCTTACAGGTGATATCGTGTGTTATTTACGTGCGTCGATTACCTTCTTGTAGATATCGATTACTTTCTGTCCGGCTTTTTCCCATGTAATGCCGTGTATCTCCTCGATGCCCTTGTCTCGCAGCGTGTTATGAAGCGCGGGATTGGTGACGATGGAATGCATGGCGTCAGCCATCGCGTCGATATCCCAGTAGTCGGTCTTGATGACATTATCGAGGATTTCGGCGCATCCGCTCTGCTTGGAGATAATGGAGGGGACGCCCATCTCCATTGCTTCGAGCGGTGAGATGCCGAAGGGCTCTGACACGGAGGGCATCACGTAGACGTCGCTATTGCGCAGCATCTCATACACCTGCTTGCCTTTGAGGAAGCCGGTGAAATGAAATTTGTCGGCGATGCCGCGTTTAGCCACGAGTTTGATCATCGCGTCCATCATATCACCCGAGCCGGCCATGACAAAGCGTACATTCTTCGTTTTGGCGAGCACCTTGGCGGCGGCCTCCACGAAGTATTCCGGTCCTTTCTGCATTGTGATACGCCCGAGGAAGGTGATTACCTTATCTTTCGTGTCGGTGCGGGGCAGATTGAGCAATTCCTCATCGAGAGGTATGACAGCATTATGCACTGTCGTGACCTTATCCGGATTGATGCCGTATTTCTCTATCACCGTGCGGCGTGTAAGGTTGGAGACGGTGATGATATGGTCGGCATTCTCCATGCCATCTTTCTCGATGGCGAAGACGGTGGGATTGACGTTGCCGCGCGAGCGGTCAAAGTCGGTGGCGTGCACGTGGATTACGAGCGGTTTGCCGGTGATATTCTTAGCATGTATGCCGGCCGGATATGTCAGCCAGTCGTGCGAATGTATCACATCGCAGGGGATAGTGCGCGCTATGACGCCCGCCACGATACTGTAATTATTGATTTCCTCGAGCAGGTTGTCCGGATATTTGCCGGAAAATTCGATACAGCCGAGGTCGTTGAGGTGCAGATAGTTGAAGTCGGAATAAATATGGTCGCGCAGGCGGAAATACATCTCCGGGTCCATCACCTTGCCGATGCGCTGGTTGACGTAATCCCATGATACGTCTCTCCAGGCCACCGGCGTCTCACAGGCTCCGATAATCTGCGCGAAGCCCTTCTCTTCATCGCCCCACGGCTTGGGAATGACGAAGGTGATGTCCATATCGCCACAGTTGTGCATACCCTTTGTAAGACCGTATGAGGCAGTGCCCAAACCTCCGAGAATATGGGGAGGAAACTCCCATCCAAACATTAATGCTTTCATTGTTCTTGAGATTGAGAGGTTTGTAATTTGTTAAGTTTGTTGACTGTCTTGATGGTGCGGAGTATCTCTCCGACGTTCTTGGCCGTAGAGACGGCACCGCGTCCCGTGTAGGGAGGATTGGCGTCATACATCTCTGATAGCGAGCCGATGCAGCCTTCAGTCATCTCATCTTCATATCCTATGAGCATACGCTCGATAAATCCGGTGCCGGCCACGCCAAACACCTTGAAATAAGCGTCGGCATAGAAGCCGAAGAGCCAGGGGCGTGCCGGACCCTGATGCACGGTGAGTTCACGTTCCTGCGGATTGCCGACATATACCGGACGGTAGGCGTACGACTTCGGGCTGAGCGAACGCAAGCCCTTAGGCGTAAGGAGTTCGCGGGTGGCAAGGTCGAGTATGCGTTTGCGCTGACGGCGGTCGAGCGGTGAGTATTCCAGGCCGATGGCTATCACCATATTGGGGCGCACCTCCAGATCGGTGTAAGCACCGTTGACGTAGTCGTAGAGATATCCGTAGTCATTGAGGAATGTATCCACAAAGGCCTCTTTGATTTTGTCGGCGAGCGCTGAGAGTTCGTCGTGCAGAGCCTTCTCTTCAGGATCCTCCTCGATCAGAGAGATTAAGAATCTCACGGCGTTATACCATAGAGCGTTAAACTCTACGACATATCCTGTGCGCGGTATGATGGGTCGGCCGTTGAGCGAAGCCGAAAGCCACGTCACGGGCGTCTGTTCGCCGGCGGTGGAGAGGAGGCCGTTTTTATTGAGTTTGAGGTTGGGCACGCGGTTGCTGCGGATATCCTCCACAAGTCGCTTGATGTCTGCAAGATATTTGTCGCGACACTCTTTATTGTCAGTGCTTCGGCGATATTGCTGCAGAGCCCAGAGCGTCCATAGCGGGATGTCGGGGAGGTTGATATCCCGGATCACGCTGTCTTTCTCTCCCTTTTCGAGATACTTGTGGAGCGCGGTCAGGAAAGTGGCCATAATCTTTTCATAGTCTTCCTTATGGCCGATAGCCAGCGTGCAGCCGGGCAACGCTATCAGTTCGTCGCGACCGCGCACGTTATACCAGGGGTATCCGGCCATTATATACACGCCCTTGTCATTCTTGAGATAGAATTGCTTGGCGGCATTCTTGAGGCAGTTGTAGAAGGAGGTGCGCTGTGTGCGGACGGCCAGTTCGTCTACATATACCTTCTCGAAGTCGTTCGGGTCACATTCAAATGTTGAGGCTGAGAAGATTATGCTCTCGCCCTTACGTATGGGCAATTCGAAATATCCGGGCACCCAGAGGTCTTCACGATAGGGGAGTCCGCGGTCGCGGTCTTTGTAATAGATGATATCCTTATACCAGTGGCCGTCGTTGATCCACGTGGGCTCTTTGCTGAATTGCATGAAGAGGTCGGGATATCCACCGTATAGGCAAGCGGAAATTCCGTTTTTCACCGGGTGGATGTCGCGATTGAGAGCATCGTTTTCCACGCAGAGGTCATTGGCATTGCGGAAGGCCAGGAAGGGTCGAAATTGCAGTTTGGTTTCCGAATGCGCATCCACCAGAGTGTACTTTATCAGGATGCGGTTTTCGTGGGAGATGAAGACCTTCTCTTTGGTAAGGATTACACCGCCGACACGGAAAGTGACGGTGGGCACTGCCTCGCAGTTGAATTCGCGGATATACTTGTGACCGTTAGGTGAGAATACGTTGCCTTCATATTGATGCAGTCCGAGGTTGAAGGGCGCCCCGTGCTGTATCACCGTTTCGTCGAGCGATGAGAGCAGTATATGCGCCTTGTCGTCCATTTCCGGAATGGGGATTACGAGCAGGCCGTGCTGCTTGCGTGTGTTACACCCGACGATTGTCGTGCAATGATACGCGCCGCTCTTGTTGGTGCGCAGCATCTCCTTGGGCAAGGACTGCTCAAGGTTGATCATCAGGTTTTTGTCAAATTTAAGGTAACTCATTATTGTAAGGTGTAAAAACGAGTTTGATATAGTTGGTTTAAGATGTTTTATATGGTATACTATAATTAACAAATTTACTCCGTTTTTGGCACATTCGCAAACATTTTATTAGAAAAATGTTTCTATTCGCAAAAAAAAGTGCAACCCCTTCGGGGTAAAGGACGCGGAATTATCTCTATCCGGACACTGCGTGCCCGGTTATCGATTTTGTGCGGCGAGGGCTTTCAGGATATCTTCGGGAGAGGGGAGGGCTACGTCTGTGAGAAGCTTTTTGTCGGCGAGGTCCCAGGCGTGGTCGTTCCATTGGTCGAGGTTTTCCACGATGGTGGGATATATGCTGTTGAAGCGCGGTATGAAGTCGGAGTCGCCATACTTGTCGAGACGGCGGAAGAGATCGCCGACGGTGAAGGTGGTGATATCCACGGCCGGTGTATAGGCGATGACGTCATCTTTTATCAGAACATTGAAGATTATTCCCGTCTCCTTGAGAACGTATGTGAGATCTCCCACAAGGCGAATAGGTATGTCGTAGAGAGTGGATATTTCGTTGCGTGTCAGAGGACTCTCTTCATTTTTGAAGCGCTCGAAAATAGCGGCCGTTACCACAACTGCTATTTTACGGTGATAGTCCTGCGAGACGTTGGAGACATTGCCTAAGAAATTGAATGCAAAGATGTTCTGCATTGAGTATGTAAGCACACAACCGAAGAGGAGCACGAGCCAGGAGAGTTGAAGCCATATGAGCAGTAAGGGAAGGAACGAGAACGAACCGTATATGGCATTATATTTGGATACATATATCTGTCCGTTGACGAAGAGAAGCTGGAGTATCTGGAATGCGATGGCGCAGACCGCCCCCGAGATAGCGGCATACTTGAATTGCACCTTGGTGTTGGGTATCAGAAAGTATGACAGGGCGAATGCAAGCCATGCGAGAGCCAGCGGAGAGAGTTCGAGCACGACGTTGATCACGGGCGATAGAAAGGCCAGATGCACGTTAGACTGCACAATGGTAGACATAAAGATGGAGACGCCCGAAGAGCACACCATCAGAATAGGTATCAGCAGACAGATAGAGATATAGTCGGTAATCTTCTGATACATAGTGCGGTCTTTCTTGATATCCCACACGTTGTTGAAGGCCTCTTCGATAGTAGAGAGCAGTGATATCAGCGTCCAGAGCAGCAATATGATGCCGGCGCCCACGAAGACACCGCCCGAAGCCTCTTTGAGATAGGAGTCGACGAAAGTGAGGGCCGTCTCAAGTGCCTTATGCTGAGAGGGAAAATAACTGAAGATATTGGCCGCGAGGATATCCTGAAAGCCGAACCCTCGTCCGATAGCGAAAAGGAGTGCCAAAGCGGGGACGATGGCCAGGACGGTGGAATATGTGAGAGCGGCCGACTTCATCTGCAGGCCGCGGTCCATGAAGGAACGAATGGAGAGGTTTAACGTCTTGATGAGACGCACCTTAAACGTATTTCGCGGTTCGCGCCACACGCCTGTCCAGCAGTAGTTGCCGAAGGCTATCGCGCGGTCTATCAGTTTGCTGATTTTAGTTGCCATAGATGCATAAAATGCTAAAGCGATACAGTAGATATGCCGGGGTCTTCAAAATTGGACCCTCAGAAAAATCAGGCGAAGCGGAGAGTCCGCTCCGCCTGTGATGAGAGTGCAGAGAGTGTGTAAGCCGGGTTATGTGTCTTGCCCGAAGACAAGATGTCTGTCATTTATCTAAGTCAGACGGTTGCCCGCCGACTTCAGCAGCCTACCCCCCGGCAATGGACGAGCAATCCTTAACTACCGGTATACTTGGCCTTGCAACACATGGGATGTGCGCCTCCGACGATCACCCGCGGAGCGGTGAGCTCTTACCTCGCCTTTTCACCCTTACCTCCCGGCTTAAAGGCCGGAAGGCGGTTATTTTCTGTCACATTACCTCGCCGTCGCCGACGACTTTCCGTTAAAAAGCATGCTGCTCTATGTTGCCCGGACTTTCCTCTTTATGCTCCCGGCATAAAGCGACAGACCCCCTCTCTGCATGAATTTCGTTCCCACCAACTTCGTAACTCATAACTCTGACTTCTGACTCAATCAGCCTCGATTTGCTTAGGCTCTTCAGCCGTCACAGTTGCCCCTGCGGGTTCCTCTTCAGAGATTACCTCTGCCTTAGGAGTTTTCCCTTCGCGGAAAAGAGAGGTAAAACCGTTGACAGAGTAAACTACAAGTACAATTCCCGTGATGAGCGCGGCGCTGTGGGCCACCTTATCAGGACCGAGAATTACCACCACAAGACCCGCTGCTAAGGAGATAATCGGCACAATGAGCCAATAAAACTGTATAGGAGCCGGACGAGCCGCCATGACGATGAAGATGACGCCCGCAGCGCCGGCCAATATAAGTATGGCTCCGAGAGTGTAAATGCTAACGCTCATGAAAAAAGCCGGATTGCATACCATCCAGACACCTAATCCCAATGCCGCCGCAGAAGCTATTATGCCATACCAGGGACGAGGACGGACTTCACCGTTCTCATTCTTCTTAGGAAGAAGGTAGGAGACAAGCATTGTCAGGCTTGGCAGGCCGATAAGCACACCCATTGCGATTATAACACCGTTATACAGTTTCTCATCGGCATGAAACACCAGAAGCAATATTCCGATAATAAGAGCCGACAGATATGTGAAGAGATAAGTCCGTTCTTTCATAACAGTAAATTTTAAATTAATACATTAGTAAAATCCTACCAACCAATCATACTAATATAAAACAAAACCCACCCATTTTGTTTAAATACCTCATAACTCTGACCTCTGACCTCTGACCTACCTAAACCTTCCCTCAAGGTGAGCCATAATCACATCAGCCACGCCCTCATCGTCGAGCAGCGAACTGTCAATGGTAAGGTGATAGTTGCCGATAGTGCCCCATTTTCTGCCCGTGAAATAATTGTAAAATTTTTCTCTGTCACGGTCTTTGGTCTTTGCCATCTCTTTAGCTTTGGCAATGGAGTCAGTGTCTCCACGGCGCAGGATATTTTGAGCGCGTGTCTCTATGGGAGCGTGCAGGAAGACGCTGAGCAGATGCTCCTTGTCGCGCAGCAGATAGTCGGCAGAACGACCTACGAAGACGCAACCTCCCTTAGCAGCAAGGTCGCGCACCACGTCGCCCAATGCCGTGTAGAGTTTGTCGCCGGTCAGTCCGCCCGAATTACTTTCGAATGTCACACCGAAAGATGAAGATAGCAGCGAATGCAAGGGTGAGGGACGCTTCTCATCGTGGGAGTCGAAAATCTTACGTTCAAACCCCATACGTTGGGCAGCGTGTGAGAGGAGTTCCTTATCATAATAGGCAAGGCCGAGACGCTCGGCGAGGATTTTGCCCACACGGCGACCGCCGCTGCCGAAAGTACGACCGATGACGATGATTATATCTTTAGGTATCATTGATAACTGTTTATTCTATCCAGAGTGCAAATTTAAATAAAAAAAATGCGCCCACCGCGCAAATGATAAAAAAATCTGCGCTAAATCCCCAACCATCTGCGTAGTCCCCACAAGGGCGAAGCCCAAAGTGGATCTGCGTTTTGCCACCAATCTTTTAAAATCCCCACTTGATATGGATGGATAAGAATATGGGTCAAACGCAGATGAGGCCAAGCTTCGCTTACTGCCCTCGAGCCGCCGGATTAGAGCAGATAAACCGCAGAATCTACTGTTATTCTATCACTCTGTCAGCAATTTATTGTAAATAAGAAAGTTCCGTGTTGTTCCGATTTGGTCTGCGTTAGCGAGCGAAGCGATGCGCTGTTCCGGAATGGCTTAATCATTTTAGTTCATAAATTTTTGCAGCAAAGATTATGCTATCGATATTTGAACTTGATGGATTAAGTCATTCCGGAACTAATTGCTCGCTACGCTTGCAGGCGCGGACCAAATCGGAACAACACGGAACATTTTATAATTTATAGTCAACCCATTTCAGGCTTACACAAAACTCTTTCTTTTGTAATTTTTTCCTATAATGTTTTCAAAATTCGGATATTTGATATAAATTTGCAGTGCAGACCGTCTCGCAGAAGCCCCGGTCGGGGTCAAGTGAGGTGGGACCTGTAAGGACGCGATTATTCGAGTCCAAAACAGACATAATTTAACAAGCGTTTATCCGCGCTGATTCTTGACTGCTTGAAATTCTCGCAAAATTTCCCGTTGATGTCAAGGATTAAGCAACGGTAGATGCCCAGAGGATATGTAAGATTCCATCCCGGTGTGGACACGATTAATAGTGTCCCAACTGCGCGGGGTATTCTTTACATATACAAGCGTGGGCTTCTGCGTTGCCGTCCGACATCAACAAGGCAATGCGAGAAGCCTCAAGCAGTAGGACGGCAACAGATACAGATTCCTACGCTTACTTTTTTAACCTGACATCTTTAGCTATCGAGGGGAAGACGAAGCTAACTAACCCTAAGGAAACTAACCTTAATAACATTTCTTTATATGATTAAAAAGCTTCGACAAGCCCCGAGTTGGCTGTTAACGCTCCTGCTCCTCACCATCGCTCTGTCCGCAAATGCGAAATTTGTCTTAAATAATAGTATATATTATAATATCTCAAACGGAGAGGCATATGTTTCAGATTCTCTTGACAAGAGCATTACGACTGTAAATATTCTTTCCGAAGTTGTATATAATGGGGATTCGTATCCAGTCACCTCGATTGATGATTTTGCTTTCAATGGATGTTTATATCTTAGATCTGTGACTATTCCGGAAAGTGTTACTTCTATCGGCCATTACGCTTTTAGAGATTGTGCCTCCCTTTCTTCCTTGACCATTCCGGAGGGAGTGACAACCATTGGGGATAATGCTTTTGATGGTTGTTCATCCCTTAAGTCAGTAACCATTCCTGAGAGCGTGAAATTCATCGGTGTCTCTGCTTTTAAAAACTGTTCTCAACTGTCTTCCCTGATTTTCAATGCGGTTGATTGCACTGAATGTGGAGGCTTGTCAGACAATCGAGCTTTTCCAAGTTTAATAACTTCGTTGACCATCGGTGAAAAAGTAACAAAAATTCCTTCTTATGCTTTCAGTGGATGCTCATTGCTTACTTCAGTTACTATTCCGGAGGGTGTGACTTCAATCGGTCCTTATGCTTTTATGGACTGCTCATTGCTTACCTCGGTGAACATGCCGAAGAGTGTGACATCCATTGGATCTGCTGCTTTTGAATCCTGTCGCTCCCTCACTTCTTTGAATATACCTGAAGGAGTGACAATTATCGGAAGTTGCGCTTTTTATGCTTGCTCCTCCATTCCGTCTGTAATCATTCCGTCTGGTGTGACTTCCATAGGTTTTTGTACTTTTCAATACTGTAACTCCCTTACGTCAGTGACTATTCCTGAGAGTGTGACATCCATCGAAGATTGTGCTTTTCAATATTGCACATCGTTAACTTCTGTGGATATACCTGACAAAGTAACAACAATCGGTGATTTTGCTTTTAGAAGCTGTATATCGCTTACGTCTGTGACAATACCGGAAAGTGTTACGTCTATCGGAGGAGGTGCTTTTGAAAGCTGTTCACAATTGTCTTCCCTGATTTTCAATGCTGTTGATTGCACTAAATGCGGCTCGTATTATTCTCCTGCATTTTCAAGTTCAATTACTTCATTAACTTTTGGTGAAAATGTAACAAAAATTCCATCTTCTTCTTTTTATCGCTGTTCCTCCCTTACGTATGTATCCATTCCGGATTGTGTGACTTTCTTAGGTAGTTCTGCTTTTGAAGAGTGCTCTAATTTGAAGAGTATAACCATAGGAAATGGTGTCAACTCAATTGGAGATTGGGCTTTCTATGGTTGTTCTTCACTTGATTATTTCTCCGCTGGTAATAACCTAAAATCGATAGGCAAGGAAGCATTCTGCGATTGTAAGGCGATGACTTGTTTTTATTCATTCGCCGCTGAACCTCCCGTATGTGGTGAGCAGGCTCTTGATGATATCAATAAATTGGATTGCACTTTATATGTGCCTGCGAAGAGCAGAGATGAGTATGAAGTTGCTCCACAGTGGAAAGAATTCAAAATTGCTAATATAACAGAGGATGTCCTTGTGGAAAGCCTGACGATTTCTCCGGAAATGTTGATTGGCAAGGCGGGTGACATAGATACTATCACGGCTACTGTCGAACCGGCCAACGCTACACGTCCGCAGCTCAACTGGACATCTGAGGATGAAACGGTCGCTACTGTGGATGAAAACGGCGTTGTCACTTATATCAAGGAGGGGTCGACGATAATCACTGCGCATACTACTGATGGTTCCAGTCTATCCGCTTCAATCGAAGTATTGGTATCTGTAAAAGACCCCGTGACAGGCGACTCAAACGCCAACGGTGTGGTCAACGTTGCTGATGCTGTCAATACCGCCAACTATGCCGTAGGTAATGAGGTGACAATATTTGATGTGGTGGCTGCCGACGTAAACAAGGACGGTAAAATAACCCTTTCGGATGCTTCGGCAACTATCGAACTGATACTAAATCAACCCTCCGTAAAAACAAATAACCAAGCAGAGGTGCGCCGTAGTGCAGGAAGTAGCGAAGTGATTAAAGTAAGAGACTTCGAGGCATCGGAAGGTGATGTTGTAGAAATACCCGTATATCTCGGTGATTTGAGAGAATACGTGGCTCTTCAAGGTGAGATAGTTGTGCCGGAAGGTATGACACTCATAGGCGCTAAAGCCGGTTGTGCTGTAAGCGGTTCACATGCTTTGGCGACGAAGATGTTAGGAAGCAACAGAATGCGCTTCGTGTTATTCAATTCCGCAAATGAAGTAATCAATACTGCGAATGGCGAGGTACTGACGCTTACGGTCAGAGTTAATACTGTAAACCAATCGCCCATAGAGATGCAGAATGTTATCGCTGCTGATGCCATCGCAAAAGAGTATCGCTGTGCGTCAACCGGAGGTGCAAATATGCAGACAACAGGGCTCAGTGAGATAGCAGAAAGCGATATCCGCGTTGAGGTAGAAAATGGCACGGTAATGATTTATAATGCTGATGGATTGGCCATAAACGTCTATTCTGCAGACGGCACTTTAGAGGCTCGTTTTGTGAGCGATATGGAGGTTGAGAAATGCGAGTTGACACCCGGTGTGCATATTATCTCTGTAGCCGGTAAGTCGTTCAAGGTTATCATCAAGTAAGAGAGGTGTTTTCGTATGAATAGATTAATCATAAAATCAATGCTGTCGCTGCTGACCATACTTTGCGGGGTATGGTCGGCCGCCACGGCCCAAGATCGCTTCTATACTGATGCGTCTTATCTTGCACCCGGAGAGACTTACTCGTTGGCATTCAGCCTTTCAAATGAGCAGGTGTTTTACGGATTCCAATCAGATATCCACTTTCCGGAGGGTATAGAGGTGGTGACTCAAAACGGCCGACCGGAGATTACTCCTTCATCCCGTCTGAACTCATCATTCTCCTTTGTGAGCAATCTCAGCAATCCGCAGATATTGAGGATAGGCGCTTTTTCTTCCACCCATTCTCCGATAGAGGGAGATCAAGGTGTTTTATTTTACGTTAAGATAAAAGTGGCGGAAGATTTCACAGGTGGAGAATTATCCATTACCAATTCTCTCTTTACTGAATCTTCCAATCATGATGTGGCACTTCCTGACTTCACTGCTATGCTGCGTAATTATCCGGTAAACAGTCTGACGATCCAGGCTGAAGATATCATAGCCGGAAAAAGCGGTGAGGTGAGGGTTGACATGAATAATGAGACAGCCATTACTGCTCTTCAAACAGATTTGCTGCTTCCTGAGGGCATTACCGTTGCGCCCGGTTCTTTCCATTTAGGTAATCGAGTGCCGCAAGGTCATAAGATTGAATTTCGCAGTTACGAAGATGGTCGAGTAAGAATCATTTTGTTTTCTTTGGATAATCTTCCTATCTCAGGAAGTGAAGGAGAAATTTTCTCGTTTGAACTGAATGTCGCTAAAGAATTTGAGCAAGATTGGGCGGTATTAAAGTTTGAAAACACTGTATGCTCAGCCCCGGACGGCTATGAATTGACACTTTCAGATGCCGAAGAGAGTCTTTCCGTAATCCATTTAGGCACCGGAGTAACCGCTGTTAGCAAAGGGGGTTATAAAGTAGAGAGTGTCGGTCAGACACTCAATATTTCCGGTTTGTCAGAGAATGCGGAAGTTCAGGTTTATACTATTGATGGGTTAGTGATAGTCAATCAAGTCTGCAAAGAAGACAATCTAACAGTCAATTTGCCCTCCCCGGGTATTTATATCATACGTCAGGGCACTAACGTCAAGAAGATTGCTGTCAAATAACAGTTTGTTTGTATTAATACAGTAACTTTAAATACCCTACTATTTATATATTTTCAGAGGGCGCACCGGCAAACCATCCGATGCGCCCTCTACATCTAAATCACATCGCGATATGCAACCCCTCCGGGGTATGATATATAGTGGATCTGTATCCGGACACTACGTGCCCGGTTACTCAGATGATACCCCTCCGGGGTAGCCGACCGTCTCCGGGGTTGTGAGCGTCCCGGAGGGACAAAATTTCAGTAACCGGGTACGCAGTGCCCGGATAGGCATGCCCCCGACCCGCTGTCCCGGAGGGACTGTATTTCGGTATTTTTTTGGAAAAAGGGGGTATTTACAGAAATTTTTGCTATTTTTGCGTCTGTTTGCATGGCAAATCACGTCTTTGGGCGGTCAGTATGAGCCTTTCAGCCGATACTGACAGCCTGTGGGAGTTATAATATATGTATGTTATGTCTGAAGAGTTGAAAACACTTGTTAACGATGCTGACGGTATGTCTACTTATGAATATATCGTCAATAATGTGGAGACATGTCTTGACGACATGGAGCCACTCGTGGAGCATCTCAAGCAGGTGGACACTACCGGTCAATTCCTCTCAAGCACGGCCAGATTTCTTGCAGCCGTCGACCGTGAGAGGTTTAACGAATGGATAGCCCCGCTCGTGGAGGGTGCCATCGAGAAGGATCGCGAGCATCGGTATATCGGTTCGCTGCTCGACTCTATATGGGGAGCCGATTATCAGGAACGTGCCGACGAATTGCGAGCCACCGACGACGTCTTCCGCCGGCTCTACAAGCGCGTCTATCCCACCGGCGCCATGTGAGGATAATCCCGATAGAAAAGTGTTATAAATCCGAACTTCGAAAAATGAATAAATTACTAATATTGTTAGTGAGCGTCGTTGTCGGCATGAATGTGGCCTGTGGTCAAGACAAGGCTGCCGCTGTCGCTGCCGCCGCTCCTTCAGAATCTGAGACCATGACCACGCCTAAAGAAGATGCTATCGTGGAGATTACCACCACGGAAGGCCCCATCACGGTATTGCTGTATGGCGACACGCCTCAACACCGCGACAACTTTATCAAATTGGCTGAGAGCGGCTATTATGATGGCCTGCTCTTCCACAGAGTAATCAAAGACTTTATGGTGCAGGCCGGCGACCCGGAGTCGCGCGATGCCGCTCCCGAAAAATCCCTCGGTGCGGGCGATCCGGGCTATACCATCCCGGCGGAAATCAATTATCCCAAGCATTATCACAAATATGGCGCACTGGCGGCTGCCCGCACAGGCGACGCTGTCAATCCGGAGCGTCGCTCCAGCGGTTCGCAGTTCTACATCGTCACCGGCCAAAAGGTGCCGGCCACTCAACTCGACGTGCTCGAGAAGCGTATGGCCGACGGACCGAAGCAGCAATATTGGCGCGAACTGATGAAGAAGCACGCCGACGAGATTCGCGCTCTGCAGCAGAAGGGCGACCGCGAGGGACTTGAAGCACTCAAAGAGCGACTCATTGCAGAGACAGAGGCTCACGTACCGGCCATGTCGCTCCCGGAGCAGTTAAAGCAAGACTATACCACTATCGGAGGCACACCGCATCTCGACAATCAATACACCGTCTTCGGAGAGGTGCTCAACGGTATGGACACCGTAGAGAAAATACAGAACAGTGAGACAGGACGCAATGACCGTCCCGTAAACGATATCAAAATATTATCAACGAAAGTAATCAAAAAGTGATGACAGAGACCGTAAAGGTGACCACTGCCGAAGAGCAGACACCCATTACTCCCGAGACTGCTGAGACAGTCAGCAATGTAGCAGAAGTGCAGAACGTACATGAGATGACCAAGGAGCAACTCGTAGGAGCTTTGCGAAAAATCGTTGAAAATAAGGATGTCAACTCCCATAAGGAGGTGACAGCCATCAAGCAGGCTCTCTTCGCATTGCGTCAGCGTGAACTCGCCGAGCAACTCAACGCCTTTGTAGAAGAGGGCAATGACCCGACGGCATTCGTCAGCACTCCCGACCCGCTCGATGAAGAGGGAAAGCAACTGCAGGCACAGTTCCGCGAAATCCGCGCCGCCTATCTTGAGGCTGAAGAGCAGCGCAAGAGTGCCAACCTGGAGCGCAAGCAGGCTATAGTGGCTGAAATATTGGCTTTGGCTGAGGATATAGATAATATCAACCTCAATTATCCGAAATTCCAGGAGTTGCAGCAGGCCTTCAAGGAGACAGGCGACGTGCCCGCGCAAAACGAGACAGAAATCTGGAAATCATATCAGAATGCCGTAGAGCGTTTCTATGACTGCCTTAACGTAAATAAAGAACTCCGTGCCCTCGACTTCAAGAAAAACCTTGAGGCGAAGCGCAGTCTGATAGATGCTGCCAAAGCACTTGCCGAGGTAGAAGACGTGATAGAGGCGGCCCGCAGCCTTCAGCTCCTTCATATCCAATGGCGCGAGATAGGTCCCGTGGCCAAAGAAATCCGTGACGATATCTGGGAAGAATTTCGCGAGGCTTCTGCCGTAGTCAATAAGCGTCATCAAGACCATTTTGAGCAGCGTAAGGCCGCCGAGCAGGCTAATGAGGAGGCAAAGACCGCTATCTGTGAAGAGATAGAAAGCATAGATCTGACCACGCTCACCACATATCAACTCTGGGATGAGGTGCAGGAGAAGATCAAGGACATGCAGGCTCGCTGGAAAGCACTCGGTCCGGCATCGCGCAAGGTCAACAATGCTATCTTCCAGAGATTCAGAGAGGCATGCGACAAATTCTTCAACGCGAAGGCAGAATTTGTAAAGGGACGCAGAGAGCAGCAGGCCGATAACCTCGCCAAGAAGACAGAACTCTGTGAGAAGGCGGAGGCTATCCGCGATGCGGAAAATCAGAGCGGTGCCATCGATGCCATCATCAAACTGCAAGCCGAATGGAAGCAGATAGGTAATGTGGGGAAGAAATTCAGCGACCAGTTGTGGGAACGGTTTACCGCCGCCTGCAATGCCGTCTTCGAAGCCCAGCGCAAGGTGCAGAATGCCCGTCATAATACGGAGAATGCCAACCTTGAGGCAAAGAGAGCGGTGATAGCAAAACTCGCTGAAATACCTCTCGACATAGAGCGTAAGGAGGGATTGCAGCAAGTGAAAGCCCTGCAGAAGGAATGGCAGGAGATAGGCCATGTGCCCTTCAAGCAGAAAGATAAGGTGTATGCCGAATATCGCGAGGTGTGCGACAGGCTCTATGACGCCTTCAACGCAAGCCGCACACAGGAACGTCGTCGTAATTTTCAGGACCAACTGAAGAATATCAAGGGAGACGGCAACCTCGTGGAGCGTGAGCGCGACAAAATGCTGCGTGCCATAGACCAGCGCCTTCAGGAAGTCAAGACTTACGAGAACAATCTCGGCTTCTTCAATGTGAAATCTTCGGCCGGCAACGTGATGGTCAAGGAGATGGAGAAGAAGATGGCCCGCCTGAAGCAGGAGATAGCCGACATACGCGAAAAACTAAAGATGCTCAGCGAGTAAGACAAATATTACGTCCCTCCGGCCGTCCCGGAGGGACGTAATCATATACCGGTCTCACCGGTCGTCCCGGAGGGACGTACTTATCTATCGTTCTCCCAGTGGTCCCGGAGGGACGTAATCTCAATAACCGGGTACGTAGTGCCCGGAAAGGCATACATCCTGACCCGTTGTCCCGGAGGGACTACATTTCGATAACCGAGACACAGTGTCAGAATATGTAACCCCTCCGGGGTAAAGATACAGAAGTTTATTTTCATCCGGGCACTACGTACCCGGTTATTGATATAAAACCCCTCCGGGGTATTAGACGCAAAGAATTGAAAAATGAAACATTTCTTCTTATTACTTTCCTTCTTTTTATCTTATGCCGGCACGATGTACGCTCAGACTACGGCGCCGTTTTATAGCGAGTATGTCGACACGGTGAGCGGTATGACACCGGCTGCGAAGGCGGCCGTGGAACGCATTGCCGGCAAGGGTGAGAAGATAGGCCTCGTATTGAGCGGCGGTGGCGCCAAAGGCATTGCGCATATCGGTGTTATCAAAGCGTTGGAGGATAACGACATACCGGTAGATTGCCTTGCCGGTACCTCGATGGGTGCCGTGGTGGGTAGTCTTTATTCCTGCGGTTATTCACCGGAGCAGATGATGGAATTGGTCACCTCCAAGGTGTTTCTCAATTCCAGCACCGGCACGATCGACCCCGACCTTACCTATTATTTCTCGCAGCGGGAGCCGACACCCGAATGGCTGAGCGTCAACGTGAGCCTTAAGACGATAGAAGACGGCAGCATTTCAAGCCAGATAATCCCCTCCAGCCTTATCAGTCCGCTGCCGATGAATATTGAGTTTCTCAACCTCTTCACTCCCTATACCGAGCAGATAAAAGGGGATTTCAATAATCTCTTCGTGCCTTTCCGCTGCGTATGTTCCGACGTCTACAATAAGCACAAGGTAGTGCTCCACTCCGGCTCACTGGGCAATGCCGTGAGAGCCTCGATGAGTTTTCCGACAGTCTTCCGTCCCATAGAGATCAATGGCCTGCTGATGTATGACGGCGGTATCTACGACAACTTTCCCGTGGATGTGATGCAGGAAGACTTCGATCCGGATTTCATCATAGGTGTGTCGGTGTCCGGACCGGACGGCAAACCGGAGGTGGGCAACCTGATGGACCAGTTGGAGGATATGATTATCCAGAACAACAATTATTCCGTGCCGTCGGAGAATGGCATAAAGATTCAGGTGCCGGTGCTTAATTTCGGCGTGCTCGACTTTCCCGCTGCCAAGACTATCTACGAGATAGGCTATAAGACCGGCCTCTCTATGGTAGACTCCATCAAGTCGCGTATCTCGGCGCGTCGTCCTTTGGAGACGGTCACTCAGCGTCGTAAGGAGTTTGCCGCAGCCACTCCGGAGGTAGTATTTGACTCTGTGGCCGTGACGGGCGCTTCAAAGGGTCAGTCTCGCTATCTCAGATTTCTATTTACAAAAGGATTGGAAAAGCGTCCCTTCGGACTCGCTCAGACACAGTCAGCCTATTATCGGGCTATCAGTGGCGGAAAGCTGAATAATCTGATCCCATTTGCGCTTCTTAATGACCCGACGGAGGGTAAAAACACGCTCTTGCTTCAGGCCGACGTAAAAAATCCCTGGTCTGTCGGTGTAGGCGGTTGGATTACCTCAACAACGCAGAGTATGCTCTATCTGCGACTCGGCTATCATACACTGAGTTACAATTCACTCGATGTAGACCTCAGCGGCTGGATCGGTCAGAGTTATTATGCCGGTATGCTTGCCGGTAAGTTTACCATTCACACCCAGCGCCCTTCATATATGAAGGTGGAGGGAGTGATGAGCCGCTATAAGTTTTATAACAGCCAGTTGATGTTTTATCAGGAGAGCACACCCTCTTTCGTGTCTGAGATAGAGAATTATGCGAAGTTAAAATATTGTGTGGCCACCGGCTTGAAATCGATAGCGACGGCCTCTTTCGGCTATGCCTATCGCAGCGACCGCTTCCTGGCTGACTACGATGACAATGCCTCCGGGCGTGTGGATCTCAACCGCTACCATGATCTGG
The DNA here is from genome assembly GCA_964456155.1 of uncultured Sangeribacter sp. GTDB lineage: Bacteria > Bacteroidota > Bacteroidia > Bacteroidales > Muribaculaceae > Lepagella. The sequence goes on from CAYVZJ010000019.1 coordinate 38,044, forward strand.
CACTGCAGTTTGACTGGGAATACAATACGCTGAGCAATCCGCAGTATCCCATGTCGGGACGTCGTGCAAAATTCAACATGACCGGACAACGCATCGAGGCCAACTATATCCCCGGCAAGATCGAGAGCGACCAGACGGGCTATCAGCCGCATTATAAAGGCTCTTTGTGGGCAGAATGGGAGCAGTATTTTCCGGTGCACAGACATTTCGTGATAGGCGCGATGGCGCAAGGACTTGTAAGTTTTCAGCGCGTCTACGGCACGTATATGTCTGACAAGATACGCGAAGCGGCATTCGCTCCGACGCCCTCTACGCGCAATTATTTCAATCCCGCCTTCCGCAACGACAACTATGTAGCCGTAGGCTTCATGCCTATTTGGAATCCCTTCAGCAAGTTTCAGATACGCGGCAGTTTCTATGGCTACCAGCCCATTCGCAATATCGAGGCCAACGCTGAGGGTAATGCTCATTACAGCGGTTGGATGAAGGGCACACAGTTTATCGGTGAGGTGGCAGCGCTCTACAATTTCTCCTTTGCCTCCCTCTCGATATATGGCAATTACCTGAGCAATCCCCGTAAAAACTGGAATTTCGGCATCTCCTTCGGTCTATATTTCCAGGCGCCTCGCTTTGTACGCTAAGTTGCTATTTGGAGGAAAAGCGGTCTATTTCAGTTGTTTGGAGGCTTTGCTGCCGAGGTCTTTGAGTCGTGTGGCTCGTGCCTTGAGTCCGACGGTGGAATGCTCTATATGAGTGACACACTTCTCGTAGGCCTTTGAGGTAGCGTCGAGATGCAGCTTCACTTCGCCGAAATCGTTGATAAAGGCTACGAGTTTGTCGAATACCACGCCGCCCAATCGTGCTATTTCGGCAGCGTTACGATCCTGGCTGTCCACGCGCCAGAACTGGCGGATGAGCTGTAGCACGGAGAGAAGATGCGTGCCGGATACAATCACCACATTATTGGCGTAGGCGTAGTCCCATAGGCCGGGGTCGTGAGTGACGGCCGCGATATAGGCCGCATCGTTGGGCACGAACATGAGGGTGTGTTCCATTGCACCGGCCACGTTTTTATGATACTGCTTGCGCGCCAGTTCGTCCACATGCTTTTTCACCGACTCGGTATGTTTCTTGAGTGCTGCCTCGGATGCCTGCTCATTATCCGCCTCTATATATTGCAGATAGTGGGTGATGGAGACTTTGGCGTCGATGATCACCTTATGCTCGTCGGGGAGCAGGAGGATAAGGTCCGGCTTTTGGCGACGGTCGTCGTCATCGAGCAGCAATCCGTTTTCATCCTTTTGTGATTGTGTGAGATAATTCACGCCCTTGATCATTCCCGCATTGTTGAGCATTCGTTCGAGCACGGTTTCGCCCCATTGCCCCTGTGCGCGGGTATTGGAGGATAGAGCGTTGGAAAGTCTGCGTGTCTCCTCGCCGATGCGGCGGTTGGCAGCCATCAGTTCTTCGAGTTGACGGGTGAGCGCTCCCTTATCGCGGTTATCTTCCACGTAGTATCGCTCCACAGCCTGCTTGAAACGGTCGATATTATCATTGAGCGGATAGAGCATTTCTGAGAGTTGGCGGCGGTTTTCGCGGTTTAGCGCCTCCTTATTGCCTGTGAGAATTTCTTCGGCGAGGGCGCGAAATTCGAGTTGTGATTGTCGCTTGGTCTGCTCCATCATGGATTGCGACCGATTGATGAGTATAAAGAACAGGATGACAGTGATGCAGAAAAGCGCGATAGCAAGAATGATAAAAGTTGTCAACATATGATTATTCAGCAGGGAAATTGTCGGATTTGAGAATTGTGGAGTCTTGGAGTATGAGGAGCACTTTGGCATTGGCTTTGCGACACATTTCCAGCGCTTTCTTGCTGCCTATAGCCATAGAGGCCGTGGCGAGTGCGTCGGCGGTCATGCAGGAGGAGTGAACTACGGTAGCAGAGATTACATCGGTGATAATCGGTCGGCACGTTTTGGGCGAGATGGTATGGCCGTAGGTTTGGCCTTTTGCCGTTGTGAAGAAGTTGCGATAGTTGCCTGATGTGGCTACTGACATATCGGTAATTGAGAGCGTCTCTGCAATGTCATTGCCTGGAAGGCTTTTCTCTGCCGGCACATCGATGGCGATACGCCATGGAGTCTGCTTTGCATTGTGTCCGGCGCAAGAAATCTCGCCGCCGATCTCTATGAGAAAATTATCTATATTGTTACGTCTGAACATCTCGGCGATGAGGTCAACGCCATACCCCTTGGCGAGGGCAGAGAAATTAAACTGTGTGCGAATATCCTGCTTGATAAGAAGGCTCTCCTTGAGCGAGGTTTTGTCGAGTCCTACGAAGGTCAGGAGGCTGTCGCAGCGCAGTGTGTCAGTGTTGGCGGTGTGTCCCTTTCCGAAGCCCCACGCTGTGATGGCGGGGGAGAGGGTGGGATCGAACATGCCGCCGGACATGGCGCTGATACGTTTGCTTTCAGTGTAGACTTTGATGAAATGGGGGTCTACCGGGGTAGAGAGGGAGTGATTTACACGACTTACGATAGAGGAGTCGTTGAAGACGGAAAGAGACCGGTCTACGGGCTGCAAGGCGGGAATAATCGAGTCGCGCAGAGAGGCAGGGCCTTGCCAGGTGACGTTATAGAGTGTGTTCCACACCATGCCCGACTCCTTATGCCAAGCCGACTCCTCCCGGCAAGCAGAGAGCCCCAAAACCCCCAAAAGCCCCGTCAGCAGATAAAATACCCTCATATACATATATTATCTGCAAATTTAATACAATTTTTTCATTTATACTCCGGAGAGTCGCGCTGGGACGATGTGATGCAGTTTTTTCACTTCGCCTTTTCGGAAATTTAATAATATTTTGTTTTATTAGCATTTTGTAATATTTTTTATTATTTTTGCGACCCAATTTAATGTTTTATGTAAAATTGATTGCTTATGGTTAATTTTAAGTACTCCTTGTTGGCTGCTGCTTTGGTAGCCGGACTGGCAGCCACCGACGCGAATGCCGACAAACTGACAGATTGCGCCAACGCAAAGCCAAAGTTCTTTACATCCCTCACTAAAGAGCAAGTTTCTCTAAAGGGAGCAAAGGCCCCTGCCCACGTTAAGAAAGTAAAGAAGACTAAATCAAAGTCTCCGCGTCATGCTGCGGCAAAGTTCGCTAAAGCCGCTGCTGCGCAGGAGGTAATATATGACTGCTCATTCTCATTCCTGTCTGAAGGTTCTGTCTCCGCTCCGGCAGCACTTGAACTCGACGACTGGGACAACATCCCCGAAGAACTGATAGGCGAGGCCAATTACGGTTTCGGTGGCCAGGGTCTGATGCAGGCCGGTGGCGCTGTTTACGTGCCCTTCGAATGTGAAGACCCCGATGATCCCGATTGGCCGATGGAAGGACTGCTTTGGACTCCCGACGTCTACGAACCGATGACCATAACAGTGACCCTCGACGCCAAAATAGCCAACGGCGATGACTATCCCTCCGACGATCTTTATATATACGCCACTGATTATGTCAACCTTCTGGACTATGACGCTCAGGAAATAGGCACCGCCTGGACGCACGTCACCTTCACTCTTGACATCACCGAATTTTTGCCCGAAAGCGAAGACGACTCTTATTACTTCTCCATCTTCTGTGACGAAGGCGCTGACGTTGTAATCAAAAACTTGGTAATCTCCGGCGAGGCAGCCCCCCTTGTAATCCCCCATGCTACGGAATACACCGACTATACCGGCACTTCTTTCACAGCACACTGGGGCGCTGTAGAGAATGCTACCGGCTATCTGCTAACTGTCTACGACTACGATGCTGAATACAACGATGTCTCCACAGTATTCCTTGACAAGCAGCCCGTCGATGGAACTTCTTTCACCGTAACCGGCATCACTCCGGGTGCTTTTTATGCCTACAATGTATGTGCCACTGACGGCTCCTATACCACATCACCATCCAACACCGTCTTGGTGTGTGAAATCGCTGCTCCCTCCGGTGTGAAAATTGCGGCTTCTGACGACCTCTCGTCACTCATCTTCTCATGGCAAGCCTCGCCCGGTGCCAACTTCTACGTAGTGGAGGCAGGCTCCGTGCATGACGTTACTGCCGGACAAACAGTTTCACTCGTTGACGTCGACTTCTCCGAAATGCAGAGCGACGGCACAGTGTCTGAACCGGAAATGTCCGGAAACTTCTACGACACTTTCGCAGAGATGCCCGGCTGGGAATTCACTCTAGGTTGTTCGGCTGAAGGCGCTTTCGGTTTCATGGACGACTTTTTATACGCTTACTTCTATGGTATGGAAGCCTCACTTGCTTCGGGTGATTACGACCTTTCCAACCTTAAGGATGGCGAGGTCAACGTAAGCATCGAAGCCGCTTCTCCCGGCAACGGCATGTTGGTGGGTCTGTTCTCACTCAATGAAGCAACCGGCCAATATGAAGCGGGTTCAACATACGGCACTCCCGGCGACGTGCCCGAGGATTATGCCACCTACGATTTCACACTTAGCGGCGGCTCACAAAAGAGCAGATTCCTATTCATCACCAATACTGACGAGGACACCGATGGCGCTATCCTCATCCGCTCACTCAAAATCACCGGCGAGGCTACAGATGATGGCACTGTAGACATGCCTTTCGCTGAAATCCAGACTGAGGATACCTCAGAAACTCTCGATTGCGCCGTTGAGAAAGGTGTGACTTACACTGCCGTCGTTACTCCTTACCTTCTCGATTACGATGGCTACGTGATAGCAGTAGGCAAGCCCTCCGAAGTTGTCTCCTATAAGCTCGGTGGAGACCAATCAGCAGTATCTGCAATCGAAGCAGACTCCACAGCACGCTATTATAACCTTCAGGGACTCCCCGTCGACACTCCCGCCAAAGGCTCAATACTGATAAAGGTAACCAAAAACGGTACCTCAAAAATCCGTCTCTGAAAGATAAGATAATAAACTGAAAATGAGGGTCTATCATATTATGGTAGACCCTCTTACTTTGCCTCGAGTCGGCATGCCAAATCCTGATTGCAGTTGACTTATTTTATTTCTGAGTGATGCAGTCCCTTCGGGACAAGGAGCGTCTTGGATTTCCTATCCGGGCACTACGTACCCGATTACTCAGATTCTTCCCTTCCGGGGAAAAGCATTGCTGTAGTTATATGGAGTAGAAATAAGATTTTTTGGGGAGGGGGTTGTGATTTTTGGAAATATTTATTACTTTTGATGTTATTAATTACTCAATACATAACATAAATAAAGTAACACCTATAATTATGAATCAATCATTTCTATTCCTGGCCGAGGGTTTTGAAGAGATAGAGGCACTCACCACAGTGGATGTGTTGCGCCGTGCCGGTATCGATGTAAAGACTGTCTCCATCACCAGTGCGCTGCAAGTGAAGGGCGCTCACGGTATAGTAGTCAGCGCCGACCTGCTTTTTGACAACACACTTTTCGACAATCCCGACTGGATAATCCTACCCGGTGGTCTGCCCGGTGCCGATAATCTCTACGACTTTGCTCCGCTGCATGGCTTGCTCGAAAAGCAACTGCACAGCGCCCACGGCCGCATAGCCGCCATCTGTGCCGCTCCGGCCGTAGTGTTGGGCAAAATGGGACTCCTCAAGGGTGAGAAGGCTACATGCTATCCCGGTTTTGAGGGGCACCTCAGTGGCGCGGAATGCATAGATGCGCCCGTAGTGGTAAGCGGCAAATTCGTCACCGCCAACGGTCCGGCCAACTCCATGCTCTTCGCCCTGAATATCGTCAGAGAGACTCTCGGCGAAGTGGAGGCTGTGAAGGTAGCCAACGGTATGCTCTTCTATCCGGTAAGTAATGAAGAGTACGACTTCGGATGAGTGAAGCAGACATATATTATAATATAGCGAAGACCGGAGAGGGGCAATATCGCGAGAAGATGAGCCGCTTTCTGGCTTTCGCTTATAGAGTGAAGAGCGCTGAGGAGGCAAAGGAGCGTATCAAAGAGGTGCAAAACGCCTATCATGATGCGCGCCATGTCTGCTGGGCATACGCTCTGGGTCCCGACGGGGCGGAATGGCAGCTGAATGATAACGGCGAACCCTCCGGCACGGCCGGCAAGCCTATATTGGGTCAGATACGGAGCGCCGGAGTGACGGATGTCGTGATATGCGTGGTGAGATATTTCGGCGGTATCAAGTTGGGCACCTCCGGACTGATACAGGCATACCGTGAGGCGGCGCGTCTCGCTCTGGATGATGCCGGACGTAAGATATGCTATAAATGCAAGACTATAGAGGTGCGCGTTGGCTACGTATGCCTCGACGGCGTCATGAAGATAGCCCGCATGGAGGGCGTGGAGATCTTGGAGCAGGAGTTTGACAATGTATGCCGTCTGCGTCTCAGCGTTCAGGAGTCACGAGTGCCGGAGATAATCGGGTTGCTCTCAAAGATAGAGGGAGTGGAAATAAAAGAGGTATAAGTCGCGGTCCCGAGACATGCCGGAGGCTACAGTACATGACATTTTTTATTGAGTGGTTGATGGTATCCT
>CAYVZJ010000020.1:0-43998 GCA_964456155.1 uncultured Sangeribacter sp.
TTAGTGCCAATTATTTAAAATATTCTTTTAACAGTAAAAGTGTTCAAAACCCGAGCTATACGGTCGCGGGTACTTTCCAGGGTTCATTTGAGGGTGCGTACGTGCAAAACTAATTAAAAGTCCAAAGGGTGTTTTATAGCACCCTTTTTTTTATATTTAAATTTTTTTAAATATCTTTGTAAATATTTTACATCCGGTGTGTCCGGGATTGTTTGAGAATAATAACTAACTAACTAATATCTAACGAATAAAATGAATTTATTGTTGGAGATAGGCAATGGGACATTGGCCATCACAGCGACACTGACGGGTATCCTGCTCGTCGTGGCTGCGCTTTTGATTGCCCGTCTGATATCCCCCAAATCCTATTCTGTAAAAAAATCTGAAGCCTTCGAGTGTGGTATACCTACTCGCGGCGAGTCGATGATGCAGTTTAAGGCGGGATATTACATCTTTGCCATTCTGTTTTTGATTTTCGATGTGGAAACTGTATTCCTTTATCCCTGGGCCGTCGTAGCGCGTGATCTGGGTGTGAAGAGTCTCCTCTGCATCGGTATATTTATGGTAATTCTCGTTTTAGGTCTGGCCTATGCTTGGAAGAAAGGAGCTTTGAAATGGAAGTGAATATCAAAAGCATGAAGCATGATGACTTCAAGGATAATGAATATATTGACAAACTCGTCGAAGAACTGAACGCTACGGGTGCTAATGTAGTGGTGGGTAATCTTGACAAGTTGATCAACTGGGGTATCTCCAATTCTTTGTGGCCTCTCTGTTTCGGTACGAGTTGCTGCGCGATTGAGTTCATGAGCCTCGGCGCCGCAAGATATGACATGGCGCGTTTCGGTTTTGAGGTGGCCCGTAACTCTCCCCGTCAGGCAGACTATATTATGGTGCAGGGCACAATCGTGCATCGCATGGCTCCCGTAATGCGCCGTCTCTATGACCAGCTCGCCGAGCCGAAATATGTTATCGCGTGTGGCGGATGTGCCGTCAGCGGCGGACCCTTCAAAAACAGTTATTGCGTTCTGCCGGGTGTAGACAAAATCCTCCCCGTCGATGTATATATCCCCGGTTGTCCTCCCCGCCCGGAAGCGTTCTTCTACGGACTTATGCAACTGCAGCGTAAAATCAAAGTGCAGAAGTTCTTCGGTGGAGTCAACCGTAAGGAGAAACGTGAGGAGTTCTTCGCAGAGCATCCTGAAGAGAGAGGTAAAATAGATTAAGAAAATTACTCATCTGAAAATAATGAGCGATATAAAGGAATTAATCAGTGCACTCAATTGTGATGTGACATTTGTCGAGGGTGGCGAATGTCTCGAGTTGCAGGTGCCTGAGAAGAATTGGCACAAACTGGCCGAGGGTCTCAAGAATGACGACCGCCTCAGCTTTGACGTATTGACCGCCGTCGTCGGTATGGACTGGAAAGAGTCTCTCGGTGTAATGTATTACCTTACCTCCACCAAGCGCGGCTGGGATATGCTGGCTGTTAAGGTGGTATGCGACGATATCAAAAACCCGATGATACATACCGTCTCCGACCTTTGGAAAGTTGCGCTTTTCCAGGAGAGAGAGGTGTATGACTTCTTCGGCATCAAGTTTATCAATCATCCCGATATGCGCCGTATGTTCCTGCGCAACGACTGGGTGGGACACCCCCTGCGTAAGGATTATGACGCAAGCCCGGAGAAAAACCCCATCCGTCTCGATGATGAAATCAATGAGGATGACACCGTTTCATACGTTGAGGATGAAAACGGTAAGGTGACTAAACAGAACAAGAAGGTTTTCGAAGAGGATGACTATGTAGTCAATTTCGGACCGGTGCATCCTTCGACTCACGGTGTGATGCGTTTCCGCACGGCCGTCGACGGCGAGGTAATCAAGAAGGTGGACGTTGTCTCCGGATATATTCACCGTGGTATCGAAAAACTCACCGAGAGCCTTACTTATCCGCAGATACTCCATTTCACTGACCGTATGGACTATATGTCGGCTCATCAGAACCGTCATTGCCTCTGCATGTGTATAGAGAAGGCCCTCGGACTTGAAGTGCCGGCACGCGCTAAGGTAATCCGCGTGATGATGGACGAACTTATGCGTATCTCTTCTCACTTGCTCTCTTTCGGATGTACCGCCATGGACTTGGGCGCCACGACCGCTTTCTTCTACGGTTTCCGCGAGCGTGAGCAGGTGCTGGATATCTTCGACAAGACCTGTGGCGCTCGTATGTCGATGAATTATAATGTGATCGGCGGTGTGATAGCTGACCTTCACCCTGACTTTGTAAAGGATGTGAAGGCGCTGCTCGCCATCATGCCCGAGCGTCTGAAAGAGTATCACAAAGTGTTCAGCGGCAATATCATCGCCAAAAACCGTCTTAAAAAGGTGGGTATGCTTTCGAAGGAGGATGCCATCAACTACTGCATCACCGGCCCGAGCGGACGCGGCTCCAACTGGAGTTGCGACTGCCGCAAGGTGCGTCCCTACAGCATCTATCCGGAACTCAAGTTTGATGAGGTGCTCCTCGACGGATGCGACTCCTACGCTCGATATATGGTGCGTATGCTTGAGATCGAACAGAGCTGCAAGATACTTGAACAACTCGTTGACAATATCCCCGAGGGTGATATCCGTGCGCTCAACGTGCCTAAGATCATCAAACTCCCCGCAGGCCACTGGTATCAGCAGATAGAGGCCTCCCGCGGTACGTTCGGTGTATACATCGAGTCAAACGGTGAGAAGACTCCGTATCGTGTGCATTTCCAAAGCCCCTGCTTCAACCTCGTAGGTGTGATGGACCTCTGCTGCAGCGGACACATGATCGCCGACCTCGTAACTATCGGCGCTGCTCTTGACTTCGTGATTCCCGATATCGACAGATAAGGTCTATTTAACGGAAAAATTAAGAATTTGAGATTTTTCCGTAATATCATAATTCAGATAACTATACCAAACATCAATTATAAGTTATGTTCAATTTTGGCACATGGACAAGTGCAATCAACGAGGCTCTGCTCAGCGTAATGCCTGAGTGGTCTGCAGTATTGATAGAATGCGTGGTAATAGGCGTTCTCATACTCCTGACATATACGGTCCTTGCCTTGTTCTATATTCTGTATGAGCGTAAATTGTGCGCATGGTTTCAGTGTCGTCTCGGACCTATGCGTGTCGGCAAATGGGGTCTTCTCCAGGTCTTCGCCGATATGTTCAAGATCCTTATCAAGGAGCTTATCAGCCTTAAGGGCACCGATAGATTTCTCTTCAAACTTGCTCCTTACCTTGTAATCACTTCCTCTGTGGTGATGCTTGCATGTCTCCCCTGGGGTAACGGTCTGCAAATCATCAATTTCAACATAGGTATCTTCTTTATTTTAGCCGTATCGTCAGTCGGTGTGCTCGGTATTCTGCTGGCCGGATGGTCTTCTAACAACAAGTATACCTTGATAGGCGCTATGCGAAGCGGCGCGCAGATGATATCATACGAACTCTCGTTGGGTCTGGCTATCCTTACTATCGTGGTGTTCGCCGGCACAATGAATATCAACGAACTCGTGCTTGAGCAGAACGACGGATGGTTTATATTCCGCGGTCATATACCGGCTATCATAGCATTTGTAATCTACGTTATCGCTGCTACTGCGGAGACCAACCGTGGTCCGTTCGACCTTCCAGAGGCTGAACATGAGCTGATCGCCGGTTACCACACGGAATACTCCGGTATCCACTTCGGCTTCTTCTATCTGGCGGAATACCTCAACCTCTTTATCGTGTCCGGTATCGCTTCACTGATGTTCCTCGGTGGATGGATGCCGCTGCATATCCCCGGTTGGGATGGCTTCAATGCCGTAATGAACTGGATTCCCTCCATAGTATGGTTTGTAGGCAAGGCTTTCTTCATCTCATTCGTCATAATATGGTTTAAGTGGACATTCCCCCGTGTGCGTATCGACCAGATGCTTGCATTCGAGTGGAAGTATCTCATGCCCATCGCGCTGGCCAATCTGATTTTGATGGCAGTATTCGTAGCCTTAGGCTGGCATTTCTAATTTTGAATTAATTAATCTCTACAAAAAGATATAGCATAACAATTATGAGCGCTAATATAGGTAAAGTGACTCAAGTCATCGGCCCGGTAATAGACGTGTCGTTTGAAGGCGGCAAGGAGAACATTCCGCCGATATACAACGCCCTCAAGGTAGAGCGTGAGAACGGTGAGGAATTGATACTCGAAGTTGAGCAGCACATCGGTGAGGATACCGTGCGCTGTGTGGCTATGGAGAGTACTGACGGTGTCTGCCGTGGTGTGAAAGTGGAGGACCTCGGTCGTCCTATCGCAGTCCCCACAGGCAATCAGGTAAAGGGCCGTCTGCTCAACGTAATCGGAGAGCCCATCGACCACCTTGCTCCTATCAACCGTGATAACCTGCGTCCCATTCATCAGCCGGCTCCCTCATTTGAGGAACTTGCCATCTCTACCGAAATCCTTTATACCGGCATCAAGGTGATCGACCTTCTGGAGCCTTATTCAAAAGGTGGTAAGATCGGTCTGTTCGGTGGCGCCGGTGTAGGTAAGACCGTGCTCATAATGGAGCTTATCAACAATATTGCCAAGGGTCACAACGGTTTCTCCGTATTCACCGGCGTCGGCGAGCGTACCCGTGAAGGTAACGACCTGCTGCGCGAGATGATCGAGAGCGGTGTCATGAAATATGGCAAGAAGTTTGAGGAGGGAATGGAGCAGGGAGAATGGAATCTACACGATGTGGATATGTCGGAGGTAAATAAGTCTCAGGCCACTCTGGTATTCGGTCAGATGAATGAGCCGCCGGGTGCCCGTCTTCGCGTGGCTTTGTCCGGTCTTACCGTGGCTGAGCAGTTCCGCGACAGTGACGGCGGCGGTAAGGAGGTGCTCCTCTTCATCGACAACATCTTCCGTTTCACACAGGCCGGCTCAGAGGTATCCGCTCTTCTAGGCCGTATGCCTTCAGCCGTGGGTTATCAGCCTACGTTGGCTTCTGAAATGGGTGCTCTCCAGGAACGTATCACATCTACCAAGCAGGGCTCTATTACATCAGTGCAGGCTATCTACGTGCCGGCTGACGACTTGACCGACCCGGCACCGGCTACTACCTTTACCTTCCTTGACGCTACCACAGTGTTGAGCCGTAAGATTGCAGAGCTTGGTATCTATCCGGCTGTAGACCCCCTCGACTCCACTTCGCGTATCCTCGACCCGAATATCATCGGAGAGGAACACTACAACGTGGCTCAGGAGGTGAAGCAACTTCTTCAGAAATATAAAGACCTTCAGGATATCATCGCCATTCTCGGTGTCGACGAACTTTCCGACGAGGACAAACTCGTTGTGGCTCGCGCCCGTCGCGCTCAGCGTTATCTCTCACAGCCCTTCTTCGTGGCAGAGCAGTTCACCGGCGTACCGGGCGTGATGGTGCCCATCGCTGAGACTATCCGTGGCTTTAAGATGATCCTCGCCGGTGAGGTAGACCAATATCCGGAGCAGGCGTTCCTTAACGTCGGTACTATCGATGAGGCCATCGAAAAGGGTAAGAAGATGCTCGCATCTGTGTAAGTTAAATATCAAACTGAGACACGATGACTCTCGAAATAATATCCGCTCACGAAGTGCTTTTCAAAGGTGAAGCCGATGTGGTGACTCTTCCCGGTGTGATGGGCTCGTTTACCGTTCTCAAAAATCATGCCCCGATAATTGCCGTGCTGGCACCCGGAAAGGTGAAATACGGTTCACAGGACCAGCCGGAGAAAGAGGTGCCCGTCAAAGGCGGATTGGTAGATGTTATTGACAATAAAGTGACTGTCTGCATCTATTGATAACTGACAAGCGGATTTAATCTTGCGGTGACAATACCGCACACTTATTATAACTGACCAAAATGAAGCGTTTACTGCTTATATTCTCTTTGATAATCGCAACAATCCCCTCGATGAGGATTGCGGCTCAAACCGTGCAGACTCACCAATTGACTCATGAAGAGAAAATCAAGGAGGCAAAAGAATCTGCCGAAGAGAGCAAGGATCTTGACGTCAAGGAGATCATATTTCATCATCTTGGAGATGGATATGGATGGGAAGTGCCCTTTAGCCATGTCTACCGCATCCCTTTGCCCGTAATTGTCCGTGCAGAGGATGGCAAATGGTTCTGTTTCAGTTCCTCAAAACTAACCGAGGTAATTGTCACTGAAGATGAAGAGACCGGTAAGAAGGAGGAATATCTTGTGCCGGTGATACACAGTGTGGTGCGCGACGGTAAGGAATATCTCTTCTATATCCCTCACCTCAGCGAGCATAAAAACAAGGTGGTGCAACTCTTCCCTCTTACGGATGCAGAGAAGGCCGAACTTCAGACGCGTCTGGCCGAGGAAGCAAAAGAGAAGGGCACTGACCCTCACCACGTGGTGCTCTCCGGATATGCAAAGGCCGGCGATAACTACTATCGCGAATACAAGCCCCTGGATATCTCTATCACCAAGAATGTATTGGCCCTCTTTATCGCAGCAATTCTGGTGACTGTCATGGTGATGAGCGTTGTGAGATATTATACCCGCAAGGGCATGAAGGCTCCGCGCAAGGGTATGGGTTTCTTCGAGATGCTGATAGACTTCATTTATACAGGAGTCATCAAGAGCAATCTCGGACCGAATGCCGCCAAGTATGCCCCTTATCTGCTGACGTGCTTCTTCTTCATTCTGACGATGAACCTCCTCGGACTGATAGTAATCTTCCCCGGTGGCGCGAACCTTACGGGCAATATCGCTATTACGCTTGTGCTTGCATTGCTGACCTTCATCATCACCAATGTAAAGGGCACCAAGCATTACTGGAAAGAGATATTCTGGCCTGATGTGCCCCTGTTCCTGAAGTTTCCTCTGCCTATCATGCAGATGATCGAGATATTCGGTATATTCACCAAGCCGGCTGCGCTTTGCGTGCGTCTTTTCGCCAACATGATGGGTGGCCACATGATTGTGATTACACTGACTCTCTTGATTTTCATCTTTGCAGCTTTCGGAGCAGCAGCCTCAGGCGCAGCGACAGCAGTATCGATTTTCTTCTCTTGCTTCATGTTGCTCCTCGACGTCTTGGTAAGTTTCATCCAGGCATATGTGTTTACATTGCTATCCACAATGTTTATCGCGATGAGTCAGGAGAACGGCCATCACGACGGGCACGAGGCTGAGGTGGAAGCCTGAATTTTAAGTATGAAGTCAGAGTGATGAGGTATAAGGGGAAAGGGATTTGGATTAAAGAATAATTTAGAAAATAATAAACAATAATTAATAACTTAAAAAACTACTCACAACTATGTTATCAATGATTATGGCCGCAGTGGCTCCTCTCGCAGCATTTGGCGCAGCTCTTGGCGCAGCTTTGTCAGCAATCGGCGCAGGTATCGGTATCGGTAAAATCGGTAGCTCCGCAATGGAGGCAATCGCACGTCAGCCAGAGGCTGCAGGTGATATCCGTTCAAGCATGATCGTTATCGCTGCTCTTATCGAGGGTGTGGCTCTCTTTGCAGTTATCGTATCAGCCTTGGCTCTCTTCATTCAGTAATCGAGTCTGACGACACTAAGCAAGCGTAAGTATGGAATTATTCACGCCCGATTTTGGCTTGGTATTTTGGATGTTTATCGCATTCATCATCCTCTTCTTTGTATTATGGAAGTGGGGATGGCCGGTAATCATCAAAAATATGAACGAGCGGGCCGACACTATCGACAAAGGAGTGGAATATGCACGCGAGGCCAAGCAACAGCTTGACAACGCGCGCGACGAAGCTCGTAAATATATGGAGGAGGCGTCGGCAAAGCAGGCTGAAATGTTGCGTGATGCGGCAAAAATGAAATCTCAGATTATCGAAGAGGCCAAGCAGCAAGCGTCTGTTGAGGCTCAAAAGGTAATGGATGCCGCTAAAGTGTCGATAGAACAGTCACGCAAGGAAGCCGAGCTCCAGTTTAGAAATGAAGTCAGCAAGTTCTCTATTGAAATTGCTGAAAAAATGGTGCGTAAGCAACTTGACAATGACGCCTCACAAAAGGCGCTCGTTGACAAAATGTTGGATGAAATCGAGAAAAACTGATAACAGATGGACAATGGCCTGATACCCCGCCGATATGCTAAAGCGCTCTATAAATTCGCAGACGCTCACGGCAATACAAAAGAAGTGTATGACGAAATGAAAGACGTAATCGACTCTTTCGTCAAAAATCCGGGTCTGCAAAAGGTGCTGAGCAATCCTTTTGTAAGCAGAGAGGATAAAGAAAATCTTCTTAAAGCGGCTGCGGGTAAAAAAGTGGAAAATGATTATCTCGGATTTATAAAGCTCATCCTGGAGCAACACCGGGAAGATTATGCCTACCGGATGGCCCTTGCTTATCGTGATATCTATCGCGAGGTCAATAAGATATCGCAAGTGCGTATTACGACTGCCGCCGCACTCGCCGACACTGAATTGCAGCGTATACGTAAAATGATAGAGTCAGCATTTCCGGATAGAACTCTTGAATACAACTATCTCGTAGACCCTTCACTTATCGGAGGATTTATCGTAGATGTAGATGATTCCAGAATGGATGCATCATTAAGTAATGAGCTCGAACAGTTACGATTAAACTTAATAAACAGCTAAAAAGATGCTTAACCCAAGCGAAATATCTGATATACTGAAACAACAGCTCGATAATATTGACTCCAAAGTCAAGTTTGAAGAGGTAGGCACCGTCCTCGAAGTAGGTGATGGTGTGGCACACGTCTACGGACTTGAAAATGTAAAGTCTAATGAGCTGGTGGAATTTGAAAACGGCGCTCACGGCGTGGCTCTCAACCTTGAAGAGAGCAACGTTGGTGTCGTGCTTCTTGACAAAGTTAATACCGTGACCGAGAATATGTCGGTGCGTCGCACGGGTAAAATTGCATCTATCCCGGTAGGTGAAGGTTTGCTCGGACGTGTCATCAACATCCTCGGCGAACCCATCGACGGCAAAGGACCCATCCAGGGGGAATTGCTCGATCTTCCTCTGGAACGCAAGGCTCCCGGAGTTATCTTCCGTCAGCCTGTGAATCAGCCGCTCCAGACCGGTATCAAGGCCGTTGACGCCATGATACCTATCGGCCGCGGTCAGCGTGAGCTCATCATCGGCGACCGTCAGGTCGGCAAAACTGCTATCGCTATTGATACTATCATCAATCAGCGGGAAAATTATCTCGCAGGCAAGCCCGTATATTGCATATATGTGGCCATCGGTCAGAAGGCCTCTACAGTGGCTTCCATCGTGCATACCCTCGAAAAGTATGGCGCTCTGGAATATACCGTGGTGGTGGCTGCCATGGCTTCCGACTCCGCCTCAATGAGATATTACGCTCCATTTGCAGGCGTAGCAATCGGTGAGTTCTTCCGCGACACCGGCAGAGACGCTCTCATCGTATATGATGACCTCTCCAAGCAGGCCGTGGCTTATCGTGAGATCTCACTGATTTTGAAGCGCCCCTCCGGACGTGAGGCATATCCGGGCGATATCTTCTATCTCCACTCCCGTCTTTTGGAACGTGCCGCTAAGATCATCAAAGACCAGGAAGTGGCTTCGCAGATGAATGACCTCCCCGAGGCATTGAAACCCATCGTAAAGGGTGGCGGCTCACTCACCGCTCTGCCTATCATCGAGACACAGGCCGGCGACGTGTCTGCCTATATCCCCACCAACGTGATTTCAATCACCGACGGACAGATCTTCCTCGAGACCTCACTCTTCAACCAGGGTATACGCCCCGCCATCAACGTAGGTATCTCCGTATCCCGTGTGGGTGGCAACGCGCAGATCAAGCCGATGAAGAAGGTGGCCGGTACGCTCAAGATCGCACAGGCACAATTCCGCGAACTGGAGTCATTTACCAAGTTTGGCGGCGATATCGATCCGGTGACTGCCAAGGTAATCGACAGAGGTCGTAAAAACCAGCAGTTGCTCATTCAGCCTCAGTATGATCCCTGGCCTGTAGAAAATCAGGTGGCAGTCATATACTGCGGTGTGAACGGACTGCTCGAAAATGTGCCCTTAGAAAAGGTGCATGAGTTTGAAGCAGACTTCATCCAGCTCGTCAAGGCTAAATACCAGAAAGATGTGCTCGACGAGATTAAGTCCGGCAAACTGACCGAAGACGTAGAAACGAAGATACGTGAATGTGCTGCCGAAGTAAGCAGTCGTTACGCATCAAAATAAAAGAAACGTAGTAAAAGACTATAAGAAATGGCAACCCTCAGGGAATTAAAGACACGTATCGGCTCCGTGATGTCGAGTGAGAAAATCACCGGCGCCATGAAGATGATATCCTCAGCCAAAGTCCACAAAAGCCAGCAGGCGCTGCAGCAATTGCTCCCCTTCAAAAACCAGATCAGACAGATCATGGGACATATACTCTCTTCAGGTGTGGAATTTCATTCTCCACTCATTGAGGAGCGCGAGGTGAAGAGAGTCGGTGTGGTGGTCTTCGGTAGTGACGACGGCCTCTGCGGTGCGTACAATCTCAATATCTTCAAGCATCTGCTTGTAGAGCTCAATGATTTGAAGCGCCGCTATGGCTCCGACATAGAAATTGTGATATATCCGGTCGGAGAAAAAATCACCAAGCCGTGCAAATCCTTGAAAGGTGGCAATATAGATGTCAGACTGCTTGACGGTGTTGATTCCAAAATGGAAGGCGCAAGAGTGACGGCTTTTGCCGAGCAATTGAGAGCCGACTTCATTTCCGGAGCTCTCGACTTGGTAGAGGTAGTCTATATGCAATTCCATTCCATCGCCCGTCAGCGTCTTGCTATCGATACGCTCTTTCCGGTGAGTGCCAAGACACTCCTGGAAGATAATTCAGACGATGAAAATGATAATCGTCTGTATCTCTTCGAGCCGGATCCCAACAGTATCTTCAACGAGTTGCTTCCCATGATGGTGCAAAGCACGATGAATGAAATAACCATCGAAAACCGCGCGTCAGAGCAGGCTGCCCGCGTCATGGCCATGCAGAGTGCGAACGACAATGCGAAGAAGCTTCAGGATGAACTGCAACTCGAATACAACAAACTTCGTCAGCAATCCATCACAACGGAGCTTCTCGATATTCTCGGCGGTCAAGTGGAAAGATAGGATTTCTTATAGAATTTACAAATTTTTCTTTTTAAAGATTGAAAATGAGTAGTGTAAAAGAATATTTCAAAGGTGTCGGTGAGGGGGTCAAGAGCCTTCTCACCGGTATGAAGGTTACGGGCAAGGAACTCGTCACTCCCAAAGTGACGGAGCAATATCCCGAAAACCGTGACACATTGGCGATACCGGAGCGTTTTCGCGCCGAACTGACGCTAAAGTATGATGCATCAGGTCATCACAAGTGCATCGGTTGCGGTATCTGCCAGATGAACTGCCCCAACGGGACAATCCAGCTTACCACAAAGATGGTGGATCTGCCCGACGGCAAGAAGAAGCGCAAACTTGACAAGTATATGTACGATCTCGGGTCGTGCACATTCTGTATGCTTTGTGTCACTACCTGTCCGCAGGATGCGCTCGAGTTTACAAATGATTTTGAGCAGGCCGTCTTTACCCGCGATAAGCTGGTAAAGCAACTCAACTATCGCCCCGAGCCGGCTGATGACGCTCCGGCTGCCCCAAAGCCGGCTATGGATCCTGAGAAACTTGCCCGCATCAAGGCTGAAGCCCTTGCAAAGGCTGCAAAAATCAAAGCAGAAAAAGAAGCAGCCGCCAAAGCCGCTGCTGAAGGCACCGATGTGAAACCGGCCGCCGAGGCATCCTCAGAAGAAACTAACAACGAAACATCCAAGTAACGATATGGATTCAGTAGGTAACATAATACTTTATTTTGTGGTGGCCATCGCTATTGTGGTCTTCAGCTTTATGGCTGTCCGCACCACCAAGATACTCAGAGCGGCGACTTATCTGCTCTTCGTATTAATCGGCACCTCTATTTTCTATTTCCAGTTAGGCTACCAATTCCTCGGCGCCGTGCAACTCGCAGTCTATGCCGGAGGTATAATGGTGCTTTTCGTCTTTGCTATTTTGCTTACGCATAATCCCAACGAGAAGAGCAAGCCTCTGGAGACTCACCGCCGCATCGCCGGAGCAGTAGCCGCCGGTCTCGGCACGGTGTGTCTGGTATATGCTCTGGTGACAATGCCTCTGCTCAACGGCGCTTCATTATCACAATGTCTCGCTGCCGAAGAGCCCATCACCATGAAGATGATTGGCACAGCCTTTACCGGCACCGGTCGTATGCAGTATCTATTGCCGTTTGAGGCTGTCAGCGTATTGCTCTTAGCCTGCATCATAGGCGGCGTGGTAGTGGCAAGAAAGAGATAATAACTAACCCGTCAAAAAAGATTTTAAAATGGATTTAAGCATTTTATGGTATCTTATCCCAAGCGTCGTGATGTTCGTTTGCGGAGTCTACGGGTTTGTCACCCGTAAGAATATGATAGCCATTCTGGTGTCACTGGAGTTGATGCTCAATTCTGCTGACCTGAATTTTGTCATTTTCAACAGATTTTTATTCCCCGGTTCGATGGAGGGTATGGTGTTTACGCTCTTTGCGATTGCTATTGCAGCGGCAGAGACTGCTATCGCCATCGCCATCATCATCAATATCTATCGTTCAATCGGTGAAATGAACATTCGTCTAACCAACAAAATGAAGAACTGATATATATGGGCATCACATTACCAATTCTGATACTCTGTCTTCCTCTCTTCATGTTTCTGCTGCTCGGTCTGGGCGGCGTGAAGATGAGCCACAAGACTGCCGGCATACTCGGCATTCTGGGTATGGGCACATGTATGACCCTGTCATATATAGTAGCCTTCACTTACTATTTCAGTGGTGACGCAGCCTTTATCATCGACGGTGTGCGTCAGCAGTTTCAAGTCTTTGACGTCACCTGGCTGGCATTTACTGAAAAGCTCGTAGTAAATCTCGGTTTCCTTCTTGACCCGATTTCAGCCCTGATGCTTATCGTGATCACCACGATCTCCTTTATGGTGCATCTTTACAGCTGGGGCTATATGGAGGGTGAGCCCGGATTTCAGCGTTATTACGCGTTCCTGTCGCTCTTCAGCTTCTCAATGCTCGGTCTTGTAGTGGCTACCAACATTTTCCAGATGTATATCTTCTGGGAGCTTGTGGGTGTGTCATCCTATCTGTTGATTGGCTTCTACTACAAGCTGCCTTCAGCAGTGAGCGCATCGAAGAAGGCCTTTATCGTGACTCGCTTCGCCGATCTCGGCTTCCTGATAGGTATTCTGCTGCTCAGTTATTATACCGACACGTTCAACTTTGTAGAGTTGACGAGCAATCCCTTCCAGGTGCTTGCCCAGACTCACGGCGCTACATTTATGGGCGCAAGCGTATTGACATGGGCCATGGTGCTCATCTTCACCGGCGGTATGGGTAAGTCAGCAATGATGCCTCTTCACATCTGGCTGCCTGACGCTATGGAGGGTCCGACGCCTGTCTCTGCGCTGATACATGCCGCCACGATGGTTGTGGCCGGCGTTTATCTTGTGGCCCGTATGTTCCCCGTATATTGCGTAGTGGAAGCAGCGATGACATTCATCTGCGTAGTGGGTGCAATCACAGCATTCTATGCAGCCGTTGTGGCTTGCACGCAGGTAGACATCAAGCGTGTGCTTGCATTCTCCACTATCTCGCAGATAGCATTCATGATGGTGTCTTTGGGTGTGGCTCGCGATTACAGCATTCCCGGCGTTCACTATTCCGGACTCGGTTATATGGCCGGTATGTTCCACTTGTTCACGCATGCCATGTTTAAGGCTCTGCTCTTCTTGGGTGCAGGCGCTTTGATACATGCAGTTCATTCCAATGACTATACCAAGATGGGTGGTCTTCGCAAATATATGCCGATCACTCACTGGACATTCCTTATCGGCTGTCTTGCCATCGCCGGTATCTATCCCTTCTCCGGTTTCTTCTCAAAAGACGAGATGCTGGCAGCGATGTTCAGCAGCCACTGGTTCTGGGGCGCTTGGATGACGATGGTTGCAGGTCTTACCGCCTTCTATATGTTCCGCCTCTACTTCCTCATCTTCTGGTGGGAGGAAAATCCGGATTACGCTCATCACAAGCCTCATGATGCACCGTGGCAGATGTCACTGCCTCTGATTATCCTTGCGGCAGTGAGCTGTGTGGCCGGTTTCATACCTTTCGGCGAATTAGTAACATGGAATGGCGCTCCCTATCATATCCACATCGAGGCCCCCGTGGCAGCCACATCACTTACCGTGGCAGTCATAGCGATACTTCTCGCAGCCAAGATGTATATGAAGAAGAATGACCTCCCCACAAAGATGAAGGATGCATGTCTCGGTCTTTGGACTGCTGCATATCACCGCTTCTACTGGGATGAGATTTACCAGTTTGTCACTCACAAGATTATCTTCGGCATTATCTGTAAGAGCATCGCATGGTTTGACCGTCATGTCATCGATGCCACAATGGATGGCTTCGCATGGATTGCCAACAAGGCATCTTGGTCTATCCGCGGTATGCAGAGCGGTAACGTCCAGGCATACGTGCTGTGGTATTTCCTGGGTGCGATCGCACTGATAATTGTGACATGGATTTGTCTGATTTAATAAAATGCAGAATAACCGTTAAAAAATCTCGATTATGTTTTCAAATATATTAATCTGGTTTGTAATAATCCCTGTCCTGATGATGGCGGGTCTCGGCCTCTGCAATAACAAGGGGATGAACGCTATCCGCGCTGTGATGGTGGTAGGCTCGACTATATTGCTCGGACTCTCCATATGGCTCTGTGTGGATTTTCTTGAACTCCGTGCAGCCGGCGTCACAGATGAGATGCTTCATACGGGCAGCTGGATGTGGTATGCACCGCTTAACATTCACCTCGCAGTAGGCGTAGACGGCATTTCCGTCCTGATGCTTCTGCTGAGTTCCATAATAGTATTTGCCGGCACATTTGCCTCTTGGAAAATCAATCCTCTGCCTAAGAACTTCTTCCTTTGGTACTGTCTTCTTTCCACCGGTGTATTCGGCTTCTTCATCTCCATAGACATGTTTACGATGTTCATGTTCTATGAGGTGGCTTTGATTCCGATGTATCTGCTTATCGGCTTCTGGGGCACGGGCAGAAAGGAATATTCGGCTATGAAACTTACGCTGATGCTTATGGGCGGCTCTGCATTCCTGATGCTCGGTCTGCTCGGCATCTATTGGCACAGCGCACCGGCCGGCGGCGAATGCACATGGAATATCCTTGAGATAGCACACAATAATGCAATTGATCCCTCCTGGCAGAATATGCTCTTCTGCTTTACATTCGTAGGTTTCGGCGTGCTCGGCGCTATGTTCCCCTTCCACACATGGAGTCCTGACGGTCATGCATGTGCTCCGACAGCGGTGTCAATGCTTCACGCAGGCGTATTGATGAAACTTGGTGGTTACGGATGTTTCCGTATAGCCATCTATCTCTTGCCCTCTGCAGCCAACGAACTTGCTTGGATATTCATCATCCTGACAGGTATCTCAATCGTCTACGGTGCCTTCTCGGCATGTGTGCAGACCGACCTCAAGTATATCAACGCATATTCTTCAGTGTCTCACTGCGGCATGGTGCTCTTCGCGCTGCTGATGCTCAATCAGACAGCCATGACGGGTGGTATCATGCAGATGTTGTCACACGGCTTGATGACCGCCCTCTTCTTTGCGCTTATCGGTATGATCTACGGCAGAACTCATACACGTGATATCCGTCAGATGGGTGGCTTGATGAAGATTATGCCTTACTTAGGTGTCTGCTATATGATAGCCGGTTTTGCATCACTCGGTCTTCCGGGTCTCTCCGGCTTTGTAGCGGAGATGACTATCTTCTTCGGTTCATTCCAGGATGCGGATACATTCCATCGTATCTTCGTGATCTGCGCATGTTCAGCCATCGTAATCACTGCGGTATATATCCTGCGCGTGGTGGGCAAGTTGCTTCTGGGTCCGGTGCAGGATGAGCATCACCTTCAGCTTACCGACGCCACATGGTGGGAACGTCTTGCTACGGTGACACTTATCGTATGTATAGCCGGCATCGGTTGCTTCCCCAACTGGATCAACGAGACGATACAGCATTCGTTTATGCCAATAATTAACGCAATTCAGAATTCGGCGTTCTAAGCCCCTAAATAAACAATATCAACAATGGATTATTCACAATTTGGGGCAATGTTGCCCGAGCTGATTATTCTGGGACTCTTCTTGGTGGTATTTCTGTTTGATACCTTCTCGGGTGAGGGTGCCAAGAAGATACTTACCCCGATGACAGCGATTCTCTTTTTGCTGAGCACGGTTGCGATCTGGATACTCCCCTCCACCTCCTACGAGGTATTTGGCGGAATGTATGTAAATGACGCTGCATGCAAGGCTATGAAGTGTATTCTCAACGTGGGTGTATTTATCGTGATACTGCAGTCTGCTCCGTGGATTAACTCTGATGAGCAGGAGATGCGTCGCGGTGAGTTTTTCGAACTGATGCTTGTCACGCTCTTCGGCATGTATCTGATGATTTCCGCCCGCCATTTCCTTCTCTTCATCATCGGTCTTGAGTCAGCTTCTCTGCCTTTGGCTGCGATGGTGGCCTTCAATAAGAACCGTTACGAGAGTCATGAGGCGGCTATCAAATATATCCTGACAGCAGTATTCTCTTCAGCAATCCTGCTGATGGGTCTGAGTTTCGTATATGCCTTCTCCGGCGGTTCGCTATATTTCAATGACATCGCCGCTCAGATATGGGGCGGTGGCATGAGCGCATTGCTCATCGTAGCATTGGCCTTCGTGCTTGCCGGCATCGGTTTCAAGCTCTCTCTCGTGCCTTTCCATCTCTGGACAGCAGACGTATATCAAGGCGCTCCTACGGCTGTCACTGCTTATCTGTCAGTCATCTCAAAAGGCGCTGCGGCCTTCGCCTTCTTCATTATCTTTGTGCAGGTGTTTGGCGCTGTATATGCTGATGCTTGGGAATGGATGCTTTATGCTGTATTGATTTTGACGATCACAGTGGGCAACCTCTTTGCGATGCGTCAGAAGAACATGAAGCGCTTCATGGCGTTCTCCTCAGTGTCACAGGCCGGCTATCTGATGCTCGGTGCCATAGCATGCGACGGACTTGGTCTGGCTTCGATGATGTTCTATATCTTCGTATATGTAGTGAGCAACCTGGGTGCCTTTGCCGTGATATCAAGCATAGAGAATAAAACCGGATATGTGAATATGGAGGACTACAACGGCCTTCATAAGACAAACCCGTGGCTCTCTTTTGCCATGACATTGGCGATGTTCTCACTTGCCGGTATTCCTCCCTTTGCAGGCTTTTTCTCGAAGTTCCTGATCTTTACGAGCGTTACCGGTACAGGCTCGATGGCTCTGTATATGTTGGTGCTTGTCGCTCTGATCAATACCATCATCTCTCTTTACTACTATCTCTTAGTAGTGAAAGCGATCTGGATCAGCCCCGACACTCCGAAGATTGCGACTTACTCAAGCAACAGATGTGAGCGTGTAGCGCTATGCCTCTGTGTGCTCGGCATCGTCTTCCTCGGTCTCGTGCCCTACATCTATCAATACTGTGTAGACGCAGTAGGCAAAGCCTTCCTCGGCATGTAATGCCCGGACAGGTATATATGCTTAATTACATTGTTTAAGCGTATAAAAAGCAGAAAGCGACTGAGAATATAACCCTCGGTGTAATTCCACTATAACCCAAAATAACAATGATAACGGCGGCCAGCGATGACCGCCGTTATCTCATTCTATTATGGCACCTGTTATTTATCCACTTTAATCCCCTTAGGGTTGGAGGAGTGGCAGTGGAGTCTTTTTATATTATATTTGCCATTGAAAAAAATATGAAATGAAACTATTTTATCATTAACAATATAAAATTATTAAAAATGAAAATTATCAACATCCTGACTGTAGTGTTAATTTCAATGGCAGTTGTATCATGCGGCAAGAAAGAAATTGCTAAATCCCTATCACCTGAAACGAGCAAAATAGAGGGTAATATGGGAGAATATTATGAGGTGGTGGAAGGTGATTATTCCATATCAGAATACTGGAACACACTGGAATTTGATGTCAAATGTATCAAAGATGTTCCGGGAGTGACATATACAAACTTGGGAATAGGCTACGAGATATTTGATGAAGATGGTAAGGTGCTTGCCAAGAAGAATGCTACTATGGAACCCTTAAATCCGTTTTCATCATACCAATTTCTTAATCTTAAAGAGGGTGAAATTGGTAAAGTAAAAGTCGATTTGAAAGATTATCCGGAGAAGTTTCACGGTGCAAAAACTTTTAAGATTACTATAGACGCAAGAGGACACGAGGGTGATGATGCCGTAGAAGAAGAGGCTGTAGCCGAAGAGAGTTCAGCATCGACATCGAATAATTGGGACAAAATTCTTGATGAGTATGAGCAGTATTGCAATAAAGCAGCTTCTTTATCAAAAAAGGCAATGTCAGGAGATGTGTCAGCATTGACAGAATATTCTTCATTGGTGGAGCAGGCTGAGAGCCTTTCTGATAAATTGGAGAATGCGAAATCAGATCTGACTCCGGCTCAAGTACAACGTCTAAATAAAATAGCCGCTAAATTTGCCCAAAGCATGATGTAATTAATAACAGTAAGAGATATCATACCAGGCCTTTTCAAGATGGGACATCGATCAGCAAGGTGTCCCATCTTTGTTTTAAAAATAATTATTATGAATCTCATTCTATTCAACAGAGAGAAGAAAAACAACTTATCTTTTGTGGTGTTATACAAATGTATTATATTTGTACTATTAAAAGTAACATTTCGTGGCAGAAGAACCGAATGAAATAACGTTACGAGCCATTGAAGAGGCAAGAAGCGGAGCCCTTAGAAATCGTCCCTCCGTGGACACCTCATCGGTTGAGGCAATGTTTAGGTCTGTAGGATTATGAAAAAACTTAAACCTTCAACTCAATATAAGAAGGACTTAAAAAGGATTCGTAACTAATAAAGTAAAGGCCTTGTCCCATCAACGTGAGACAAGGCCTTTACTTATATACTGCTAAACTGTTAAACTGCTAATCTCAAAGAATCACAATATTTCCTGTAAAGGAGCGATATCTCTCTATCTCTTTCAGGGCAGCCTCCGCATCGGCGACGCCATGTTCGCGGGCAAGTGTCAGTTGCTCTACAGCCTTATCAAGATCTCCTGTCTTGATAGTTAAGATGCCTCGTGCATATTCTGTCTCCGGAGAATCCCCCGCACGGTCCAGAAAACGAGCCGCCTCGGCATATTGACCACGGTTCATCGCCGAATTGGCAGCATTAAGATTAGCCGTAAGATTATCCGGGAAGAGGCGCGCTGCAAGTGAGAACACTTCATCATACTCCTCACTGCCGGGCTCGCAGTTGTTGGCCAGCAGGAAGAGTTCGTCAAGACTCAGATTTCGCGGATTAGTCTTCATGACCTCACGTATCTCATTGGGGTCAAGGTATTGGCGTATGCGATAAGTGATCTTGTAGTCAGTGTGGCGCAGTTGGGGATATACCTCCGAAAGAAGCAAGGGATAGATCTTCGGAAAACGAGCCTTCAGCAAATCGTTCTTCTTCTCGATGGCAATCTGCTTGTCATCGATAAATTCAAGCAACTGCTCTCGTTGTGACAGATTGCTCTCAGCAATCCAAGCGCGCAGTCCCTCCCAGTCTTCCGGCACGTAAGAGGTGTGATAGATAGACGCCGGGAAAGAGGAATTGCGCATCACGTAGTCTTTCACCACCTCCGTGCGACCCTTGGCGAGGCGAACATTGTTAGCATAACTGCCCTCCGGCGATGCGTAGCCCGTGAGATAGATAGCCTCGACAGTAGCATCCTTATTGTCCTTAACAGCGTTGATGGTACGCAGGATAGTGTCGAGTTCGGCACGATTGCGGGCATAACTCCAGTCAATCTCAGTTTTGTTGACCTTAAAGATAATGTTGGCGCGTCCGCTGAGGTTGAATATCTTTTCCGCCTTTTCTGCAGGTGCCAGATAATGATAAGCCAATTGCGGCTCAACAGGAGTGAAGTCAAGATTGGCCAAGGGGATAGAGCCGGTCTTAGCCGGACGGCAATTGCAGACATTTGTCGTGTCGAGACGCAGCACGATTTGCGAACGGTCGAAAGCCTCGCTTACAGGTACTGACTCGGAGTAAGCGATGATATCTCCCTTGCCGGCACGTGTCAGCGTGAAGGGAGTAGCCTTACCGTCGCGCACCTCCGCATACCAGGCTCTGCGGCCGGCCATACGCATGGAGGGAAATTCGAGGGTATCGGTTTCACCCACCAGCAGGGGAGTGATTTTTACTATTTCGTCACCTTTAAGGCGATAGCCTTGCGGGTCTACCATCATATTGACGGTAAGTTGGTTCTCACCCTTATCGACGTTTACTTGTGAGATATGCATCGACCCGGCATTATCGGCGAGAGCAACGACAGGCAAAAGTATTGCCGCAAAAGAAATTCTCTTCATAATGATCATCGTTAAGGATTAAAACAAGTATTCGATATTTACTGCTATCTTCGTGGGACCGAAATAATTGAAGGGCTTATTGTCGGAGAGTTTGCTGCCACAGACGGCGCATGGATAAGAGTCGTAACGGGTATATACCCATCCTATGCCTATCTCCGCTTCGATGTTCCAATGTCGACTGAGTGCCCACGCATATCCGTAGCCTATGCCGGCACCCACTCCCCATCCTTCATATCGGCGGTCTTTCAGGTTGGCGAAGGGCTCGCCGAGGAAATTAAACGCCCATTTCAGATTGCCCACGTTGTATTGGCCACCGAGCACGTGCAGGCCGAGGAAATGCCCCTGAAAACGGTGGCAGAACCAGTAGCGCGCTTCGGGCTGAATAAGCCAATGGCGCCAACGCTGCTCGTTGATGCTCCAGAGATTGAGTTGGGCTGACGTGTTGAGCGTCCATTTAGGCGCAAGGCCGATCTCAAAGCCGAGGTTGGGACTGAGGGTAGCGTCGCTGACAAGATTCGTCTTGATGCCTACCTTCTGAGCCGAGGCAGAGCCACCGGCCGCTAACAGCATCAGCATCAGTAAAAAGAATAATTTTTTCATAAGCAAGTGGTATTAAGACCCCATTTCATTCCACAAAGTTACAATATAACATAGACATATCCAACAACCATCCCATATATTATTTTGCGCTGTTAATGTACGAAAAATAGCGGGGGAGACAAGAAATGTGTTGCATAACATAAAATTTATTATTATCTTCGCATTTATGCAAAGAAAAGTCACTATACAAGGTGTGGCCGGCTGCTTTCACGAGGCAGCGGCCCGCAGTTATTTCGCCGACAAATTTCCCGACGATACCGTACAGACCATTCCGTGTGAGACATTCCCCAAAATGTTTGAAACCCTCGAACAGGATGCCTCGCTTATCGGAATTATCGCCATAGAAAACACCATCGCCGGCGCTTTGCTGCAAAACCACGAACTGCTGCGCAAAAGCCCGCTCACCGTTGTAGGTGAATTCAAGATGCGGATCTCTCACGTGCTCGCCGCGCTACCGGGCCAAGAAATCTCCCAACTTGACTCCGTCATCTCGCACCCTATCGCGTTGATGCAGTGCGAGCAGTTTTTCCGCTCAAACCCTCACATCAAAATGATAGAGCATTTTGACACCGCCGGTGCTGCACGCGACATCGCCACGGAAAAGATAACCGGAAGGGGAGCCGTATGCGGCGAACTGGCCGCCCAACTCTACGGCCTGAACATCCTACAGCATGGCATAGAGACCAACAAGCGTAATTTCACCCGCTTCCTCATCCTCGCCGACCCGCTGATCGTGCCGGAACTCCGACCCGATGACAATCATATCAACAAGGCGTCGGTGGTATTCACCCTCCCGCATACACAAGGTGCTCTCTCCAAAATACTTACAATTCTTTCATTCTACGATATGAATCTCTCCAAAATACAGTCGACGCCTATCCTCGGGCGCGAATGGGAGTATCGTTTCTACGTAGACATCACCTTCTCAAGTTATGCACGCTTCCTGCAGGCTCTCCAGGCCGTCAAACCGCTTATGGGAGACTTCAAACTGCTCGGCGCTTACAAAGAATGTGAAAATCCGGTATAACTCCTTTCTAATATAATATGACTAAGATACAACCGGCCGACAGAGTCGCTGAAATAAAAGAATACTACTTCTCGCGCAAACTACGCGAAGTGGCTCGCCTCAATGCTGAGGGTAAGGATATCATTTCGTTGGGTATCGGAGGTCCCGACCTGCCGCCTGCGCCACAAGTGATAGACACACTCACAGAGACAGCCCGGCGCGACGACTCTCATTCATATCAGAATTTCAGAGGTATTCCGGAATTAAGAGAGGCTTTCGCCGACTGGTATCAGCGTTTTTACGGCGTCGCGCTCAATCCGGACACTGAAATCCAACCGCTTATCGGATCGAAGGAGGGTATCCTCTACGTCTCGCTTGCATTCCTGAATCCGGGCGACGGCGTGCTCGTGCCCAACCCGGGCTATCCTACATATACCTCGGCGTCAAAAATAGTCGGTGCGGAGATATTCAACTATGACCTCACACAAGAAAACGGCTGGTATCCCGATTTTGAGGCAATGGAAAAGTTGCCTTTGGAGCGCATCAAACTGATGTGGATTAATTATCCGCAAATGCCCACTGGCGCACCGGCCAGTGAGGCGCTTTACCGCAAAATCATAGACTTCGGCCGCAAGCACAATATCGTCATCGCTCACGACAACCCCTACTCCTTCATACTCAACGACCATCCCGTATCGCTGCTCAGCGTGGAGGGGGCCAAGGATATCGCCATAGAGATGAACTCTCTCAGCAAGAGCCATAACATGGCCGGATGGCGTGTGGCAATGCTGGCCACCAATCCGGAGTTTCTCGAATGGATTATCAAGGTAAAATCAAATGTAGACTCCGGGCAATTCCTTCCGGTAATGAGAGCGGCCGCAGCAGCGTTGCGCCTGCCGGATGACTGGTATCGCAAGGTAAATGAGACTTACTCGCGCCGACGCAGAATTGCCGAAGAAATCATGACGGCGATAGGCTGCACATTCGACCCCTCACAACGCGGTCTCTTCCTTTGGGGACGTATCCCGGAGGAGGCCGAGGGCAGTGAGGCTCTGGCCGACAAGATACTTTACCGGGCGCGCGTATTCGTGACGCCGGGATTTATCTTCGGCAGTAACGGCGACCGCTACATCCGCATCTCCCTCTGCGCTAAGGAACCGGCTCTGAAGGAGGCTCTGCGGCGTGTCAAAGAATATAAGGCTTAATTATTATAATAGACTACTTACAGAATATAGATATGGCAATGTTTGAAGATATAAAACCTCTCTTTGACGATTATACATCAGACAATGATCTCTTTGTCATCGCCGGTCCTTGCTCGGCAGAAACAGAACAACAGACGCTTAACACAGCACGCCAACTGGCGGCCAACGGCATCAAGATATTCCGTGCCGGTATTTGGAAACCGCGCACCAAGCCGGGAGGCTTTGAGGGCGTCGGCGAAGAGGGTCTTCCCTGGCTCAAAAAGGTGAAGGAGGAGACCGGCATGCTCGTCTCTACGGAGGTGGCTAATCATCATCATGTCACTGCAGCCGTCAATGCGGGCGTCGACTTGATATGGATAGGTGCAAGAACCTCGGCCAATCCTTTTGCCATGCAGGAGATAGCCGATACGCTCGAGGCTCTGGGTGTTGACATTCCGGTATTGGTGAAGAATCCCGTAAATCCGGATATAGACCTCTGGATAGGTGCAATACAACGTATATATAATGCGGGCATCCGTCGCATCGGCGCCATACATCGCGGTTTTTCGGTTTACGGCAAGCACCTCTACCGCAATATGCCGCAATGGCATATACCCATCGAACTGCGCCTGCGTCATCCCAACCTTCCCATCATTCACGACCCCTCCCACATCGGAGGCAAGCGTGAACTCATTGCCCCGCTCTCTCAACAAGCACTTGACATGGGATTTAACGGACTGATTATCGAGAGTCACTGCTCGCCGGAGGAGGCTTGGAGCGATGCAGCACAGCAGCTTACTCCCGAAGTGCTCAATTATATTCTTAATACGCTCGTGCTTCGTCGGGAGAAGCAGACTACGGAAAACCTGACCCTTCTCCGCCAGCAGATAGACCGCATCGACAACGACCTGATGGAGATACTCTCGAAGCGTATGCAGGTGTCGCGCGAAATCGGTCGCTACAAGAAGGAACACCGTATGCCCGTAGTGCAGGCATTGCGATACAATGACGTGATACGCTCACGTGTGGGCATCGGTAAGGAAATGGGTATGGACGAGGAATTTCTCAAGACTATACTCCTGGCAATCCACGATGAGTCAGTGCGCCAGCAGATAGAAATTATCAACGACCGCACCAAATAAAATTCATCAATTCATTAACTCATCAACTCAATATTCAGCATCAGTGACAAGTCTCACTGATGCTATCTCTGAAGTGATCAGAGCCGTCTCGGCATTATCTTTTGTAGAGAAACGGTAGATGATGGATGACTCACCCTCTGAGTTGATAATCGTCTTCTGTTGTCGCACCGTTTCGCCTTTGGCATTCTCAAAAAGACAACCATAGCTTTCCGTTATCGGTTGTTTGGCGGTAAAAACGAAGGTGATAGCGGCGCTGTGATACCCGGCGCTTACTGAGGATATGTGGCATTCTACATTCTCGAGGCCGGTAGCCGGAGAGACTGCGCAATTCATCCTAAAGTTTTCCAAACTCGCGGCTATTGTTTTGGCTGAAGCCTCAAGTTGCGCCTGCCTTTCGTTTTTTTCGGCCATTAATTTCTCCAGCGCCGGCCGGTCTGACTCTTTATTAAGCTTCTGTGATGCAATATCATATTCATCGTCATTGACCGCCATCTGAACATACTTTTCGGCTAACGACGCCAACGGTCCGTCGCCGATTGTCATCTCCTTTTCAGATTTCGAGCCGCCGGAACAACTGGATAAAATTACTAACAAAAGAGCGCAAAGCGTGGACCAGCCACAGATATTTCGAGTCATAGATTGATGATTTTTAAATCCACTGCAAATTTAATCAATAAATCCGAAAAAACCATCAGAGACCATGCTGAGCAACGTACGGACATGCCTCCGGCATGTTTCCAAATCCGGTATCTCGGTTCAACCAAGATACCGTCCCTCCGGGACTTAAGTTGTGGTGTTGATTGCCAATCCGGGCACTGCGTACCCGGTTACTCAGATTATGTCCCTCCGGGACATAATCCCCCATGAACACATACCCTCCGACATATACCCCGGAGGGGTTGCATTTCGATAACCGGGTACGCAGTGCCCGGATTGAGAGACACCCCTCGAACACATTTACCCCGGAGGGGTTGCATTTCACTCTGTTTGTTTGATTTTTTGCGTATACATTTGCAGATATAGAAAATTAATATTACTTTTGCAGATGAAAAGAGCGCACGTGGCGTAATTGGTAGCCGCGCTAGACTTAGGATCTAGTGTCTTACGACGTGGGGGTTCGAGTCCCTTCGTGCGCACAATGTTCTCCGTCGTTGTGATATCGATGGAATAGTTTGGAAAATCTTTTCATAGTCGTCCGACTGAATAAGTCGGACTTTTTTTAACTCTTGTCTCCAAACCATAGTGCCTGACGAATGTTTATAATTTATAAGCCCTCTGACATAAAGCCGGGGCAAACTATATCCTCTAATGCTTTGTTACATTTGATACTATGAAGTCATACACTATAAGACAGATAACGCGAAGACAGATAATACGTGTTATGCCGGCAGTTGCCGCAGCGCTCCTCACTTCACTCATTATCACAGCATGCTCAGACGATGACATGACTTTTCGCCACGACAATGCACCCATTTCTTTTAAGGTAAAAGAGAATAATTTCTGGTCGCCCGATTTCAGAGCGGATACCAGAACAGCCGACGCCGGCTCTCTGCATACCGTAGAAATGTCGGGCACTCAGGACTCTCCTCTATATCTCGTGCCGCTTGTAGATATCGACTCCTTCCCTCAATCCAAAGTCTCCGCGACACGCGCTGCTCTTACCGACGCTGCTACCATGGAGGCTTTCGGTGTATTCGCCGGATTTGCCGATAAGGTCGGCACCTCCTCTTATACGCCTGACTATATGAACAATCTTAAGGTGACTCGCAGCAATGAGTGGTCTACAGACTCTAAATATTTCTGGCCCGTGGAGGGGGCACTCCATTTCAATGCCTATTCGCCATATTTCACTCCCTCTACAGCCGATGAGGCTAATGCGGAGGGCATCACCGATATTACTAATCAGGAGGGTAATCTCATACTCAGTTACTCGACACCCGAAGACAATGCCTCCCAGCAAGACTTACTCTTTGCTACTGCCATAGATGCGTCAGCCTCTCCCTGCGAACTGACTTTCAACCACGCTCTTACCGGCATACGGTTTGCCGCCGGTGCGGAATTGGCTCCGTGTGCTATCAAAAAGATCACGATTTCGGGAGCGATGAGCGGCGGTCAACTCAACCTCGAGACGGGGCAGTGGTCATCAGTGACTGACGCTACCGACTTCTCTCTCGACCTCAATGTCTCTCTTGCGGCCGAAGCGGGTTCCAAATATGTGTCGCAAGGTACGGATATCACTTCCGACTCACAGACCTTCCTTCTTCTCCCTCAGACTTTCAGCGAAAATGCGGCCATCACTATAGATGCGGAGTTTAACGGCAAGGCGGCCACTCTCTCGGCAGATTTAAGCGGGCAGACCTGGCCTATGGGTAGAATCATAACTTACCGTATTTCCGCCAATCCTGACTCCGAAGCACTGACGCTCGACACTCCGGCAGACATCACCACCAATTATACCGGCGCTAAATTTTCTTTCAATGTCAAAAGCAGTATCAATAAGGATGGAGAAACGGCTCCGGTAAAGTGGGTCGCTGAGTTCGTAGACGATAACGGTAATGTCATAGCCCAACCCAACTGGCTAACCTCTCTCACTCTCTCCGGCACGGGCGATACAGAAGGGGAGGGCATCACTGTAATGCAGGATATCGTGTTTGATAAAATGAACGAGCGCACTCGCCGACTGCAAAATGCTGCCGATATCAATACTTCATCGGGAAACAATCCCTACAATCTTGCCTCTTCCACCGGCTCCTCTGCAATCGAAAATACCGCCAATACTTATATCATCAATGCTCCGGGTACGTACGCTTTGCCACTCGTGTATGGCAATGCCATAAAGAATGGCGCCGCCAACGCTGCTGCTTATGCCATCTCCACGCATACGCGAGATATGCTCACTGCATTTACAAATCATCTCGGCAATGCTATCTCCTCGCCGTATATTTACGACAACGCCGGATGTGCGCCGGCCGATGCGGCCCTGATATGGGAAGATGAACTCAACTTAGTGCGCAATGTCCGACTTTCCTCCGATAAGAAAAGTCTGCTTGTGGATATCCCTCACAATACCATCCGTCAGGGCAATGCTATGGTAGCGGTTAAAGATGCCGATGGTAATGTGATGTGGAGTTGGCAGTTATGGATTACTGACTTCGTCCCGGCACAGATGACACGAAACATCACCGTCAGCGGCACTACCTATGGACTCTTCGAAGAAAACCTCGGATATGTCGAGGCTGGTGATGTGATTCGTTTTCCTGAATGCTCGGTAAAAATCCGTATCACACAGACTGACGTGCCCGATGGCCTTGAGCCACTCTCAAAGACTGTCACGCTCACTCAAACCGGTACGGTAATTGCCAATAATGACTATAATCCTTATTACCAGTGGGGCAGAAAAGACCCGATGATGTCTGACCTGCAGCAATGGTATGACGGCAACGCTCAGGAAATTAAGGTTTTGCCCACCGTCGCGGCATCTTCCATAGGCACGGCCAATCTGATCACCAACTCTATCCTGCATCCGGAGATTTTCTTCCTGGCAAGCCACGGCAGCGGTGATGATGACAAGGCTACAGAACCATATCCGTACAAGAACCTCTGGAATATAGGCCAGAATACAAAGAATGTAAAGACGGTCTATGATCCTTCACCGGTGGGCTATGTGATGCCTTACAGCCAGCCATTTACCTATCTTGCCGGATTAGGGAATGTCACCGCCGGTGCCTCTGCCACCAACCCCGACCGCGTGGCCTTCTCCATAGATTTGGGTGACGGCAACTCGCCACTCGTCTTTCCGGCCATGGGTTATCGCCACAGCACGGGAGAAGGGGGAGTAGAGGCTGATAATCTGTATGCTACCTACTGGTCGTCACACGCCCTGAATGTCCGGGAGGCGTCGGATTTCAATTTCTCAAATTCGCACGTACCTCCTACACTCACCACCGGCCAATTCGCCATGTTCATGGCCTTCAGCGCCCGCCCCGTAAAAGAGTAGGGACGCAATAAATTGCGCCCACCCCAATAGGAGGGGCGCAATAAATCGCGTCCGCCCCGAAAAGCGTCATTTTACCGATATTTCCAGGATGCCGCTGCGAGCAGTTATCAACGGATAATACTGGCTTTGCGCCGTCGCCGTTCCCGATGTGTATTCGCCGTCGCGGTCAGCCGTCACTTCATAATTGAATACGTGCACTCCCTTCGTCAGATGATAGATGAAGATGTTGGCGTAAGAAGTGCGTTGCTCGCGAACCTGCCAGACACCATCCTGACTCGTATAGCCGCTCAACTGCTCACGAGGCTGCATCCAGGCGCCCCGCTCATCACGTATCAGCAGATAGTCCAAGTCACGGTCGGTAGTTACGGTCATAGTGACGCGTATCCGGTCTCCTTTCTTAAATCGCTGAGAAGCCTTACCCACCGAGGCATAAATGCTGTCTTGCAATATGGGATACAGCGCTTTCGTAATCTTCAACTGCTCCATCTCGCGTGGCTTCACATCCTTAAGAGGCCGGATATAACTCATCATCACCCCGCCCCACGCCGGCGCGCCGCCCGGGCGCTTGATTACCAAGTCTTTGCCCGACACCTCCTTAGGATTAAGATCTATTGTAAATGAACCGGGTATATGAGAATACTCGCTGACTGACAAGGGCTTGCCGTCTATGGTAATGACCGCTTGATTGCCTGTGATCTGCTCGGACGCAGAGAGAGAAGATAGCAATGCCTGGGCCACTTTTATCACCTTGGCAGAAGAGAGACTCATCTGCCAGTCTTGCGTCTGACGCGATAACAGCAGATATTGCTGCAGGCCGGAGATTATGTCATCGCCGGGACAGATAAGGTCAAACGCCATAAGGCCTATCGCGGCCGAAAGCACGGGAGATGTACGCGACAAAGCACTTGTAGCGCCATCAAACCATACACCTTTTCTCGTTGACGATGAGGCAAATTGACGCACAGACTCCATTACCTCTCCGGCCTTCGTCTTCTCGCCGGCTCTGTAAAGCATCATCGCTGATACGCATTTCTGAGATACATCATACTGCTTCCAGTCTTTGCTCACCATACGAATGGCTGCTGACTTAATCTGAGATATAATGGATGACTCAGGAAGATTAAATCTGTCGCGTATGAAGAAATATTCCACGTCTGAGAAACTTACCGGATATTTCTTACCCTTTGAAGTCATCTCGCGCCATATCCTCTCCATCTCTTTGTCACAGAAGCCTACGCCCGATTTCACCATATCTGCAGCGGCGGCCGGCAGGTCGCCGGTGGTCTGCATGGCGGCAAACCGCCAAAGCACTTCCGTGGAGATAAAGGAGGAAGACGGCATGCCCTTTATCCAACTCCACCCTCCGTCGAAGCCTTGAAGCAGAGAGAGACGATGAAGCAGGTCGGAGATGGTATGCTGCACTCTTTCGGCGTCTGTCAGATGTATGATATCCTGCATCCGCGCACTCTCCGAAGCTGCATTATTCACCCACGGAGTCACCGCAAGATCTGTTATTTTCAGGTTCTCATTCTTCAATAGCGGGGATACGAGGGCTACGCTATCCTTCGATGCAGATACTCTCCTGAGAGCGGAGGTAAGAAGGGGATTGCGCGTCAGCACTCCTGCACCTACACCATTACTGTAGACGGCGTCGGCAAGCACCATCGCTGACTCACTGTCGGGATTCATTATGCCGTTGAGCGACATCAACGTATACCACGCGGGATTGTCACAATATTCAAGGGTGACGTTCGCTTTCTCATCCATTTTGGGGAGTTTCATCCTCATCTCCGTCTCACTTTTGGAGAGATACCATGTCTCGGCATCATATACGGGCTGGACAGCCGGCAAGACGGGTACCATCCCCTGCTCGCCGTCACTACCGTTCGCAGAAACGGCCCGCGAACGGATGGCTATCATATTGACGTCGTCGGGAACGCTGTATTCCATGACCATCTTTCGCGCAGCGGAGGGTGACAATGACTCTGCATCAAAATTGCGCGAGGCGAGTATGTTACCGGTCAAGGGGTCGAAAATCTCTATGCTGCCGCTCACGTCAAGCGTCTCGTCGCTGTTATTGAATGCTGAGGCCTCGATAAAGGTCTTGTCGCCGGTGCGCAAGAAACGCGGCACATTAGTCTGAACCATAACCGGTTTGGAAGCAACGGCGGTCAGAAGTGTTGAGGCTGATTGCATCGTGGAAGGATCATAAGCGACCAACTGGAATTGCCATTCGGTATTAAAGTCAGGCACCTCAAACGATACCTCAATATTTCCTTTATCGTCGCCGTAGAGAAGCGGTTTGAAGAAGGCCAAGGGACAATCAACGGGGCGCAACTGCTCCTCATCTCTCTGCTGCGCGACACCACCGGCTTCTGATGCGTCAGACGTCACGACATTCTCTGCCAATTTAGCCTCAGCAACCTCCGGAGCAGCCATATCATAGACAGCGCTTTCCATAGCCACGCCATCCGCTTCCACGCTTTTCTCCATCAATAGATTATCATTGGATATAATCTTTCTGGAGGATCCTCTTATCATCAGCCTGCCGCTTGTGAGCACGCCGTATTCACTGTATAGCGAACCCCCATACAAATTCCAGACGGGTGGCTCATATCCGGTGACATCAACGTATTTTACATTGCGCGATTTTTGAAGATAGGTGCTCTCACTTCCGATGTTCGGACGCGAAACGCCGGAAATAAAGTTGTATCTGCACGATGTGAAGGGTGTAAAACGCCATTCAAAGGGAGTGATGGCATTGAGGGCTTTGTTGCTCATGACAGCCATCGCTGCAGTATTCGCCACGGGTGCGCCATCGGCTGTGAGCGTGAAGCGCCATGTCTCTTGCGACAAGGGATTGAGTCGGTCTCTGAATGTCTCCGCTACCACCTTCATCTTCACATTCTCATCGGCCGGCTTTACTATCACTTTATATGTGCTGAAGTCAAGATCTCGCACTCCGGAGAAAGAAACGTTAATCTCCTCTCCTCTCTCCGGTGCGGGAATTTCTATCCGGGTGAGGCAGCCGTCAATCTTAAGAACCTGGAGTCGCTCTTTACCGGATTTGCCACCGGGTTTGTTGTCTCCGGATTTGCTGCTGCTCACGAGCATATAGATATAACTGTCAGGGTAAGCAGAACCGACAGTCAGGGCAACTGTGCGTGCACCGGGGGCGGCATAGACAACCTGTTTAGGTGACCATACTGCTGTGCGGGATGGTGATTTGACGTCGTCCGCGCGCCATATTATCGTGTTACATTTCAGTGTATCCTGCTTCAATTCGCTATCGGAGGGTTCGTCAATTGTGAAGGTAAGGGCGTATTCGCCTGACGGCAAACTTGCCGCAGGGATACGGAGCACACCTGAGTCAAATTCTCCCTGCAGGTCGGCCTTAGAACCGAAGACTCCCTTTATCTCGTATCTTACTTTTCGGCTGACGGTTTCTCTTACGGCGTTGACAACCCTTACAGGGAATGACACCTCAGCCTGAGAGGGTTGCACTTCCATATGCTGATATATATCCGCCTCAATGGAATAGTGCTCGCCAAGGTTGAAGGCTACCGGCGCAGCATAGCAAGTCTCACCGAGGTCGGAGGTCACCATCGCTTTGGCTACAAAGACGCCACGTATCATATCGTAATCATTCGTCTTGCCCTCTGCGCGCAATTCATTCTCGCCAATCTCCACCTCAAAGTTGCCTTCGGCATCTGTCGTTGCCTTCAGACTGAATGTGCGGGAGGGAGTTGTACTGTAGAATCGCCACCAACTGCTGAAGGTGATATCCACTGTCACATCCGCGCCGGCCACCGGCATACCGCTGTAAGTCGTGGCCGTACCCTTTAATTGTACAGGACCGGAGGTTGTATCTTTGTTGATGACGGGTTTTTCAAGAACTACTTGGAATGTCGGGGCCTTATAATCAGCAACCTCTACACACGTAGCGCCTAAAACGTTATTACCGTCTGTTGTCTCGACAAAAATTCTGAATGTACCGGTCAAAACATCTTTCGGAATGGTGAATTTGCCCACTACGCGTCCATCCTTCCCGGTAGTCAACTCCTGACTATCCTTTTCGTCACCGTTGGCATCATGCAATACCACTTTTACCTTGAAATCAGCCACGGGCGAGACGATATTATCCGTGCATTCCGTCACTACGCCGACACACTCTATGCTGTCGCCGGGGTGATAGATGGCCAAGTCGGTAAGTATTTCTGCACGTCGTGTTTTGGATAGTGAATTACCGTGATAACGTGATAGGTACTCGCGGAATGAGAGGGTATTCTCGCCATACTTGACATTGACAACATACTGATGGGCGGAGGGCATCTCTACGACTCCTTTGGCATCTGTCCTTACATGCCGGGCAACTTTCTTGCGGTCATAACTGTCTATCAGAGTTACGTCTGCGCCGGAAATAGGCGCTCCGTTGAAGCCGGACACGATATTCAGATAGTTGCTACCTCCATCCCATGAAGAGAGATATGTAAGTTCGCAGACATTCACGGGATTGAACGAACTGCTGCTGCCGGTAATCGAACTGAGGTATGGCTTTGATGCGGACACCACTACATAATAACCGGCCGGTTGTCCGGCAAATTCAGTCTCTCCGTCGGCATTGAAAGGAAAATCTCCCTCCAGGGTGATGTGTTTGCTTTCCACCACCTTACCGTGTTTTTTAACCTCATCTATCTTCAGGCTCTTTTCGTATGACAGCGATTCGTCATTATACGATGAAGGCACTTTGACAAGCAGAAGGTAGAAATCCCTGCACGAGGTGGATTCCCATTTTACGTTTATCGGCGTTCCGGGAAGCACCTGTGTCTTGTTATTGAAGGATATGTCAGCGGAGGCAATGCTCTTTTGGATATAATTCAGGAATGTATATTGACGACTCTCTTTCCCGAACTGATGCGCCATATCTTCGGCTGCCTCTTCTACTGTTTTATAGAATCTCTGGCGCTGCGGCTCATCAAATTTGCCGTACGCATTTCTGTATATCAGCGATAAGGCAAGATAATATGCGGGGGTGGTCTTATATTCCGCCAACATCCGGTCAACGGCATTCAGAAGGTCTGAGTCCGTAAGATATTGCAGTCGGAACGAGAGGGCCAGCAGCAAGGCTCCGTCTCTTACTTCTATTGAGTCCGTACTTCTCTCACGGTCTTTCTTGACAAGGCGGTCTATCAACTGGAGGTTTCTGTCAATATCCTCTTTTCCTATTTCTGAAGAGACTTGTATCGCGTTGTAAACGATAAAATCATAGATGCTTAAACCCGGGCACGCTTTGCCCTCTTTCCATGATATGAGCGGACTAATCTTATCAAGCGAGGTCGCTGAAGATATATCTTCAGCCTCTAATGCTTTCTGACACAAGGCCTCTATCCGGCTGCGAAATTGCTCACCGCTCCATTCTTTCGGATTGGCCGATATCTCCTCTACGGGCAATTCGCGGCGATCATACTGATAGCGGTTGTTGCGGTAGACGGAGAGAAGAAAATCAGACTCCAGCATATACGCCACCTGAGAATAGGGCGACCGGAGTTGAGCGGGTAATTTATGCAATGTCTCATATACCTCTACGATTGAATCGGAAGTAATGGAATTTTGCGCTATGGTAAGGCAAATGGCTGCCTGCAAGGCCTCCACGGGATAATCTTGCGCTATGGCTATATCAAAGGCTTTGGAGGAGCGCTCCAGTACATCTACGGGTTTGGCAAAATCGGGCGTTGCAAGCCATTCCGAAAGTTGCTTTTCTATTTCCACGTTACTTTTCTTTCCCATCATCTTGACCGGCATAACTAATGTAATTATAACACAAAGAAGGGAGCATGCAAGCACCCTCCCTATTATCTCTTTTTTCATAAATCTGATTTGTAATTTTGAATATTGTCACCAAACCCGGGAGGCCTAACGCTTGGCGGGACGCACTTTGTCACTATCCTCCGCGCCGCGCTTATGATGCTTCCCTTTATAGCGCATCTGTTGCATCCTCTGACGGAATTTATCCTCGCCGGCCTTCATCTTATAGATCTGGCGGGCACTCAGAAATGACTTGAATTTCTTATCATACTCTTTATTTAGAGCAGCGTCTTTGGCATGAAGGGCATCTAACTTTTTGGTAGCGGCTTCATACTCCTTTTCTGAGGCATCTTTTTTATCCAATGAATCCTGAATGGATCTTATTTCATCGAAGATGGCGCGCTTCTTGCCCTCCATCTCCGTATATAAGTCTTTAAACTTTTTCTCCTGATCTTTCTGAAGATCCATCTCCTGCGAAAGGAAACTGATCTTATAGTCTTGTATCTCTTTCCACATCTTGGGATCGGGACGTCCCGGTCGCTGAGCCATCACACAGACAGCACAGACCATCAGCAACATCACTAAAGTAAAATATCTTTTCATACCGGTATTAACCTTCTATAGTTGTTTTCTCGAAATCAGATTTGAAATCGTCTATATTATCGTAAATCTCACACATCTCGGTCTGCAATACATAGCTCTCCCTGCTGTTGTCATCATATTCCGACTCTATGACATATTCAGCCGTAGGATGGTCGGACATCGCAAGCACTATGCTCTCCGGCACTTCCTGTGACTGACCGGACACTCGCGTAGACACGTCGCTGAATATCTTCATCATACACCATATGCCGCAGAACATCGCTGCCAGATATACGTAAGGACGTAAACGCTGCCAACGACTCAACTCCGGCACTTTCGGCTTTTCAGGATATGCGGGAAGGCGATCATGCATCTTGGCTATAAAATCATCAAAATAGCCGTCCGGGGTCTTAAAGCCCGGCTCGCGACCGAATTTCTGATAAATTTTATCTTCCTCTTTCATATTATATGTCCCTTGATTACCTATTTAATTCATTGTTTCATTATACTGACATAGTACAGCCTAAAAAGTTTAATTATAAAATGGGTTTTATGTAAGTTTAATGAGAGAATAGTATAAGGAAGTTTCGTCCCTTCGGGACTGAATGCTGTATGATGTGATATATCCGGGCACTACGTGTCCGGTTAACCAAATTATGTCCCTTCGGGACATCGCACACTGTAACATATACTCTTATACGCCAAAGTCCCGGAGGGACGCGATTTGGATAACCGGGCACGCAGTGTCCGGAGTAATCATATACAACACACCCAAAGTCCCGGAGGGACGATATCTCCAAATTAAGTCTATTCCATTTTAGTCCCTTTAGACTTATTATTTGTAACACTTATCTCAATTTATTAAATTTGCACGGATTTTCTTAGTATAAATAATAGATGAAGAGCCGGGAAAAATTTGATACTGATGCTTTACAGAGATTGAGAAAAGACATAGAGTTACATCTTTGTCGTTCTTTTTCGACACCGGCAGATTTCATTTTTCTCAGCGACAGACTCCTCGAGGATAATTGCGGATATGTAAGCCCAACCACTCTCAAACGTGTATGGGGTTACATCTCGGATAAAGGTGAGCAATACGTACCAAGCAATTTTACCCGACGCGCCCTTTGCAAATTAATCGGGTATAAGGATTGGAATGATTACAAGGAGAATTATTCCTCTATACAATCCCGCGAATATGCCGGTGAATTTTTGGAAACAATACATATGCCGCTCAATACGGAACTCACGCTATTCTGGCAACCTAACAGACGTATTCGCCTCCGTCATATCAAGCCTTCCCTTTTCTCTGTGCTTGAAAACGAAAACTCCAGCCTCAAAATCGGAGATGTGGCGGAGTGTCATTGCTTCACACAATATGCTCCTGCTTTTTTCAGAATCTTTCGCCAAGAGTCATTACCCATCTCATACGTTGCCGGTTCGGCTACAGGTATATTTTATATTGTCCACTCCGACAGCGATGTAACATCTGACCCGAAATCTGACGAGGAACCTAAGACTCCACTCCCAAGTAATGACTAATCATTAAGACCCCATTTCACAAAAATGTTAACGCCAGGGGCGGCGATTTTTCGAGTCAATTACCGCTCATTCATTATTCTTTCTCTCACCTCATCTACCCCGTCTATTCTGTTGGTCTCCATTATAATGTGAGTCCACAGGTCATTTGACATATTGCTTCGCGCGGACTTCTCCACACCTGCTCTCTCCAATTCCTGCTCCATTCTATTCGCCAACTTATAATGTTCATCCCCCCGCTGCATCCTGAGGGCATCATTGATATCCTTATCCTCTAATTCATATCCTATCCGTCCATACCTTGCATTGATCTTATCTGCCTCATCAATATATTTTTGCAATATCTGTTCGCTGTTTTTTTCTACAGATTTATTTATTTTTTCAACCCGTACAGACGACTCTTCATCCACACTATCCGAGGTGCGCTCATTACTCTCTATTACTGACACTGACTCTTCATTTATCTCTTCCTGAGGAGTCATGTTATATTGATTATCATACCATAGATATAATGCGCACAAAGCAGAGATCAATATTATAATTCCGGCCAGATATTTATACTTGTTTCTGTCTGACCTTGCCAACTGCCTGATTACCCACTCTGTGTCCGGACGCTCTGCCGGGTTCTCTTTGGTGCATTCATCAATTATAAACTTGAATCGTTCTTCCGGCAGCAGACCTTCGAGAATCTTGCCGTATGAATACACATCACTTGACACACTGCCGGTTGTCGGCGTCCTCTGTTCCGGAGCGCCATATTCATACGTGCCGAGCGACCGCTTATACATCACGAAGTCATCTGCATCCGAATGGCCGAAATCAATGATAACCGGCATTTTATCCCTTGCCCGCAGTATTACATTGTCAGGCTTCAAGTCACGGTGGCAGACACCGGCCTTATGGATGTAACCGATGGTTTCGGCTAATCTTCGCGCTATCTCTTTTCTTTCTTTCAATGAACGTGACTTTTTATCCTTCTTGATGCTCTCGATATATGTGTCAAGCCGTGTCCCATCCACATACTCCATCAAAATCAGCGGACCCAGAGTAGGATTATCCTCAAAACCATAGACTCTCACCACTCCCTCGACGTCCATCCGTAAGGTCAGTAGATATTCCTTGCGAAGAGACAGAATTTCTTCCGGATGATGGCGCACCGCCTCCGCTAATCCCTTGAGTACTACCCGCCGACCGTCACGGACTGTCAGCCATATCACCCTATTATTATGCCTGCATATCTCCTCCAATCCTGACAAATCGCCCATTCCATCTCCCTC
This sequence comes from uncultured Sangeribacter sp., assembly GCA_964456155.1. GTDB lineage: Bacteria > Bacteroidota > Bacteroidia > Bacteroidales > Muribaculaceae > Lepagella. Next base: position 37,743 of record CAYVZJ010000020.1, read on the forward strand.
AATCACCAAAGATACCGGCACACCATCAATAGTCTCTTTCATATCACCTTCATTTCTATTACAAATTTAACCATTAGACCCCGTTCTACAAAAAAATTGGGTTTAAAGGTGATTATTAACTTATTTTGTGAAAATTATACTAATATTGACATACACTTTTGCGTTAATTAAACACAAGACAAGAGAATGATATAATAATCACCTTGAGCAACCGGGACGGCGTCTCAAGTAGATGAATTGTCTAAATTTTGGGTTATATACATTAGTAATTTCTATCATGCACCGAGTGTTGAAAGACATATCGGCGAAAAACCGGACGTCGTGATGACGCCCGGCTTTTTTGTATCGGAAATTAAAACGGGCCGGCTGAGGTGGTCAGTCGGCCCGTCTATTTGGGATACTATAGCCTTGTATATGTGGGTATAGCAGGTAGTGTCGGATTACAGTACGGCTACTTTTACAGTTTCTTCGCCTGATCTTACGATGTAGATGCCGGGCTGGAGGTCGTATTCACCTTTCACTGCAGTGGAGGTGGCGATTACTGTGCCGTTGAGGCTGTAGATAGTGAAGCCGAGGGGTGCATTCTCTACTGTCAGGCCACCTTTGTAGCCGCGCACGTAGAGTTGCTGAGCCGCGTCTGCAGAGATTTCATCCACGCTGTCTACTGCCTTTGAGGTGATCACCACGTATGAGTTGGCGGGCACTACGATCTTGCCGTCAGCCACGTTGAACGACGGGTTGGTGCCGTAAGACTTGGAAGCAATCTCATAGTTGGACTGATCAGCGGAAGCGAATCCGTAGCTATAAGTCAATTCCTTATCTACCTGAGGGTTGATAACGCAAATCAGTTCCTTGTTGCCCTTGGAAGCCTTGATATATCGTACGGAGCCCCAGGTGGTACACATATTGTTGAATGTGTCTTGTGTGAAGAGGTCGGGGTTGGCAAGACGGATGCGGATGAGGTCCTTGTAGCTTTGCAGCAGTCCGGCGTTGTCAGGGTCGTCCATGAGCGACCAGTTGACTATCTTCGGGTCGGTGTTGTTGCTGCCGTTAGCAGCCTTGGTAGACTGTGCGTTACCCATTTCGGAGAATTGCCATATCATGTGGGCACCGGGCACGAGTATCATCTGAGCGGCTGCAGAGCCGAGACGGCGCATAGCCACTGCATGGTCGTTCTTGACGGCTGCCACGCCGTAGGTATTCTGCTCGTAAGCGAGACGTTGCTCGTCGTGTGACTCGAGGTAAGATACAGTTGAACCGTAAGTGCGGCTGTCCTTGATGGCGTAGAAGCGGTTGAGCTGAGAGTTTGACTGATAGCCCTTGGCAAACTGTCCGCCCTGGTAGTTGACGTTAGCCCAGTTGAGCATACCGGTCTTGGCCATCTCATTCTCTTCCTTGTCTCCGGCGAGGTTTTCGTTGATGAAATAAGCGTTGGGAGTCACTTCCTCCATAGCCACCTGTATGCGGCGCATGTTATCTACGCGTGACTTATTGTAAGCCTCAGTGCTTGAGACGCCATTGTTCATATAAGAGTCGTTGTCGCCCAGACCCTTTACGAGGTCGAAACGATAGCCGTCCACGTGATATTCCGTAAGCCAGTATTTCACGCAGTCCTGCCACTGCTGACGCACGAGGGGATGACCCTGGTTCCAGTCGTTGAGCACGCTGTAATCATGCGGCGCGTCAAGGTTGTAGAAGGGGTTCTGTCCGGGTGTGTACATCTGATACCAGGGGTGGAGTCCGTCTGACTGGTTGAATACCATGTCGAGCACCACAGCGATGCCGTTTTCGTGGCACGCATTGATGAAGTCCTTGTAATCGTCGGGAGTGCCGTAAGCCTTATCGGGAGCGAAATAGAAGTTGGGATTATAGCCCCAGGAGATGTTGCCGTTAAATTCATTGATAGGCAGGAGTTCCACAACGTTGACACCGAGTTCCTTAAGGTAAGGTATCTTCTCGATGGCCAGTTTTACGTTACCGTTGCCACGCGCCTTACCCTCTGTGCCGGTGAAGTCGCGGAGCAGGAGTTCGTAGATCACGATATTATCCTTGTCGGGACGCACGAAGTTATTGTCGGTCCATTTGTAGTCGTTGATATTCTCCTGATAAACGCCGAGCATAACGTTGCGCACCTTAGTGGTGGGATATTCCGGGAGGTTGGGGAAGACGCTGCTGCTTACATACTTGTCGTTGTAGGGGTCGAGCACGAGTTTGGCGTAGGGGTCGCCTACACGGATGCTGCCGTCTACGAGGAAGTAGTAAGGATACATGGAGGTAGCGTCGAGTCCGGGCACTGTCAGCCAGAAGTAGCGCTGGTCTTGATAATCCTGATAATGCATGGTATATTCGTCAGACTCGTCATAGTCAGTCCATGAGCCTACGAGAGTCACGCTATGCTTGCCGGGAGCGGCGAGACAGAAGGTGACGGTGCCGTCCGGATTTCTTACACAGCCCTGCTTGGGAATGCCGCCGGGATAATCGGCTGCGGGCGAGGGTTTTACGTAAGTAAGTTTCATAGACTGCGACTTGGTGGCGTCGGCAGTCTTGGCGTTGCCATACACGTTGTAAGTGCCCGGCTCGGTGAAGATATACTCATATTCGAGCAGCGTGCCCTTGTCGTTTCTGGCCATGGGAGTGCCGTTGATGGAAATCCAGAGTTCGGCCTCTTGTGTGGAGGCAAGGGTGAATTTCACTTTGGCATTGTCGGGAGTGATGATATTGCCGCTGAGTGAGCATTGGAAGTCTACCTGAAGGCCGGCGTCGAGCACGTTGAGGAAGATGTCGCCGCCGGTTTCGGTCTTGCCTTGCTGTGAAGAGTTTTTGTCGGCGGTGCGGAATACGAAAGCCAGTTTCTTGATTTTCTCGTCCGGATTGGTGACGCCGTAATATTCGCGGATATTGCCGATATAGAGGCTGTAGAGATTCTCCTCTACGTATACCATCTCGTATTTGGGCTGGTTGGTGCCCCATGTGGGTGCATATTTCCAGTCGGAGTCAGATGTGGATGATGAGGTGAGCACGCCGGTGTGGGCATAGAGGATTGTAGACTTGGGGAGTCCGGCAAGAGCCTTGTTGCCCTCATTGGCATGGAAATAGATAGTCACACCCTCGCTGTCCTCCTGAAGCGGAGTGGGCGTGGTGGTCACCACCTGCGCTGAGGCTGTGAGGCCTAAGAACGCTAAGGCGGAGAAAAGGAGTTTTTTAATCATGTTAGTTATTATTTAGGTTAAATTATTTTATATCTGATAACATTTAAAAGGAAACCTCAACTCTCTAAACTCTCGACTCCTCCTCATACTCATCCACCGTATAATTGATAAAGTCATTGAGGCGCTTCATCTGGGCGAGCATGGGCTTGAGAAGTTCGATAATGTCCGGTGCGCAATAGAAGTCGTCGGTTACCAAGCGGAAGGCGCCGAAGTCTCGCGGCCGGATGTAGTCGATATAAGGCCAGTCTTTATCAAAGCCTTTTGGGGCGGTCTTGAGAGGATTGCTGCCTACTGTGGGGAAATACATTTTGAATTCCGGCGACTCGATGATGTCAAGCCATTCTTCGATATTATCGTAGATGTCCTGGCGTATCATGTTGGTGAGTTTGGTGGGATACGGCATATTACCGGCGCAGACCAACGAATTGCCCGGCTCGAGATGGAAGTAATATCCGAAGCGGAGCGACTTTTTGCCTTTGGGAGGATTGATGAAGATGCCGATATGGGTCTTGTAAGGGGTCTTGTCGGCGGAGAAACGGGTGTCGCGATATATGCGATAAGTGACGTCGCGGAGGGTGAGCATGGATGCTTCGGGGTCGACCGTGCTTACGGCAGCAATCAGTTGCTCGGCGAAGTCATCGACGGTCTTTTTGGCCTTTAGATATTCGTCTTTGTGAGCGTTAAACCATTCGCGGTCGTTATGTCGCGAGAGTTGGGATAAGAATTTGTAAACCTGTTTCATTATAGCCTTGACATGGGGATATCATCCCGAAAAGATCATTTTTGTGGAATGGGTCTTGATGGATGTCTTCACAAAGGTAATTAAAATTAGCGAAAAGAGAATGCAAACCCTCAAAAAAGTATTATCTTAAGACTCCATTCCACAAAAAATGTTAACGGAGGGGTCTAATGAAAAATCAAGATTATGTATGGAGGAGCACAGCAGTGCAACGTAAGGACATGCCTTAGCGCTGCAATCCCGCCACCGGTAGGGACGCGATTAATAGCGTCCGCCCCGCCAATTATGGATAGATAATGCTAAGGCCAAAAGCAGATGAGGGCAAGCAACGCTTACCGCCCTCAAGACGCAGGATGAAAGCAGAAAAACCGCAGATTCTTATGTCCTGAAGTATTAATTTAGTAGCAGTCATTCTGTCCTGAAGTATTAATTTAGTAGCAGCCATAACCCCGGCGGGGTTATATCTGAATAACCGGGCACGCAGTGTCCGGATACTCCAACTCATCCGACCCCATGTCCCGGAGTGACTACACCTCACATCCTCACTACATAGACTTAATCTTCGATTCTATAAAAGCTATGAGTACGATAAAAACTACAAATTCCCTTCATCTTATATTTACCAAATCGAAAAAAATCGTATCTTTGCATTATATATGACGCGAATCTGAGAAAGACCTACTATATAAGAGTCGCATGAAAGCTACTGAAATCGCAAGTAATCCTCATTGGTGTTAGTCAGTTTTTCAGATACAACGATTTAATTTTGTAATCACTGTGCATAATCTTAGTGTTATTGACATATCAGAAACCGCACTCCATAATTTTGACCACGAAGTTATGGAGAAGTTACTTATTTGTCATTCTACCAGTTATGAAGCAAATAAGAAAAAGAAGGATGGCGAACCTACGATTGTAAATAATATAATGTGGTGTACTGACGATTACGCTCATTTAGGAGAAGGGTATCAACCCACTGACCAAATAACAATCCCGCGCATCACAGGAGAAAACGATAAACTAATTCGTCCCCGCGCCCTTAAATCAATGGATGAGCAGCGTGACCGTACTAAGGAAAAAGGCGAGGTTTTCACTCCGGCATGGATTTGCAATCACCAAAACAATATGATTGATGCCGTTTGGTTTGGTGTTGACAATCCCCCTTTTAATACTGAGAACCCTGACCATACATGGACTGTAAATCCCAATCCCATACTTTTTCCTGAAGGTAAATCTTGGCGAGATTATGTTCGTGAAAACCGACTGGAAATAACTTGTGGAGAAGCACCGTATCTGGCAAGCCGATATGATGCTACCACGGGTAAATTGATTCCTGTATCCGAACGTATTGGTTTGCTTGACCGCAAACTTCGCGTTATCAATGAAAATGTTGATCATCACGAAGAATGGCTTAAATGGGTTCAAATTGCCTATCAAAGTATTTACGGCTTTGAGTGGCAAGGAGACAATCTTCTGCTTGCTCGTGAGTCTCTCTTGCAGACTTTCTTCGAAAATCATGCCCTAAAATTTGGTATTGACTATCCGCTTCAATTGAAATCCGTAAGATATATTGCATACATAATATCATGGAATATTTTTCAAATGGACGGATTGAAAGGTGTCGTTCCTCTAACTTGTGGGGAACGGCGCGTTATAGATAATAATCTTTTTGAAAAAGTTGTACGGATAGAAACGTGCAGAGGTTGTGAAAATAATGAAATGCGTAACCATAATGGAATTTACGCCTTAGTAAAAGATTGGAACGCCAAGTCCAAAGAGAAACAAAAAATTCGATTTATCGACCTCCTTAAATAATTGCTTCGCGTCATGGAAAAATACTTTGAAGCCCCGAAGCCCAAACTTATATATGTGTTCCGCATTTCTGACGCGGCACACCACGGATGCCTTAAAGTAGGTGAAACTACTTTTGAGATAGATGATAATGCAAATCCGTTTGACATTAAGCCAAACTCCAGTATTCTAAACAATGCCGCTCACAAGCGTATAAAACAATACACTCAGACTGCCAGTATCGATTATGAATTGCTTTATACTGAATGTGCTTTTAATATGAGAGGCATGAAGATGCATTGGTTTAATGACAAGGATGTGCACGAGGTTTTAAGGCGTTCCGGGATTAAGCGCAAAGAGTTTAAGGCCTCGATGAAGCAAGGTCGAGAGTGGTACGAAACCGACCTTGCTACTGTCATTAAAGCCATTGCCGCGGTTAAGGAAGGACGTAAAGCATTAACTGCTTCCGAAATTACTCAGGACCAAACTCCGATAGAGTTTCGTCCCGAGCAGCGTG
>CAYVZJ010000021.1:0-42586 GCA_964456155.1 uncultured Sangeribacter sp.
CTAAAGAGCAGTTCGACTCTGCTATGGGCTACTTCCCCAAATCCATCCTATCCCCGATGGGCGATACTGACAAAACGTCATTGTCGCCCATCACCCTTTTTAAATACCCTCTCTCCTCAGACTTAAAATTTTTCAATACCCCTCTCCCCTCAGACTTAAAATTTTTCTTACCGGGTTGCGGCTTCAGCCGCAATATCATAACTCATCACTCTGACTTAATACCTAAAAAAAGCCGTGTCCGAAGTAAAACAACGCCTATTAGATTATCTAAGATATAAAAACATATCACAGAGAGAGTTTACCGACTCACTTGGAGTAAGCAATGCCTACATCGGAGCCATGCGACGCTCTATATCCGATGATAAAATCCGACTCATCCGCAGCCAATTCCCCGACCTCAACACCGACTGGCTGCTATACGGCGACGGTAACATGCTCCGCAGCGAGGCCGCATTCAAATCCCTCTCAAGACGTGACGACCAACTCATCCCTCTCCTCCCCGTAGATGCCTTCGCCGGTAGACTACAGGATTTCTCCACCGGCGTCGGTCTCAACGACTGCGAAATGATACTCAGTCCGGTAAAGGGAGCCGACTACGCCATACGCGTCTCCGGAGACAGTATGGAGCCCAAAATCCATGACGGCTCCACCATCCTGATCAAGCGCATACGAGAGGCCGCTTTCATCCCCTGGGGCAACAGCATGGTAATCGACAGCGAAAACGGTGTGCTCGTCAAAGACGTCTTCCCCGACAGACACAACCCCGACTGCATCGAGGCTCAAAGCATCAACCCCAAATATCCGCCACTGAGCATCCCCCGCTCAAGCATCTACGGCCTATACCGCATCTTAGCCTCAATACAAATCTTCGGCACATGCTGAAAAAGATTACTCCTTATCGCTGCCTTCCGGCCTAAAAATCTTTCTTACCGGGTTGCGGCTTTAGCCGCAATTTAATAATTCCGACCAAAGTGAATATCCAGAGAATAGAAAAAATCCCCTCCACCCACACCGCCCTGAAGACCGGAGCCATCATCCTACCCCCCTTCACCATGCTCATAGCCCATGAGCAGACAGCTGGGCGAGGACAGCGCGGCAATCACTGGGAGGCAGAGCCGGGACTCAACCTCACTTTCTCTTTCTTTCTCAAGCCGGTCCCCGTCCCGCCGGCACAACAATTCATCATATCCGAGGCTTTCGCACTCGCTTTTGTAGATACACTCGCTGAATACGATATCCGGGCTACCATCAAATGGCCCAACGATATCTACGTGGGCGATAAAAAAATCGTCGGTATTCTTATCGACCATTCCCTCACCGGAACCAACATCGACCACTCGCTTCTCAGCGCCGGACTCAACATCAACCAGACACGCTTCCTCTCCGACGCTCCCAATCCTACCTCCATGCTACTCGAACGCCCCGGCAATCCCTACGATATCCCCAACGATATCCCCTATGATATTCAAGAAGTCACAGCCCGACTCGCCCAAAATATCGAGCAGCGACTCCATAGGCATATATACGGCAAAGAGACACCGCATGAACAATTCATGCAGCATCTCTATCGCAATGACGGAGCCTTTCATCTATACCAAGACAATATAAAAGAGGAAGAAATCCGGGCAACCATAGCCGACGTAGCCCCCGACGGCCTACTGACCCTGACACTCCCCGACAACTCGAAGCGCCAATATCGCTTCAAGGAAGTCACCTTCCTCCTACCACAGCCTTAAATGAGCCTTTCTTACCGGGTTGCGGCTTTAGCCGCAATATCATGACTAATCACTCTGACTTATGACCTCCCTCATAACTCATCACTCTGACTTATGACCTCCCGCGCCAGCGGCTCAAGAATCCCACTGCTGATATTGCGCAGTTCATTCCCCGATATTTTCGGCCGGGGAATATACAGCGCCTCCTCAATCCCGCCCGTGCCTTGCGGTGAGAGTATCAACCGATAGCCCTCCACACCTCCTGCAAAGGGTAATATCTCACATCGCGCACGAGCCTTCTGCTCGCGCATCCAGCGCGGAGCCGTATCACCTAAGGCAGCGACAAGACCGCATGCCGTGCCGTCGTCAGGGCGCGTGGCTCTCTCCACAGCGTGGGGCCAACCATACATCTTCACCCGGCGAAGACGAAGAAAGTCGCCCGGCAGTTCGCATTCCACATATCCTTCATTGCCATAATCGGCCGAAACCTCCAGCCTCTCAAGCATATCCGACACACAGTCAAGAGTCTCCAGCGGAGCCTCTGATGTCAGGCGAACGGCTATATCCTCCGCTGTCAGGGCGCAGATCTGCTCCAGGTTGACGCTGTGAGCGCCTCCGTGGAGAGTGCGGTCGGGCAGTTCGCCCAACCGCACCGCTACCATGTCGGCAAGTCGCGTTAACGATATGTTCATGACTTGTGCTCGCAAATCAGTCCGCTGCGATATTCCCCACTCTCTTCGATGAGGCACTGCAGTATCGGATCTTCCGTGACAAACTGAGCCGGAGCACTACCGTAGCCACTGCTGCTCCCTCCGGTAAATTCCACCCTTACAGGAGCCGTGGCAGTGCCTACAATCAGGGTCAGCTCCATGTATCCGGGTGCATGATATCTCTTTTTCATCTTTTCTTATCTTAATTTAATTAAAGTTTGGTCCAGAAAGTCTGCTTCGTGCGGTTGTCGCCGCTGCCCACCAACTTGGTCACACCCTGCCAGGTCTGCCCGCTCTTGGCCTCCTCGGAGATGCCGGGGCAGTCGCACAGCAGATAGAAGGTCTCGGGAGTCTGGCCTGCCGGCTCCGGTGCCTCCTCACTGTTCCACATCTTCACGAGAGAGGTGCCCGCGCTGTTACCCTCGCCCTCTATCCAGATATGACAGCTGCCCTTCAGAGCCACCGCGTCCCAGATCAGGATGCCGTTGCGCGTTGCCTCCTCACCGTCTACACGGTCTGAAAAACTATGCTCCGCACTGTAGACATAGTGTACAAGACGGTCCTCACCTATCAACGCTCCGGAATTCGACCAGCCCAAGCGGTCAAGCGTCGGCTCACGCTTTATCTCGATGTCGCCGAAGACGGTGTGGAAGTTGGTCACTGTCCATCCCATTGAGTTCACCTTCGTAGTGATCTGTATCTCAGGATGCTTTGAATAGTCGATACACTGTATCTTCTCAAGCAGGTTCTTGCCCGCCAACAGCAACGCGGTCTTAGGCACATCCTCACCGGTGAAAAACATCTTCGCCAGGCCGATAATCTGCTCGACAGTCCAGGCACCGCTCTGTCTCACCTCGCGCTTGAACTGCCAGCGAAGTCCCTCGGTGGTGTAGATATACTGCATGCCCATGCGCGGAACGTTGACCTTCATCTTGCCCGGACGACCGGCCCACAATGTGCGGTTGCCGCGCACCTTGAAGTTGGCGATTGCCTGCTCCGCGATTATCGCCTTCGAGAAGGGGATGCGCTTGCGCTGTGACTCGAAATAGTCGCTCACCACCTGGTTCATACCCCTCTTCTGAAGGTAGACACGCGAGGGAGAAGGTACGATCAAGTCAGGATCCACCTCTTTCTGCGTCTCATAGAGGGAGTTGGCAAGGATTGAAATACGAGTGCCTTGCGGGATATCAGGCACGCTGCAGAACTCATCGCCTGAAGTCGACTTCTTGCCGTTGATGGCACGTACTATAGGATTGCCCGTCGCTGCATCATGGCCGGTGACAAAGAGCATCAGCCATTTGCCCGGAGTGCGCTGTTCGCCGTTCGCGTCAAAGCCGTCTACACCCTCCACAAGCAGCGTGCCGTAAGGACGAGGCAGATTCTGGTCTTTTGCCTCCAAAGGGAGAATGGCGCTGAAGCCGGTGCTGCTCTTCAGGTCGGCACTCGTCGTAAAACCGGCCGCCGGTTCGTCAATCATAAAGTGGTCTACCTCCGGAGAGTCTACCTTCACACGCTTTGCACGAAGCATCAGGTTCATCAACGGTGTGTCATCGCTGTTAAAGCGGAACAGAGCCTCATCGATATCGGTCTCCATCAAATTGCCGGGTGCTATACCACCGGTCATCTCGGCTACATTGCTGACGGTAGCCGCGTCTTTCATTGTTGTTTCCATAATTCTATTTTAATCTCAACTTATTAATATATCTCTAAAGTAAATACTTCATCACTCATCACTCTGACTTCTGACTTATCTCGCTCCAAGCGCAAGATCAAAGATAGACCGTGCCGCCTGCATGGCCGGCGCCGGAGTGCCTCCCAGGCGTGGCACCTTCTCCGTCATCGAGACGCCGGCAAGTGTCTCCGTTATTACCGCATTGCGTCCGGCTATCTCACCTGCCGCGTATGCCTCGGCCACTTTCTGCTCCATTTCAGCCTTGAGTCGTGTCATCTCTTCGTTTAAGCGACTCTCCGTCTCTATCAATTTCTGATTAAGCATTGCTATCTCTTCCTGAGCCTTAAGGGCATCCAACAGCCGACGTATCTCATCTTCAGTCACCCTTCCGTCTATCAGACCGACACAAGCCGACATCACCATCTTCAAAACAGATTTGTCAGACTCCTCCGGCTTCTCCGGCTCTTCAGGCTCTTCAGGTTCCTGAGGCTCCTCCGGCTCCTGAGGTTCTTGAGGCTTCTCTGTATCCTGAGGCTGCTCCTGCTCTTCCGGGCTCTCTGTGTCATTCTCTTCTGTGCCATCAGTTCCTGACGAGGCCTCTGCGTCAGGAGTATCAGATGCCTCTACATTTTTCTCCGAGGCTTCATAATTCTCGTAGTTCTCATAGTTGTCAAAATTCTTCTCTTCCATAATGGTAATTTTTAGGGAGTTAATCGTTCTTTTATTTTCACGACACAAAATTAATCTCACTTTTATCCATTTTTATGATATTTTTTGACAAATCTTTTATATCTTTGCAATGCTAAATAAAAAAATAGCAATCCTAAACCCACCGCGGTTCTACAGGAAGTTCTACTATTACTATTATTTACACATTATTTATTACATTTTATGTTTTTGCTCTTCACGAGCCTGCCAAAAGAAAATTATGAAAAAGAACGGTTCCATTTCCCTCTACACTGAGGAGAGAGATCTTGCGCTACTTGCCGCATTCAAAAGTGAAATCGCCTCCAGGCCTATCCTCGACCTCGACGATATCTTCGCTCATATCGCTTCACGTGTGCCCGCTCCTCGCTTTTACGTCTCCGAGGAGAGGGCGCTCCTCACGGTCAAACATCATCTCAAGACAGGTCGATGGCTCCCCTCATCCAAAATCCGACAAGCCCTCTTTGCCGAGATTGAGCGCCAAGCCCTCCTATACATAGAGAATAAGGAGGCCGAAAATCTGACAGACGCCATATATCTCGCCGTCAACGACCCCGCTCCCCAGTTCTACCTGACCCCCCGCACAGTCCGAACCTATATCTATCGCCTGACCTCCAAAAACCAATACTAAATCCCCCAATTAAAGTCCTCAAATTTTTGTCCAAGGGGCGAGCTTCAGCGAGCCCAAACCTAATCCCTAATCACTATGACCCCTGACTTAATCTTCAACCCCTACACCGGCCAAAAATCCCCCGGCCAAAGATTCACCCTCCGTCTCGGAGGCATCCCCGTGGCATTCCCAAGACAAAATGCCCTGCACGCAGAGCAGGAAATACCCGTCACCATGCGAGAAGACCCGTTAGTGCAGTCCCTTCTCGCCACTTCCTCCCTTCACGACACTGCCCGCGCTCTCGCACTCACTCCCGAGCAGGTGGCCGAGCGCTTCTTCCGGCTCCGCTGCCTTCACGATTTCCCCTATTGGGCAGCATGTCTCGTCCGCATCAAGCGCAAAGGGGGCGGCGAGGATGTTCCCTTCATCCTCAATAAGCCGCAGCGACACCTCGTGGAGACTTTCGAGTCTATGCGGTGTGCCGGCAAACCAATTCGCCTTGTCCTGCTCAAAGCGCGTCAATGGGGTGGCTCTACCTGCACCCAACTCTACATGGCCTGGCTCCAGATGATGCATGCCAAAGGACTCAACTCCCTCATCATCGCGCATCAAGGCGCCGGCTCGGAGGAAATCAAGGATATGTTTGACAGAATGATAGAGGCCTATCCGGCTGATATGCTTGCTGATATAGACGAGACTCCCGACAAGGGACCCAAAACCAAAAATGCGGGCCGCTCCGGACTGGCAATGCGCATCCCGGCAAGAAATTGCAAGGTGAAAATCGGTTCGGCAGAACGCCCCGACTCCTGTCGCGGAGGCGACTATAATCTCGTGCATCTCTCCGAGGTCGGCATCTGGAAGAAAACGCAGGGTAAATGTCCGGAAGATATCGTCCGCTCGGCTTGCAGCGGTGTGCTGCTGCAGCCGCTCACCATGATCGTCATGGAGAGCACCGCCAACGGCACCGGCACTTTCTTTCATCGCGAATATCTCGCCGCTGCAAGGGGTGAGTCGCAATTCAAGGCACTCTTCATCCCCTGGTATGAAATCGAAGCCTACCAACTCCCTCTCTCCCCGGAGGAGGAAGAGCAATTAAGGCTGCGTATCGAGCGAGGAAAAGAGAGCGATGCCGACACCTCAAGAGCCCCCTCCGGGCGCTATCTCCGGAGCCTTTATGACCGTGGCGTCTCGCTTCCGGCCATCGCCTGGTATCTTCAGGAGCGCTCAAAGTATTCCGACCAGGCGCAGATGGCAGCCGAATATCCCACGGATGATGTGGAGGCGTTCGCTCATAGCGGTGCTCGCGTCTTTGATAGAACGGCCGTAGAGCGTATGCGCGGGCATTGCTGCGCGCCCAAAATCGTCGGCGAGGTTATCTCAGATATTCCGGACGGCAGACCGGGATGCGTCGAGAGCGTGCGCTTTGTAGAGGGTGCGCAAGGTGGTCTCCGGGTTTGGTCGCCACCGGCCGACGCCCGCCAATACGTCGCCGACAGATATCTCGTGGTGGTAGACGTCGGAGGGCGCTCCGCAAAGGCCGACTGGAGCGTCATCACCGTCATCGACCGCATACGCATGGCGCAGGACGGGCCTCCCGAAATTGTGGCACAATGGCGCGGACATTCGGATATCGACCTTCTCGCCTGGAATGCCGCCCGTATCGCTGCATGGTATCACGATGCGCTCCTCGTCATAGAGAGCAACACCATGGAGAGCCGAGACAGAATGAGGTGGGTTGAGGGCGACCAGGCTCCCTTCATCCTGCGTATGATCAGAGAAGAATACTATAATCTCTACGAGCGTGCCTCCAACGGTGACGAAATCCGTGAAGGAAGACCCTCAAGACTCGGCTTTCACACCAATGTCAGCACCAAACCGGCCATAATATCCAATCTCGTAAAGATGGTGCGTGAGAACGCCTATATAGAGCATGACGAGGAGGCGCTTGACGAACTGATCACCTACGAGCGTCGTCCCGACGGAAGTTACGGAGCAATCATGGGAGCGCACGACGACATGCTGATGACCAGAGCAATAGGCCTCTTCATCTCCCGCTACGAAATGCCCCTCCCCGCCCCCCTGCCCCACTCGCAGCAAAACTCTTGCACCCCTTATACCCAATACGAAAGCCCCTACTCCCAATATCGCCGCCGCCAAGCAAACGCCACAGAAAGCACCCTATTCTAAAGAGCATATTGGATTTGGCCTTTGGCCCGTGTGAGGGCTTTAGCCCGAATATCCCCGATATCATCTTTAGCCCGAATATTAATCTAAAAAATAAAAACAATGCTTACAAAAATCCAGCAATCCTATCTCTCCCTAAGCGATTTCCGAAAAATGCGAGCACGCGCCAAGCGATACGCATACGGCCGCCAATGGGACGACACCGTAGCAGTCAACGGCACCACCATGCGCGAAGCAGACTATATCCGAGCACAAGGCTCCGTGCCTCTGAAAAACAATCTTATCCGCAAACTCGTAAGAAGCGTCCTCGGTGTCTTCCGCAATAGTTACACCTTCCCCCATCCGGAGCATCTCGGACTCAATCCCGACTCCGAAGACGACCTCCTCCGATACTCCCGGCTTACTCAAATGGCCGATGCCAACCGCCTGCAGGAAATATACGCCCGAACAATGGAGGAATTTCTGATCTCCGGAATGGCAATACAGCGCATCACCCCCGACGTGCCGCTACCCACACTCAATTCTCGCGCTCCCGTCGGCACCCTGCGCGCCGATTACGTCTCTCCGGATGCCTTCTTCTTCAACGCTGACTCCCGCGATTTTCGCGGCTGGGACGCTACACTCGTCGGAGAAATACACGATGTCGACTTCCCCTCGCTCTGCGCTGTCTTCGCTCGTTCGCGCGATGACGTCAAGCGACTCGCCGCCATATATCATATCCCCGGGAATACATGCCGCGACAACCCCGCCACGCTCTGCCGCGTCTATGAGGCATGGCATCTCGACTGCGTGGAGAGATACCATATCCACGACACGCAGCGAGGAGAGATCTACAAAATGGAAGCAAACGATTTTGATGCCCTGCCGGCCCGCGAAAGAAAGCGCCTCAACGCTACCTGGTTTTGCGACAAGATATGGCGATACTCTTTCCTGTCACCCTCCGGAGAAGTGCTCGCCGAGGGACCTTCGCCGCTGCCTGACGGTCTGCATCCATATATCTGGACGGCTTACCCCTTTATCGACGGGGAGATACACTCCTTCGTGGATGACGTCATCGACCAGCAACGTTTCACCAACCGCCTTATCACTCTATACGACTGGGCAATACGTTCTTCGGCTAAGGGTGTGCTGCTCTTCCCGCAGGAGGCCGTGCCACCCGGCGCCGACCTCAACGCGCTCATGGATGAATGGAGCAAGTTTAACGGCGTGATACTCTATCGCTCCAAAGGCACCCCCGCCGTGCCGCAGCAAGTCAGCGGTGGCACCGCGCAAGCGGGCATCACCGAATTGCTCAATATTCAGTTAAAGATGTTTGAGGATATCAGCGGTGTCAATTCCGCCCTGCAGGGACGTCTCGAAAGCAGCACTACCAGCGGCACGCTCTACGACGCTCAGATGCGCCAGGCGCTCGTCAGCCTGCAGGATCTGCTACAGACTTACAACGCCTTCATACGTGAATGCACACTGCGCCAGCTGGGCATCGTAGCCCCTAACGGCAACGGTTGATTTTCATCAGTATGCCCTATCGGGGCGTTTATGAGCCACGGAGTCGCGATTTTCCATTCTCGGAATCGCGACTCTATCATTTCATTCATGCTCTCGAAATTGCGGTCGGCCGAATAGTCGGTAAATTGGCCGAAGACCATCCCCTCTGCCGCCTCAAGCGCGCCGCTCAGATAGAGCCGCGTAAGCATTCGCTCCACCTGATATATCTTTTCGCCGACATCCTCCAAGAAGAGCACTTTACCGCGCAGCCAATCCGGTGAAAGTATGTCATACGGTGTGCCCGAAAGGCCGTTAAGCACTGCCAAGTTGCCCCCCGTTGCAAGGGGACCGCTCTCCTTCCCTCCTAAGATAAACTCCATTTCTCCGATATGATACGGATTTTCGGGAGTGCCGGTCTTTCCTTCAAGTAATTGCATGGTCTGTTCGGTCACCGGCGAGTCGGGATAGAGGGTAAGTTGCTTGGCCATAGATGCATGCAGCGATGCCACACCGGCATGTTGCCACAGTGCGTGTAGTGCCGATATGTCTGAAAAGCCTAATAGCCATTTGGGATTGGCAGCCACGAGTTGCGGCGAGATATGACGCAGAAGATGCACACAGCCATAACCTCCGCGCGAACAGAAAATCAGGCGTATCTCCGGGTCGGTGAGCGCTGTCATAAGGTCGGAAAGGCGCTCGGAGTCGCTTGCTGCATACGTGCCGTGGCGTGGTCCGCGAGCATGAGGCATCACTACCGGACGGTAGCCCCGCTCGCTCAGATACGCCTCCGCACCGTCTATATATTCCGGCTTGATTTCCGTCGCCGGGGTGATAATCGCTATCTTGTCGCCTTCGCGTAAATATCTCGGTATCTGCATCTTATCTTTCTTGTTATCAGATCATCAGGTCATCAGGTCTTCTTGCTGCATGCGGGTCAGAAAGACACGGGTATTCCGGTGGCGCTCTCTATGCGTGCCGCTATCTTCGCCAGTTCATCCTTCTCTACCTTTACGAGGCGCTCCTCAGGCGTAGAGCGGTCAAGGGAATAGATCATTATGCTGCGGGGGCGGATAGCCTTGTAAGCCTCGATAAGAGCCTCTATCTCCACCGGAGTGGTGTTGTCTATCTTTTTGCCGTCATGCTCCCCGCGAAGGAACATCGTCTGGATGATGCCCGTTCCCTCAAATTGTCGCAGAGCCTCAACGACACGCTCCACAGTAAAGTCTTTCGACTGCGGCTGGTCGATAAGCCGCATCATGGGCTCTATGGCTGAGTCTAACTTCAGGATATTATTGTCCACCTTGCGCAGGGCCTCCGCCACTTTCGGATCAAAGATACGTGTGGAGTTGGTGAGCACCGAGACTTTTGCCTCCGGATAATGCTTGTCCCTCAACGAATTGACGATGTCTACAACCTCGCTGAAGTGGGGATTGAGTGTCGGCTCGCCGTTTCCTGAGAAGGTAATCACGTCGAGTGTCTCGCCGTTATCCTTCATAGCCTTGAGTTTCGCTTCAAGGTCGTGAGCCACCCGCTCGGTGGTAGGCAGTCCGGTAGTGCCCGTGCCCTGCGAATTATAGCCGGCCTCGCAATATACGCAGTCAAAACTGCACACCTTGCCGTCATCGGGCGAAAGATTGATACCTAAGGAGACGCCTAATCGCCTCGAATGTATCGGCCCGAAGACCGTGCTATGAAATAATACTGTCTGATCTTTCATTTCTAAAATTCTTTATCTTTTGGAGGAATTGAGGATGGTGGTTTTGGGAAAGCATGCGGAGAGAAGATACAGCGCTACGAGCAGCAGAACTATAGTGGCCGAAGCCGGTACGTTAAGAAGATATGCCAGCCATAAGCCGCCTATACATCCCGCTAATGAGACTATGCCGCTTGACAACAGCAGTCTGCCGTAATTACGGGTGAAGCGCTCCGTAATCATCTGAGGAAGCGAAATCAGCGAGATAAGGAGCATGATGCCTATCATGCGTATCGTCATCACTATCGCCAAGGATACAAATACCGTCATCATCGTGTCGATGAATTTCACCGGCAGGTGTCGGGTAGCGGCAAAATCACGGTCGAATGATATATAGACTATCAGATTGAAAAAGAGGCGATAGAATACGGCAAGGATAAGGGTGAAGGCGCTGAATAAGATGATGTCATACCGGCTTATGGTCAGCACATTACCGAAGAGGAAGGTGTTGAGGTCAGGCACATAGCCGTGAGTCAGCGAGATGAAAAGGATACCTATCGCCATGCCTAATGCCCAGATTACCGCTATCGCCGAGTCGCGCCTGGCGCCGCGCTGCGAGATGGCATCCACGCCCAACGACCCGCCGACGGCAAATACGGCCGCCATAAGCATCGGAGAGATACCTAAAAAATAGCCTAATCCCAAGCCGCCGAAACAGGCATGGGTGATGCCTCCCGAGATAAACACCATGCGGCGCGTCACGATATAGGTGCCGATCATCGCCGAGACTATCGAGATGAGTATCACGCCTATCAAGGCATTTCTAAAGAATGGGAAGGTGAGGATATCCATTTGTTAAGGCAGAGGTCAGAGTTATTAGTTATTAGATTACGGCTAAAGCCGTTGCCCGGTAAGAAAGATTTTCAGGGGGAGAGGAGGCGGCGGTTGGCGGTTTCGGCGTCTTTGACGCCGGCGGTTGCTGCCCGTTCGAGCCAGGAGGCTGCTTCTTTGGGCTCATCGGCATAGAGAACCTTAACATCTTCGGAGAGGGTGTCGAGGGAGTCGGGGAGTATCTCAAGCAGTTCGCCGATGATAAACATCGCCGGGGCATAGCCCTTCGCCGCCGCTTTGGCATACATATCCAAGGCCTTCTGATGATTATATTCCGCGCCCAAACCGCGTGTATAGGCGTCGCCCAAGAGGGCTATGGCATGGCTGTCCCCTTTGCCTGCCGCTATCTCAAAGAGATGTACGCCCACTTCAGGAGCGGTAGATTTATAAAATCGCAATCCTTCGCTTACACATACCTCCGGGTCGGCTGCCGTCCAATAGTCGGAATGCAGGTCGAAGAGTTTATAGGCTGCGTCGGAAAGTCCGTTGTCAAGGGCTTTGCGATAGAGGGAGTCGGCTGCAGCAGTATCCTGCTCTACGCCCGTGCCGTCGCGATAGAGGTCGCCGAGCATACTCTGCGCGGAGGCTATCTCTCCGTCGGCCGCGCGCTGCAGCCAGAACGCGGCATTCTCATAGTCGTGCACTATCCCTTCACCGTACAGCAGAAGATAGCCGAGGTTGCCCGCAGCCTTCAGATTGCCGGCAATAGCCGCCTGTTCAAGCCATGCAAGCCCCTCTTCCGTGTCGCGCTCCATACCATCGCCTTTATACAGACGATAGCCTAACATGTTCTGAGCCTCCTTATTCCCCCCTTCGGCCGAGAGACGCAGCATACGCAGTGCCTTAACAGCGTCCGGCTGTATCGTGTCAAAGCCACGGCTATACACCGTATACATCTGATACTGACTGTCTGCATCCCCCTCTTCGGCAAGTGCCGATACACGAGCCAACACCTCCCGACGTGACTCCACCTCATCGCTGAAGACTGGAAGCCATAAGGCCAACGGAAGTAAGAATAATAGATATTTAATCAGGCGATTTTTCATTTCGGCGACAGGGTCACTATCGGCACCACCATCTCCTGAAGGGAGATGCCTCCATGCTGGAAAGTGCCGGTATAATACTGCACGTAGTAGTTATAATTGTTGGGATAAGAGAAGAAATCCTCGTTGCAGGCAAAGATATAGGTGCTCGACAGATTGGGTGACGGCAAACCGAATTTCTTCGGATTTTTCATCTCATACACCTGCTTGGGGTTGTAATTCAAGTTTTTACCTACCTTATAACGAAGATTGGTGTTGGTGTTGCGGTCGCCTACCACTTTTATGGGGTTGTCCACGCGGATCGTACCGTGGTCGGTGGTCACTATCACCTTATATCCTCTCTGGGCAAGGTTGCGGAAGATATCCACAGCCGAAGAATGCTTAAACCATGACTCGGTAAGAGAGCGATATGCGGCGTCATTGTTGGCAAGTTCGCGTATCATCTTCGACTCCGTGCGGGCGTGAGAAAGCATGTCTATAAAGTTGAGCACCAATACGCTAAGTTGAGTGTCCTTCAGATGAGGCAACTGACGGATAAATTTCTCTCCTCCCTGAGAGTCGTTGATTTTAGTGTAAGAGAATTTATCCTTCCTTCTGTAGCGCTCTATCTGTGTGCGTATCAGTTCGCTTTCATGCACGTTAAGTCCCTCGTCTTCATCTTCTTCCACCCAATATTGAGGGAACATCGTGGCTATCTGCAGCGGCATCAGTCCGGCGAAGATCGCATTGCGGGCATATTGCGTGGAGGTAGGCAGGATGGTGGTGTAGAGGTCTTCCTCCACATTGAAATATTCCGCGAGCAGCGGCTGCACTATGCGCCACTGGTCAAGGCGGAAATTATCTATCAGGATAAAGCACACCTTCTCGCCCGCATCAAGCAGAGGAAAGACTTTGTGCTTGAAGATCTCATTGCTCATCAGAGGATGGTCGCCGCCTGTCACCCAGCCCTCATATTCACGCTTCACGAATTTGCAGAAGTTGGAGTTGGCGTCACGCTTCTGCATGCTCAGCATCTCATCCATCGACGAGTCGCCTTCAGCCAATTTCAATTCCCAGAACACCAGTTGACGATACACCTCCTTGAAGTCATCGATGGTCTGTGCGGAATTGATAAGCGACGATATCTTCTGAAATTCCTGCTGATAGCCGCTGCTCGTCTGCTGAGCCACAAGTTGTTGCGACTGAAGGTTCTTCTTCAGGGACAACAGTATCTGATTGGGGTTGACCGGCTTGATCAGATAGTCGGCTATCTGATTGCCGATGGCCTGATTCATGATGTTCTCCTCCTCAGATTTGGTAATCATGATTACCGGTATGTCCGGATGAGCATGATTGATGCGAGACAATGTCTCAAGACCACTCAGACCGGGCATATTCTCGTCGAGCATTATCAGGTCATAACTCTTGTGCTCAAGAGCCTCCACGGCATCAAGACCGTTGGAGACGGTGTCTACCTCATAACCTTTGTTCTGTAAAAAGAGTATGTGTGGCTTCAGAAGATCTATCTCATCGTCAGCCCATAATATCCTGGACATAATTTATTGATTTTCTTTAACTACAGGCTCTTCCCCCTCAATCAAATCCGGCTCCTCCGTCTCCTCTGTCTCCTCTGTCTCGCCCATATCAGATTGGTCCGACTCGTCCGGCTCATCCGGTCCCAATACTTCCTCTTCCTTTTGCTCTATGGCATCCTCCTCTTCGAAGCGGAAATATTCGTCAAAAGAACGCCCTTCGCGCAGCAATAGTTCGAAATTGCTCTTGGAAATCATGATAGGTCTTACCTCCGGGGGAAGACGAAGGTCGGAGCCGGCCATCACACTGCGGTAATGTTCCAATTCCTTCATGTTCTCAAAGCCCTTGACGATCAGCAGACCGACGTTGCCGAAAGCCATCTGCTCCAAGTCAAAATCCTTAACTACGAAACTTGAGAAGTTGAAGCGGGCCACATCGTAGAGCAACTGATTGGCGCTCACGGAGTCGCGAGGGAAGGCCAGCACCAGATACTGAGGCTTGTTCGGGTCGCGCTCGAAGCGGGCCGGCTGACCGTCCGCCTGTATCTCATCATCCTTGTCGGTAAGGCGGATATCCCACAGCATGCCGCGCGTATTGGCCAGACCGGCATGTGGCACACGTCCGGCTTTGAGACCCTTGACGATGGCGCCCGCCATCGGGGTCATATCCGTCTCCGGCCATTTATCCAACAGATATTCCAGACGCTCACGGAATTTGTCGTTATTCCCTTCCGTCAGATAGGAAAGAGCATCGATAAAGACAAACTTCGGAAGGATCTTCGACAGGGGATAATCCTTCTCCATTGTCTCCGTAAGGCGATGCACGTCTTTATTCTTATTCGAGAGATAATCCTGATAGGCCTCCTCATACATTGCCTCCTGACGGGCATTCATCTCACGCAGGTGAGTGAAATAGTCGGGGTCGGCCATCGCAGAGCCATACGGGGAGTCGGGGAAATCACTCAATATCTTCTGTCGCCATCTCTCCGCTTCGGCTACATCATCGCGCCGCACGGCCATCAGATACATGTTGTAGTAGACGTCAAGACGGTAGATATTATCCGGATATCTCCGCTCCAAGCGTAAGAATTCCGTGCGAGCCGCCGGATAGTCCTCCAGGCGGTCTTTCAGTATCAGGCCCATATTGTAGAGCCCCTCCTGAATGATGTCGTTGGAGTTCTTGATCTCTTCCTCAGTGGTGGGTATCTGCTTGAGGTAATACTCCACGTTGTGAGGGTCGTTCTCCTTCTCGGCAAGTTCTTTCTGCTCGGCGGAGAGAGTGTCGGCAGCGGCGGTATTGTCGTTATCTCCGAACCCTGCCTCATCATCGGAGGCAGCCTCGTCCTCATCATCTGCTATCGAGTATGAGGTCTTGTTGCGGCGACGCCAGTCATCCTCCAATTTTCTGGCACCCCATTTGCGCTGGAATTCAGTCTTACCGGCATTCTTGGCCATCGTATTGTAGAAATACCATGACTTGTCGCCGTTGAGTGTCATTCCGGGCGCGGCACTCTCGCCCATCAGGTTGGTCTCCTCACGGTTGGCCATGAATTCTTCGCGTGCCGCCGCCTTTGCCTCTTCCTTCTCGCGCTTGATAAGGTCGTCTACTATCTTCTGACACACCTTCTCACGCTCTTCGGGAGTCATCTTCGAGAGTCGCAGCAAGGAGTCCTGAAGTTCGACATTGCCGGCATAGACGCCCAGTTCGTCAAGTACGTCTGACCGACGTTTGTAAAGGTCAAAGTCGGGATAATTCTTTGGCAATTTGGGCACAGCCTCCGAATAACACGGCTGAGCCTTCACGTATTCTCTTTCGGCAAAATAGATATTACCCAAAGCAAGTTGGGCGAGCGCCTTGTCGATGCCGTCACGCGTTGACTTATCCACGGCAAGGATATAGTTGGATTTTGCCTTCGCCGTGTCTTTGCGCGACAGATAGAGATTGCCGATGGCGTAATATATCTGGTCGAGATATTCCTTATTGCGCTCATAGTGAGTGAGTGATTTGAGCGAGCGCACCTCGCTTTTGATATTCGAGCCGGTGAATACCTCCGAACGCTTGATGCGAGCGTTGAATTTAGTGCGATATGCCGTGGAGATGCCTGCTCCGGCCTTTGAATAAGCCTGATAGGCCTGGGAATTGCGTCCGAGATGTGCGTACACCTGACCCAAGAGGAAATAGAGCCTGTTTTTCTGACTCCCCGACGCCGTCTTGGCTGCCTCTTCAAGGTAGGGTATCGCCTTCTGATAATTGTCGGTGCGCACGTAATAACCGGCTGACACAAGATTATACAGACGGCGCAAATTCTTGGTGGTGAGATTTTTCTCTTTTACAAGATTGAGCACGTTTTCCGCCTCATAATCCCAGTCGAGCGCGCAGTAGCAACGTGCCTGCCAGAGACGTGCTTCAGTCACTACGTCAGGCAGCCACGTGAAATGCTTCGTGATATAGAGGAATGTGGAGGCTGCGCCGAGAAAATCGCCGTTCATATACTGCGCCTTGCCCATCATCATCCATGCATTGTGCAGGAAGGGGTTGAATTCATCTCTTGCCCGGAAGGCCTTCTCCTTGGCACTCGAATTGCGCTTGGCAGGCTTCTTCTTGATGCTGTGCAGTTGAATGGCCTTCTGCATCTTCTCGATGGTGCGCTTGAAGTCGCCTGAAGGCTGAGGACGCTTGGAGTCGGCGCGCGCTTCGGCGGGATGAGTCAATACATTTACCGTATAGTCATCCTCGTAGGCCGCCTCCATCGCCTTGAGTGTCTCCTTGTAATGCTCATCGCCGTTGTAATACACGTTATAACGGGTGGAAAAGGCCTGCCAGTTGCGCGAAATGGCGGTATTCTTCTTAGTGGAGCAGGATGTGCCGATGAGCAGCACCGATATGGCGACAGTAAGCAAGGATATCATCCTTGCCTTGTTTCTGAGAGCTTGCTCCCTTAATATGTCGCTCAGCGTCTTCATTCTTATTATCAAACGGCAAATGAGGGTCAATATTTTATTTGCCTCTCAGTAAGGATTGCAGTTCGTGGAGTTTCTGAAGCGCCTGCAGCGGCGTGAGATTGTCGATATTGATATCTAAAAGCGCCTCGCGTATCTGTTCGAGCAAGGGGTCGTCAAGTTGGAAGATGGAGAGTTGATACCCTTCACGGCTCGCCGGCTTGGGAGTGGCAGGCGACTTCTCAAGCGTACCCAATACCTGGTCTGCCCGCTTGATAATCGAGGGGGGAAGTCCGGCGATGCGGGCCACGTGGATACCGAAACTATGGGCTGACCCGCCACGCTCCATCTTGCGCAGAAACACCACCTTACCGTCTATTTCGCGTACGGACACGTTATAGTTCACCACGCGCCCGAAGGTCTTCTCCATCTCGTTGAGTTCGTGATAATGCGTAGCGAAGAGAGTCTTCGGGCGATAGCGGCCGTTCTCGTGGATATGCTCCACGATGGCCCAGGCTATCGAGATGCCGTCGTAGGTTGATGTGCCGCGCCCTAATTCGTCAAAGAGTATCAGCGAGCGCTCGCTCATATTGTTGAGAATGGCGGCGGCTTCGTTCATCTCCACCATGAAGGTAGACTCGCCGGAAGAGATATTGTCGGAAGCCCCCACGCGTGTGAATACCTTGTCGATGATACCTATCTCCGCCGCCTCCGCCGGCACGAATGATCCCATCTGCGCCATGATGACTATCAAGGCCGTCTGACGCAGCAGGGCTGACTTACCGCTCATATTCGGACCGGTAAGGATGATGATCTGATTGTGGTCGCTGTCCAGCGTCACGCTGTTGGCTATATACGGTTCGCCCGGAGGAAGGCGGCGCTCTATCACGGGATGACGACCGTTGGTAATCTTCAGAGTAAGGGAGTCGTTGACCGTCGGACGTACATATCTGTAATCCTCAGCAACGTCGGCAAGCGACATATACACGTCGGCTATCGCCGCCGCCTGCGCATTGCTGTGGATGGCCTCAGTGAAGCGTGCCAGACGCGTCAGAAGTGCTCTATATTCCTCATCCTCCAAGATGGCGATACGCTCTTGTGCCCCCAATATCTTCTGCTCATACTCCTTAAGTTCGGGAGTGATATAACGCTCGGCATTGACCAGCGTCTGCTTGCGTATCCACGTCTCCGGCACCTTCTCCTTATGCGTGTTGCGCACCTCGATGTAATATCCGAAGACGTTGTTGAAGCCTATCTTCAGCGATGTGATGCCGGTGGCCTCTATCTCCCGTTCGGTGATACGCGCCAGGGCATCTTTGCCATGCAGAGCGATGTCGCGCAGTTCGTCAAGTTCGGCATTTACTCCGGCGGCTATCACATTCCCTTTTGCGGCAATGGCGGGTGCATCCGGGGTGATGGTGGCCGTGATATCCTCCACCACCTGACGGCAGTCTGCCATCTTCTCGCCCAAAGCCTTCAGCGGCTCGCAATCAGTGCTCAGGAGCAGGCGGTGCAGAGTGGCCGTCGAGCGCAATGAGTCGCGCATGGCAAGCAGGGCTCGCGGACCGATGCGCCCCTGACCAAGCGACGAACCGAGTCGCTCCAGGTCGCCTACCGTGCGCAGTGTCTCGCTCACGGCCGAACGTGTGGCCGGATCCCTGAACATATATTCGATGCAGTCCTGACGCTCCCGTATCTGCTCTATGTCAAGCAGAGGAAAATTCAGCCAGAAGTTCATCCTGCGGGTGCCCATCGGAGTCACCGTTCGGTCAAGCACCTGTAGCAGCGACATGCCGTCCGGAGAGGCGGCGCGCGTCAATTCCAGATTGCGGATCGTGAAGCGGTCGAGACGCACGTAGCGGTCAGCATCTATACGCCCTAACGTGGTGATATGCGCTACGTTGAAGTGATTGGTATAGTCGAGATAGTGCAGCAACGAGCCGGCCGCTATCACGGCCGCATCCAGATTATCTACGCCAAACCCCTTGAGCGAGTCTGTGCCGAAATGAGTCAGCAGGCGCTCGCGCGCCGCATCGTAGGTGTATACCCATTCATCCATCTCGTTGTATATCGAACGATAGGTGATGACCTCCTCGCAGACGTTGCGCGTGCCACGCATACGAAGCACCTCCTTCGGCGATATGTTGTTGAGCAACTTGTCGATATAGGCCGGATCCCCCTCGGAACAGAGAAATTCACCGGTGGTGAGATCCAGGAATGCCACACCGATATTGGTCGGAGAGTTGCGCTTCAACTCCTTTCGCGGGAAGTAAAGACCGGCAAGGAAGTTGTTCTCACGCGGCGGCAGCGTGGCGTCGTTGGGGTTAAGGCCGGGCGTCACTAATTCCGTAATGCCGCGCTTCACGAGTTTGTTGGTGGTCTTAGGGTCTTCCAGTTGCTCACAGATGGCCACACGCTTGCCGGCGCGCACCAGTTTGGGGAGATATGTGTCAAGGGCATGATGCGGAAAGCCGGCCAGTTCCACAGCCGAGGCATACCCCTTGCCGCGACGCGTAAGCGTGATGCCGAGTATCTCCGAGGCTGCTATCGCATCATCGGAGAAGGTCTCGTAGAAATCACCAACGCGGAAGAGAAGTATCGCGTCAGGATGCTTCTTCTTCATCTCATAATATTGCTTCATCAGCGGCGTCTCCGCACTCTTGCTCATATCAAAATATTTTAGGTTATAACCCCATCACTCATCTTTCTTGCCGGGTTACGGCTTTAGCCGTAAAATACCTCATCACTAATCACTCTGACCTAATACCTACATCGGCAACACCCGCAAAAGCCAAGTTGCCATTGATACATATATCATAAGTCCCACCACGTCGTTGGTAATCTGTATGAAGGGACCGGTAGCCAATGCCGGGTTGATTTTCATTCTCTCAAGGGTGAGCGGCACGAGCGTACCGAATACAGTAGCGAATATGACGACGCAGAATAGCGATGCAGCCACGGCCGCCGCTACAGCATATTTATGCGGCTGTGTAAGAAGGATATAGCCTAACACCGCTCCGGAAATCACGATAGCGTTCAGAAGAGCCACTATCACCTCGCGGCCTATCTGTCGCCAAGCGTTTTTCAGTTCGAGACGACCGTTGGCAAGGCCTTGCACCACGATTGCCGAGGCCTGCACACCGACGTTACCGCCCGTGCCACCTATCAGCGGTATGAAGATGGCAAGCACGGCTACCGCTGCTATCTGAGCCTCAAAGCCACCGAGAATGAGAGAATTGACGATACCACCGATGACGCCTATCAGAAGCCACGGAAGGCGAGCCTTAGTCTGATCCCAGACGGAGTCGGCAGCATCTACGTCTGACGATATACCTGAGGCCAACTGATAGTCGCGTTCCGACTGCTCGCGCACCTCATCCATCACGTCGTCGACGGTAATCTGACCCACAAGACGCCCTATGCTGTCCACAACCGGCATCGCCACAAGGTCATATTTCTCAAAGTCGATCGCCACATCCTCTATCGGCGTGTCGGTCCTCACACAGATGGGATTGCTCTCCATCACATGCTTGATACGCGACACGGAGGGATGAGTCACCATCTTCTTCAACGGCAGGACACCCTTCAGACGTTTATCATCATCTACGACGTATACATAATAGATGTCATCCAGGTCTTCAGCCTGACGGCGCATCGCAGCGATACATTCCGGCATCGACATATTCTCGTAGACCTCGATAAATTCCGTGCCCATAAGACCGCCGGCCGTATCTTCATCATATTGCAGAAGGTCGACAATATCGCCCGCCTGCTCCATGTCGTCGATATGCTGGATGACCTCCTCACGGTCCTCCTTATCGAGTTCCTGTATGAGGTCGACGGCATCGTCCGTGTCGAGCAAGTCGATGAAGGCACCGATCTGCTCCGGGTCCATGTTCTCGAGGAGTTTCTTGCGGTCTTCCTCATCGAGCTCCATGAGCACGTCTGCCTTCTTCTCACGGTCATCTATCAGGTTGAAGAGCCATTCAGCCTGACGCACATTCAGATGCCGGAAAAGCTCGGCAATGTCGGCAGGGTGATACTCGCGAAGTTCACGCACAGCCGCATTGCTGTCTTGCTCTTCGATGTATTTCTCTATCTGTTCGATATTCTCCTTAGTAAATTCTTTCATATCTCAGAGGTCTAATAATGAAATGATGACCCGCCGAGGAATTCACGCAGCAGGGAGGTGCTCGGGATCTGGTCTACGGGTATCGAGGAGAAATAGGAGAGAAATTTCAGAAGGCGGTAGGCTTCTGTATATTGCGGTGTGTTATGGGCCACTTGCTGCAGCAGCGGTTCGGCGTATGGCTTCATGACGGCCAATTCAAAAAGCAGCGATGAATTGAAAGTGGCATCGGCATTCTCCTGGAAGGGGAAAATCCACTTCTCTTCGCCGCGGCGCACACCCGGCCAGCGACGTATCGTCTCCATGGCTGACGTGTGACGGTATTTGTTGTCGCGCACGATGCGGCGCAGCAGCCTGTTGTCTGTCGTGGGTATCCAGTTGTGGTCGTCTATCGAGAGAGACGTCAGCGCCGAGACATATACCTTGAAGAGCCGGTCGGCCGGGATACGCCCTACGAGTTCCGGATTCAGCCCGTGGATGCCTTCTATCAGCAGCACGTCATCGTCATTGAGACGCAAGGGGCGTTCGCGCTCCACACGCTCGCCCAATTCAAAGGAATATGTAGGCAGATTGATTTCCCGGCCGTCAAGCAGACGGGTGAGGTCGTCGTTAAGCCGGTCGAGGTCAAGAGCATACAGCGACTCATAATCATAATCGCCTGTCTCGTCGCGCGGCGTGTCTATGCGGTTGACGAAGTAATCGTCCAAAGACATCATCTTGGGCTGCTTGCAGTTGGTGAGCAGTTGCACGGCCAGGCGCTTGCATGTAGTGGTCTTGCCGGAAGATGAGGGGCCGGCAAGGAATACCACGCGCGCTCCTCCTTCGTCATTGCTGCGTGCTATCCTATCGGCTATGCCGCCGATATATTTTTCATGCAGGGCCTCGGCTACGTGGATAAGTTCCCCCGTACGACGCTCCTTGACCGCCTCGTTTAGTTCGCCGATATTTCTGACACCGATGATACGGTTGAAGTCCAGATATTTATGAAACGCATCATACATCTTCTCCTGCTGATGAGGGGTGGCTGCTACCGTTGCATCCTCTTTAGCCGGCGGCATCAGCAGGAAACCCTCCTTATAGGCACAGAGAGCGAAGACGCCGAGCATGCCCGTGCCCGGAGCCAACGGCCCGTAATAAGAGTCCGCTGTTCCGTCAAGGGTATAGTATGTGGTGTATAAGTCGCCGAGGGACTCCAGCAATTCCACTTTGGCCTGAAGATGAGTCTCGCTGAAGATGCGGATCGCGTCAGTGGTCAGCGTGTCATGCGGCTCAAAGGGGAGATTGGCCGCCACAAGTGCGTTCATCCGCTCCTTCAGGTCTGAGAGCAGGGCCTCCGACGGTCTCACCACATTGCCGGCCCTGTCAAAGAGACGGCAGAAATAACCATCCGACATCGAATGTTCGATACGCAGGGAGAGAGTGGCATCTGCCTGTGTCACCGCGCGATAGAGCATCATGCAGAGAGAGCGCACGTAGACGCGGCGTCCTACTGTCGAGTCGGCCGGAAGAAATTCCACCTGCTTCGGACTGAAAATAGGGAAGGTAAGCCCTTCTGTCTTATTATTTACGAGCGCACATATCGGCTTGAAGGGAAGACGGTCGGCCAGCACACCGGCGATATCGCTTAAGGTGCTGCCCCCCTCGATGTCAAGATATTCCTCCGTATTGCGGCAAAAAATGTTGATACAGGTCATAGTGAGATTACGAAAAAGCCCTATATAGGCAATATCCTACAAATTTAACCTTTTTCGTCGAAATATCCCCCTCTCCGTCGCGATTATTTCCGGATTATTTCATCTCCTCCCCCTCCATTACCATTGTACCGCCTGCTGATTTTGCCTATCTGCACCCGGAGCTTATGTTCTGACTCAGTCCGATTGATCTGTTGATTTTTATCAAGACTTATATGGGTTCTCAGTCTATTTTTGTGAAAAAAATTAGCCTATGAACACCATCCGTATTTCTCGTAGTGGCATCCGCAAAGAGTTGATACTGCTGCTCAGCCACATCGCCGACGTCCGCGAAGAGCATTCAGACGCATACATCCGCAAAGTGGCTTCCCTTGAAGCCGATGAAGACCTGCAGCGACTCATCTCCGACTCACAGATAGCCGACATCGCCTCCTCCTTAGCGGGACTGATGACCCTCGACATCACCCCCGGCGGCTACACCTTCACCTATCCGAAGCCTTCGGCCACCCTCTCCGCCAACGCCATCAAGCGGCTGCTCAAGACACACATAGTCTCGCGCATAGCCGTCACCTGGTCAGAGACCATCGGCTGGCCCTACAGCCAGGCCGCCGCATCCACCGCCGACACCGCCCTAAAAGCCCTGACCACCGCCCTTACCCCGACCCTTACCGGCTCACTTACTCCCGATGACTCCACCGGACTGTCCTCAGTCACCCTGACACGCCATCTTCCCCCGTTCTGACATCGTGTTACCGTGGCTTGTCCTGAAGTACGAAGGTCATATTATTTCAGTAGCGACAATCCTGACAGCAGGGAGCGAAAGACGCGCCTCAAGATATTTGCGGAATTTTGCGGACTGTGACGCGTTCATACGCCGGTTGTAGCGCACCAATGCTATATTCAGTGTATCCAGTCTGCCCGTCTGGACATTGCTCGCTATGGCACGCGTCACGGCAATGTCGGACACTTCCGGGAAGAGCACCTTCAGTTCAGGTGCAATCGAGGCAACGATAGTGTCGTTGTGCGATATTTGAGCCGTCAGGGTTCTCAGCGAATCGATGGTCTCGCGCTGAGAATTGATCGTAGTCTGCGTCATCTGATACATATCACGCAACATCGATGAGGTCGCCTCCGTCACATCGAAACCCCTGTCAGGACTGTCACCCTGAATGATGCGGAGCCGGGTCCCTTCAAGATGGTAGTCCGGCAGACGGTCTGTAAGTGCAAGCAACAGGGAATCCTGGGGCAATATGCGCCCGACAAGATTTACCGTCAAGGTCTTGTTGCGCCCCTTCATGACGGCATCCGCGCGAAGCACCTGTGTCCCCTCAAAGTCAAACTGCTGTTCCACAAAACGGTTGCAGTTGTTGGTGAATGCCGACTGCTGGAACATGCGGTAGGTAAGCCAGCACGCCGGTATCATGGTCACCACGGCTATCGTATAGACCGTATTACGCACGCGGCGCGCACGGCGTGGATTGGAGAAATCCTTGACGTGATACTGCATCAGCTTCACACCTATCGTCGTGGCACACGCAATGAATACTGAATTGATGAAGAAGAGGTACAGCGCCCCGAAAAAGAAATTCATCTGCCAGGTGGCAAGTCCGTAACCCACCGTGCACAACGGAGGCATCAGGGCAGTGGCTATCGCCACGCCGGGCAAAACGTTTCCCTTCATCCTGCTGCCTATCGCCAGTATACCCGCAGCGCCACCGAAAAAGCCTATGAACACATCATAGATTGTCGGCGAGGTACGCGCCAACAGTTCGCTGTGACCCTCATTTACCGGAGAAATAAGGAAGTAGACACACGATGTGGCGATACTGAACAGAGCAGCCATCAGCAGATTACGGAACGAGCGCTTCATCAGTTCAAAATCCTGGACTCCCACGGCCAGGCCGATGCCGATGATAGGACCCATCAGAGGCGATATGAGCATCGCACCGATGATGACAGCCGTCGAATTCGTGTTAAGACCGAGAGACGCTATGAAGATTGCGACTATCAATATGAGAATATTGGTGCCCTTGAACGACACCCCCTCACGGATGGCCGTCTCCGCATCCTCCTGAGGCAACAAATCCGGCGTGAGGTCAAAATACTCCCCCAACCCCTCCTTAATTTTGGAAAAATCGAAATATTTCATCACACAACCCTCCCCTGAATGGAAGTCCCCACAAATATAATAAAAAAATCCCGCAGCCCCACATCCCCCTTCCCTCATCCTCCCCACCCCTCCCCTTCTTATCCCCGTTTCGTCTCCGCTTCCCTTCCCTTCTTCCCCTGAATATCACATCTCCCCCGGGCGAAGCAGGTTTGTCGCAAGGTGAAAAAATCATTCTCTCGCAAGGTGAAAAAATCACTCAGCCGATTTATTCCGCTAATACAGTGGCAAGCGCATTCATTTGAAGGCAGATCTCGCGTGATAGAGGAGTTTTGGCGGGCATGCCGAGAGAGAGAATCAGCAGTCGGCCTTTAGAGCATAGGTCGAAGTCATGAGCCGCAGGTTTAAATCGCTCACCAAAGGCTTCATGTGTGATAAGGATAATGTTCGCACCAATCACCTCTGCTTCAGAGCGTATTGATTTCTCCGATTTACTGATGAATGGAGAGACGAGAACTGTCCCTTTACCCGCACTCTCCAGCCAGCGATTTTTCTTTTCATTCACCTCATCCTGTGTGAACGCGCTTCTGATGATGACCGCCGTTTTTTCCGGATTACGAAACAGGAATAAGTTGCCGTATGACTCATATTCCTGATTTGCGATTTTAAGTCTTCTCACTCGCTGAAAAAACTGAGGATATTGCTGCCTCATAGCCAATCTATGAGGATTCTGTCGTATATACTGATATAAGCCATTAAGAGATCGCTTTCTCAGAAGAGGCTTATCGCAAAAGCCTATTTCGAATATTTGATCTCCTTCTATATTCTTTGAAATTAAGAGGCTATAACTGTGTGCAATATTTTTCACCATAATCTCAATGTAGTGGTCTAATTCATGTTCGAGCCAATCCGTGACATTGAGCAAAATATGAATATGATCAGGCATTACTACAAACTGGTATACCTGTATGAATGGAAATTGGTATTGGAAGCACAAAATTCCCTTTGAGATTGCCTCCCCTAAATTTGATTCTCTTACACGAGCACATCCTGTACAGCCGGGTCGGATTTTGGCATCTCCGGTGATTTCTCCGAAGGCGAGGCAATCCTTTTGCTTTTTTAAAATGATATGATAAATAAAAGGAGCTTTATAATTATGGGCAAAAGCACGCTTATGATATCGCGGCAATTCATCATTATTTTCAGCATAGGCTCGCCACATAGATATAATTATTTTGATGGAGAGAATATTCTTTATTAACCATTTCAGCTGGCCGGCAAATCTTCACCCGGAGACAAACTGACTCGCCCAAATAAAAACTCTGCATTTAGGCAAAAAGAGAGATAAGATGCAGTCAGTTTGTCTCCGGGTGAAGATTTGCTTCAGGCGAGTCAGTTTGTCTCCGGGTGCCTTCCAAAGCATCAATGCAAAATTAACAAAAATCCATCACCCTCTACCTAAACAGCCCTAATAAATCTATCATTAAATACCCAAGCCTCAACTCCCATCGTCTCTTTTCCCACCAGTGGGTCTGAAAAGGCCTGGATTTTATATTCCCGTTTTCTTTAGACTCAAAATGTAATCACTTATAAATCCGCTAATTTCCTGGAGTGTGTATCTATCTTGTGATTTCCATTTTGAAGTCCAGAATATATTATTTTGCCTTGTAGGTTGATACCATGGAAACCATACCGTCCCTTTTTCATCTTGAAAGATACCGGCTCTTTGGGTTTCTTCTTTGAATTTGGTTTTCTCAATTACCTGTCGAAAATCAGAATTAGGTAATATTTTCCTATCAAAAATTGAATATTCATGGTCCGGGAAGTCTGCAACTTTTGAAACCCTTATCCAATTGAAAAAATGGCTATCGCCACTTATTTGATCCTTATAGTTATCCTTGATGAACCTGTCCATCGCATTTTTACCTCCGAGTATTGCAAGATCAGCTTCATAAAAATCAATTAATACTTTGAGTACTTCATGATTGATTGTTCCCAAATCTTTAAGGAGGTTATTATTACTATCCGTCCCATTAAATGCCAACCCCGGAAAATGATTTACCTCAAGAATACAGATATGTTTCATCACGTCATTCTCATCTTCTAAATCTTCATTTTTGAGCTCCTGTTCATATTTACCAGATTCTTTCAGTGCTTTAAGAATTCTTTGAGTGTACTTAATCGCGTTCTTAATAGTAGGGTTATTTTCATTAAGAACTTTATCCCATGTGCAATAGGTTAAACCCTGTCGGTAGTCTTTTGTCTCAGTGCCATTAATCTCCCTGATACTTTTACAGTAAGGCTCTTTTAGCAACCAAAGTATTCTAAATTTTGAATTGAAGTACTCTATTGGATTAAACGGGCCAAATGAATAAGCCCGTATTCGATAATACTCTTTCTTCTCCTCATCATTTAGTTCCCATTCAAGTTTGGCCTGAGATGGATCAATGGTGACTTTATTTGATGTATTATAACTTTCTACCAAATTTTTGGGTAAATATATTGTTTCCAAACACATCCTAGCCATTATCAAATTTGATATGTCCGATTTCTCAGCATCCGGATGAGCCTTTATAATATCTTCACAATCTTGAGCCAGTTTTTCTGACGCTTTTTTTAGAGGTTCTTTTGTCATAGTAAGTTTATTTTTTATTAGTCTTGGGTAGGTTTGCCTCTCGGGTTAATTTTACAATTTGAAGAGGTCTTCTTTGGTCATTACATTCTGGGTCTCCTGGCGGTCCCAACGGAAGTATTTGGCTATTATAGGCATGACATTTATAGAAGGAGTGTCCCACTCTACCAGCATTAGCCATTGGGAGTAATTGGGATGAATGGAAGGAGATATTGCTACTTGGATGTTTATATCCCGCTCTTTAAATTCCTGCACCATCCGATAGGTATAAGCCATCATGATAACGTCCACCATGTCTGCCCGGCTAATCTCATCGGAATAGTCAAAAAGAGTCTGGTCAAAGACCTCATTCATGAATTCATGCGTAAACTCAGTAACGAGCATATCATAACGCATACTCGGTTTTACATCTATTAATAATTTCTTCACTTTTGATAGTTTCATAATAACTTCATTTAAATGTATTGATACTCATTTCTATTCCGGGATATATATAGGCCATCACACAGAGCAAGCCTACTAACGCAAGTGGAATCATAAATGCGCACGCAAATGTGGCAGCCTTTGCCTGAGCCCTCGTTTTAAGAAAAACCCTAAACGACACCCTGAGAAGTATAATCCATAGAACAAAGGCGATAATCAACGCAACAATCCGGTGGTACATATCAGGCATATCGACCCAACAAATATTTGCAGCCAAAAATAAAAGACCGAGTCCTGCAAGTGTAAAGAAAAGTCTCCACATTTTGCGCTTTAGAGATGTCTGAATGAAAACTGCCGGTGTATATTCAGTGCCGGCTCGGGACATAAAGAAGGGGTAATAGACCACGTCAATATGCACTGACGTCAGTACAACCATACCCAAAATAAGAAAGATGATAGTTGTCATAGTGAAAAATTAAATATAACGTCGCAAAATTAAGCATAAAAACCGAAGCCTCCAAAAAATTAACCAACTTTAACATATTGATACTCAGATAGTTGCAAAGACGGCGTGGCAAGGTTTAATCCCTTATATGTTTCTCACTCCCTATTCAGGCCTTCAAACAGGGCTGAATGCCTTAAATAAATTAATATTACTGTTAATATGCTAATATACTATAAAATACATTAATAATTCTTTGGCTGAAATCGATTCTTTTCTTATCTTTGCCGAAGATTAGGTTATTTGATAGATGTTATGAATATCAGAGTTAGTAAAAAAGCTGTAATGGATTTTCTTGACAATCCTGAATATCTTTTTCTTGACTTTGACGGGGTGCTTAACACCGGCAAATATCAGACTGAACTTAAAATGGCCGGTAAAGCTACATCCGATCAATTCGGTCCGCTCTTTGATCCGGCGGCTGTAGACGCATTCAAGATATTGACCGACCGATATCCGCAGATGAAAATAGTCATTATATCTTCATGGCGATTTCTCCATACGCCGGAAAAACTGCGCGAAATGTGGCAGGCTCGGGCGTTGCCGGGAAAAATCTATACCGTCTTACCTACAGATTCCCTCACAAATGACCGTGCCGAAGAAATTGCCGACTTTTTGCGCACTCATAAAAGGCCTGCTGATTATCTAATTATAGATGACGAGGATGTCTTCACCCCAGCCCAATCTGCTCACTGCATAATCACCAATCCCTTCCACGGTCTCACCCCGGAATTACTATTGACGGGGAAGGGACCCTGCTAAAGTGTCAAGGTCAGCGAAGAGGGATAAGTCTTCGACATCGGCTTCTTGGGCTTCAAGCATTTTTCTTCGGGCATTGAAGTCATTATAGATTGCCTTTACTTTGGCTTCCATTTGGGCGTTTGTAATCTTGCCTTTATTTTTCAGCAGCGGTTTATCTTGAAAATCCAGCAGGTTGTCTACATTCTTGCGCCAATACTGCAGTGTGAGATCCTGACGGCCTTTGACACGCAACTCCGCACTGGTCAGAAAGATTTCTACAAGTCTATTGAGATCGGCTATCTCATCTTCTTTCAGATAGTTTTTTGCAACTACGATATCTACTTGCCTCACTTTATTTCCTTTCCATGAGGTCAAGCCCATATTGGGTAGATTTGAATCGGCGCGTTCTACAATCAGTTCAGCTGCTGTCTGCCGGGTAATGGCATAGATTAGCTTATTCTGAGTCTCTGCAAAAAACATCTGAGTAGCTTTGTCCGTCTTGTCATAGTCGCTGCTAAGCTTAAAGAGGTCTCGTATCTTCTGATAAAATCTTTTCTCTGATGCGCGAATATCTCTAATTCGCAGAAGCAACTCATCGAAATAATCTACGCGACCATCCGGATTCTTCAGTCTCTCATCGTCCATCGTGAATCCCTTGATAAGATATTCTGAAAGATGCTCGGTAGCCCATCTTCTGAACTGAGTTCCACGAACTCCTCGCACTCGATACCCGATAGCGATAATCATCTGCAGTGAATAATATTCCACATTATATTCCTTGCCATCGGAGGCAGTTGTCAAATAATATTTGACAACTGAATCTTTTTTCAATTCATTCTCAGCCAAGATATTGCCTATGTGATGACTGATCGTTTGCTTGGAGGTGGCAAAAAGTTCGGCTATTTGGCTTTGATTAAGCCAAATGTTGCCGTCCTTGGCGTATAGGGATACTGAACTGCGGCCATCGGGGGTATTATAGATAATGATGTCTTGCATATCCTAGCACAAAGATTAGAAGGTGTGGCCGTAGGAGGCTCGGTCGAGGGCCCGGTAGCCGATGGCTTCGGCGATGTGGCGGCTCTCTACGGGGGCGTTTACTGCCTCTTCGGCCGGAAGGGTGCCGGCGTATTCGAGGTCGGCGATGGTGCGCGCTGTCCGCAGGATGCGGTCGAAGGCTCGCGCTGACATGCTGAGGCGCTCCATCCGCTCTTTCAGTTTCTTAAGGCCTTCGTCATCGGGCCATGCGTAGTGGTGCAGAAGCCGCGAATTCATCTGAGCGTTGCAATGTATTCCTTTTTCATCCTTATATCGTAGCAACTGGATGTTGCGGGCCGCTATCACCCGACTACGTATATCCGCCGATGTCTCTCCCTTCTCACGCGATGCCAGCGCATCAAATTCCACCGGCTCTATCTCCACCTGTATATCTATGCGGTCTAACAGCGGACCCGATATGCGGCTCATATATTTGCTTACTGCGCCGGGACTGCATGTGCATGGCCTTTTCGGATGACCGAAGTAGCCGCAAGGACAGGGATTCATCGAGGCTACAAGCATGAATGACGCGGGATAATCCACTGTATATTTAGCGCGCGATACGGTGATGACCCTATCCTCGATAGGCTGACGCATCACCTCCAGCACGTGGCGTGGAAATTCCGGAAATTCATCCAGGAAAAGGACGCCGTTGTGTGCCAGCGAGATCTCACCGGGCATCGGTGTGCTTCCGCCACCTATGAGCGCTACCGGTGAGACCGTGTGATGCGGAGTGCGGAAGGGGCGACGCGTCATCAGCATGGAGCCACGACCGAGTTTGCCCGCCACGCTGTGTATTTTGGTAGTCTCAAGGGCTTCCGACATGCTGAGTGGCGGCAATATCGAAGGGAGACGTTTGGCCAGCATAGACTTGCCCGCTCCCGGAGGACCAATCAGCAATACATTATGACCGCCGGCGCATCCCACCTCAAAGGCTCGCTTTACCGCCTCCTGTCCCTTCACCTCGCTGAAATCATAGTCGAAGTCGAGACAACAAGCATTGAAGAGCGTCCGTGTGTCAATCCTTACCGGCTCATGGCTGCCGGCGCCGGTGAGTATCTCCACGACGTCGGTGAGCGTCTCCGCGCCGTAGACATCCAGATTATTTACCACCGCCGCCTCGGTGACATTATGAGCCGGAACAATCAGTTTCTCAAACCCCATTTCCCGAGCCTTTATGGCAGCCGGGAGCGCTCCTCTTACCGGAAGAAGTGACCCGTCAAGTGCCAATTCGCCGAGCATCATCACCTTATCAAGTTTTTCTACGGCTATGCGCTCACTGGAGACCAGCACACCGATGGCCATCGGCAGGTCAAAGCCGGCACCCTCCTTCTTTACATCTGCCGGCGCAAGATTAATCAGCACCTTCTGGTGAGGAGGAGTGATGCCGCTCATCTTTATGGCGCTGATGATACGCTCGTGGCTCTCCTTGACTGCAGTGTCCGGCAGCCCTACGATGACGAAGTTGACACCCTTTTCCACGACAGTCTCAATCGTGACGGGCGTGGACTCAATACCATTGATAGCAGCGGAATATACCTTGGATAGCATGGATGGGGAGGTTTTAATGATTATCTGGGAGGCTGTGTGATAGTCTAAGTTCTGATGATTATCTCATAAGCGAGCGGAACGTGGCAAAGGCCTTTGCCGGCGACGGGCCGTAATATCTTATTTTCCCTTTGCCGTCAGTGACGATAAGCCAGGGAGTGCGAGTCACTCCCGCCTCCATGAGCACCGGCTCGGCAAATTCGCGCGGCATGCGTGCGCGCACCGCGCCGCGCAGTGTGTCATGAGATATGGCGCTCTGCCATGACGATGAGTCGGCTGCCAGATACATCTCCACGATATTGCGCCGCGTTGAGTCGCGATAGTGTCTCAACGCGGATTTCAGGGTGTCCATAGCGGCATAATCACCATCGGCGCCATATCGGCGTATGAGCAGAAGACTCGGTTTGCCGCCGGCCAGTGAAATAGTATCCACACCGTTGCCGTCGGTGTGAAGAATTATCTTTCCGGGCAGCGTGCGTTCATGCGAAGCCTCTTCGTGAAGAGTCATGTCATAACGCCCTGTGATAGTGAGGAGATTCTCATCAGCAGCCTTGCCGCGAAGCTTGGCTGTAAGATGCTCCATACCGGAGATGGTAGTTCCCGGCTCACTCTTTTTGCCGATATCTTCCGAGCGCTCCACGGAGTCAAACCGGCGGTCGTAATAAAGGCCGATCAAAAGCGCCGAGAGGGGATTTTCAGGATTGGCTGAAACATATTTCTCTACCGCTTCATTTACGCCCTGTATATTATTAAGCGACAACAGACTTGCGTTTTCAAGACGCCATTCCGACAATTCATCGGTAAGATCATTTCCCGTTATCTCCCATTTGTAGGGCGAAGCGCTTTCACCGGTTATCTTTATGTTGTCGCCACGCTCCACATAGAAGGCAGCAGCGGGCGTGAGCGCCGATCCCTCGAAGATGAGGACGCATGTCGGCAGGCGTGTGATGCCCTTCATCTCGCCGTGTCCCTTAGCCACCGTGATGGCCGTCTCCTGAGTGAAGCCGCCACGCTTGTCGTGTGCGTAATACACCACACGATAAGTATTGTTGACTGACTGCGGCAGAGAGACCGTGACGGTAAATTCATTGCGTATGCAGGCGCTCATGAATACCATCAGGGCGAGGAGCACAGGAAGCATCACCGCAACAGTGATTGCTCTGCTCAGGCCATACCATGCAGTGAATTGCGGAAGAATATGTCGCCGTGTCTCAGACATTAAAGCGGAAGTGCATTATATCACCGTCATTCACCACATATTCCTTGCCCTCTACCGCCATCTTTCCGGCCTCTTTGACGGCATTTTCGCTGCCAAGCGTCACAAAATCATCATATTTGATTACTTCGGCGCGGATAAATCCCTTCTCGAAGTCGGTGTGAATGATGCCGGCAGCCTTCGGTGCCTTCGTGCCGCGAATGAAGGTCCATGCGCGCACCTCATCCGGTCCGGCAGTGAAATAGGTCTGCAGGTCAAGCAGATGATAGGCAGCGCGGATAAGACGCGATACGCCCGACTCCTCAAGTCCTATCTCTTCGAGAAATTCCTTTCGCTCCTCCCAGGTGTCAAGTTCGGCAATCTCGCTTTCTGTCTTGGCAGCGACAATCATCAGGTCGGCATCCTCGCCCTCTATGGCCTTGCGCACGCGCTCCACATATTCATTGCCGCTGACGGCAGCGCTGTCATCCACATTGCAGACATAGAGCACGGGCTTGTTGGTAAGCAGGAAGAGTTCGCGGGCGAATTTCTCCTCATCCTTTCCTTCAAACTTCACGCTACGGGCAGGTTTGCCGGCTTCAAGTGCCTCTTTATAAGCCTTCAGCACCTCTACCTGCATCTTTGCAGTCTTGTCGCCGCCGCTCTGGGCAGCCTTAAGCGTCTTCTGGAGACGATTTTCCACCGTCTCCAGGTCTTTGAGTTGCAATTCAAAGTCTATTATTTCCTTGTCGCGCACCGGATCGATGGTAGTGTCGACATGAGTGATATTGTCATCGTCAAAGCAGCGGAGCACGTGGAGGATGG
Source organism: uncultured Sangeribacter sp. (assembly GCA_964456155.1). Lineage (GTDB taxonomy): Bacteria > Bacteroidota > Bacteroidia > Bacteroidales > Muribaculaceae > Lepagella. The sequence goes on from CAYVZJ010000021.1 coordinate 33,988, forward strand.
CGTCCGTCTCACGAATATTGGCCAGAAATTTATTGCCCAGTCCCTCACCCTTGGATGCTCCCTTCACGAGGCCCGCGATATCCACTATCTCCACCGTAGCCGGTACAGTGCTTTTCGGCTGACACATCTCTACGAGTTTGGTAAGACGTTCGTCAGGCACGGTGATGACGCCTACGTTGGGCTCAATAGTGCAAAACGGAAAATTGGCTGACTGAGCCTTGGCATTGGAGAGACAATTAAAGAGTGTCGATTTTCCCACGTTGGGGAGTCCGACTATACCACATTTTAACGACATATATTTCTATTACTTTTTATTCTATTAATATTCAGGCTATTCTGCTATTGCGCAAGGTCTTGTTTCTTATCTATCTTTTTCCATAGGTAAAGACGGTCAGAAGGGCGTATTTTCTCCGGCACCGGTGTGGAGAAGCGCATCCCTTTGGTGACCTCCTCCACCGGCTCAAGGTCGTATCTCAACTCCTTGATGGTCCATATCAGCGCGCCGGTGGTAGGGCCTGTGAGCACTACTTCGTCACCAACCCGCAGCGTCTCGTTCTCGAGCAGAAATTCACCCACGCCGATTTTGGGAAAATAACGCGTAGCCTTTGCCGCATAAAATTTTACGCGTGTGGCAGACGACCCGTATTTGGCGCTCCATTCGCCGAGGCGCTGTCCCATGTAATAACCATCCCAGAAGCCACGGTTGAAGATACGCTCCAGTCGGGCGTTCCATTCCTCTATTTTTTCTTCCGTATATGTGCCGTCACATATAGCATCGAGTGCTTCAGAATAGCAACTCACTGCCTCGAGCACATATTCCGGTCCTCTGGCTCGTCCCTCTATCTTAAAGACCCTCACTCCGGCATCCACCATCTTATTCAGAAAATGGATGGTTTTCAGGTCTTTGGGAGACATTATGTATTTATTGTCCACCACCAGTTCGTCGCCGGTCTCGTTGTCGGTCAGGCGGTAAGAACGGCGGCATATCTGATTGCACGCTCCGCGATTGGCTGATGAATTCATCTCATGCAGGCTCATATAGCATTTGCCGCTTACTGCCATGCAGAGCGCTCCGTGGCAGAACATTTCGAGTCTTACACGCTCTCTGTGCGGCCCGCGGATGTCCTCAGTCTCAATAAGGCGATGTATCTCGCTGACTTGCTCCATATTGAGCTCACGCGCCAGCACCATCACGTCCGCCCATTGCGAATAAAATCTTACGGCTTCGATATTGGTGATATTTACCTGAGTGGAGATATGCACCTCGACGCCAACGGAGCGAGCATAGAGTATGGCCGAGATATCTGAAGCGATGATGGCGGAGATGCCGGCTCGGCCGGCAGCATCTATGATATCCCGCATACGCTGCATATCGCCGTCGTAGATTACGGTATTGACGGTGAGATAAGATTTAAGTCCGTGTGAGGAGCAGATTTGAGCGATGTCGCGCAGGTCATCGAGAGTGAAATTGGCGCTTGAGCGGGAACGCATGTTCAGCCCTTCGATGCCGAAGTATACAGCGTCGGCGCCGGCACGTATGGCGGCGTAAAGACTTTCGCGACTCCCCACCGGGGCCATTATTTCAAAATCAGTCCGTTTCATTTTTTTGCAAAATAGAGAGTGACGGTGCCCGGTGTGAGTGAGCGCCATGTAGCGCCCTCAAAGCCGGCCTCAAGCATGAGCATGGTCATGTCGCTGCGCTGAGGAGCGGCAGCAATGCTTTCGGGAAGATACGTGTAGGCTCTGCTATCGCCGCTTACAAGCCGCCCCGCAGTGGGGATGAGCGTGCGGGTATATATATTATAGAGCCCCCGCATTACGGGATTTACCGGCACGGAGAGTTCGATGACGCAGAGCAGGCCTCCGGGCTTGAGCACTCTGTGCATTTCACGGTAGCCGGCCTCAAGATTTTCGAAATTGCGCACACCGTAAGCCACGGTGACAAGGTCGAAAGAATTATCGGCAAAGGGGAGATGCAGGCAGTCGGCCTTAGCAAACCGTATGCCGGCGCGCGATGCCTCCGGGAGGCGCTCCAACTTTCGCTTTGCCACGGCAAGCATGCCGTCAGAGAGGTCTATCCCTTCGATTGTAGCCTCCGGAAGGCGTGAGTGTAGAGAGAATACGAGGTCGCCCGTGCCGGTGGCTACATCGAGGATGTTGGCTCGCGATACGTCCACACCGTTACGCTCAAGAATGGCGAGAGAGGCATTAAGAGCCTTTTCCCGCCATAGGTTATGAAGTCCCAGCGTCATGGCCGTATTCATACGGTCGTATGCCGGGGCGATATTGTCAAACATCTCCTCTACCTGCTCCCCTTTCGGCTCATCATCCCTGTAAGGCTTTATTATCTCCGCGCCGCTCTGTTTATCTTGCACCATTCCGTCAGTCGTTATTACGTTGGTCGTGATGGTTGTATATCAATGTATTACAATATCTTTTTGAAAGAGCGGCGGCGCCGGTGCTGACGCGGAGAGAAGGCCTCCCACTGGTTTTGCACCTTAGCATTGCTCTCCAATTCCGGATTAGACTCCGCGTATTTATATCCGTATTTGATATATTGAGGGATAAGATCCTGGAAGAGAAGCGCATTGACACCCTTGTTCTGATACTCAGGGCGCACGCCAACGAGCATAAGGTCGACACGGTCATTCTTGCCCTTAAGTCCTTTGAGCAGATGCCACCATCCGAAGGGGAAGAATTTTCCACCTGACTTTTGGAGCGCGCGGCTCATGGAGGGCATCGATATGCCTACGGCCACGAGTTGGTCTTCCTTATCTACTACGAGCGACACAAGATCAAGATTGAGCAGATTGAGATACTCATCGATATAATGGGTTATCTGGCGTTCGGTAAGGGGGGAATATTGGTATAATTCCTTATATGTATCATTGATGAGATGGAACAGGGCACGTCCGTATTCATCCTTGATTTTCTTACGGTTGGTGTATTTCAACACCCGCAGGTCATATTTTCTTTTGATGATATCGGCAATGCGATTGTGCTTTTCAGGCACAGCGTCGGGCACCTCCATAAGAAATTCCACCCAGTCCGACTCCTTTTCATATCCGAGGCGCTCGATATGCTCACGGTAATATGGATAATTATGAATCGTGGCCATGGTGGAGAGTTCGTTGTATCCCTCTATGAGCATACCCTCCTTGTCAAGGTCGGTGAATGAGAGCGGGCCGATAATCTTGGTCATCCCCTTCTCCCTGCCCCACTCTTCGACGGCCTTAAGAAGAGCCTCTGAAACCTCGTAATCATCGATAAAATCAATAAATCCGAAGCGGGCATCCTTTTCGCCGGTAGATTTATTTACCTGATGATTGATGATGCCGGCGATGCGTCCTACGGGTTTTCCGTCACGGTAAGCCATAAAATAAGCCGCGTCACAGAAATCGAAGGCCGGATTTTCTTTGGGATTAAGTGTGCCCATCTCATCTATCAGAAGAGGTGGCACGTGATATTGATTGCCTTTGTAGAGGTCAAGTTCAAACTGTATGAAATCCTTCAGATTTGACTTTGTGGGTTCGAGTCGCTTTACTTCTACCATAGTCGGGTTAGGGGGATTAGGGAGGTTAGATTATTTAAGAAGCCAGATTACCATCAGGATGAGTATAGCCACGAGCAGCACGAGGAAGAGGTAAGTCACCCTCGGACTTCGGCGCTCTACGTCGAGCTGCAGATTCATGATGCTTCTGTAGGGATATGCGCTATCCTGACATTTGTTGGCGATACGCCTGAGTCGCGGAAGGGCTTCGGGCAGATTGTCGAGCACTTCGGAGAGCACTTTGCCGTAAGCCTCTATATCCTTCTGCGTGTCTTGCGGCGAGAGGGAGTCAGACTGGTCATACCCAACGTTGATGAGCTTCAGATTTTCGTTATATTCCGTAAAGATAATAGAGTCAGGAGTGATCGGATGGTGTATGATATGATTTTCCTGAATATAGTCGAGCGCATCAAGGAGTTGTGTCTTCAGGCGCTTCACTATTCTCGGAGTGAGTCTTTTCTCATCGATAAGCCGGCGGAGTGAATATCCGTAGACGTCGTCGGTGATGATGGCCATGCCGATGCCCGGCACCTCCTCCAGGTCATTGACCATGACGATATTGGGGTGGGCGAGATTGTAGCGCGTATCAAACTCCTTTTCAAGCATCTTCTGATATTTGGGGTCATCGCGATACTCTTTTTTAAGAGCCTTCAGCATAATCCATTTACCATGCTTGCGCACGGTATAGACGTCATAATACTTCTCCTCCCATTCGGGCAGCAGAGTCAGGTCGCTCCACTTTCCTGTAGGATCGTTGATAGGAATCTTTCTTTCTTCTTTACTGATATAACTCACTGTAGATACTTTTAGGAAATGATTAATTGATTATATCAAAGCCGGTATACTTTCTCAGACATTCAGGCACGATGATGCCTTCCGGAGTCTGGAAGTTTTCGAGCAGAGCAGCCACGATACGGGGCAATGCCAGTGCCGAGCCGTTGAGGGTATGGCAGAGGTGGGTCTTCTTGTCCTCTCCACGATAGCGACATTTCAGGCGGTTGGCCTGATAGGTCTCGAAATTGGATACGGATGACACCTCGAGCCATCTTTTCTGTGCTGCCGACCATACCTCGAAGTCGAATGTGATGGCAGAGGTGAATGACATGTCTCCGCCGCAAAGACGCAGGATATGCCAGGGGAGGCCGAGTTTCTCGAGCAGACCGCGCACGTGGTCTTTCATCTCCTCAAGCGCAGCGTAAGATTTCTCCGGAGTCTCTATGCGCACTATCTCCACCTTGTCAAACTGATGCAGACGGTTGAGTCCGCGCACGTCCTTGCCGTAACTGCCGGCCTCGCGACGCCAGCAGGGAGAATATGCGCAGTTCTTACGCGGAAGAGAGTCGAGAGGTAGGATGACGTCACGATACATGTTTGTGACAGGAACCTCGGCTGTGGGAATCAGATAGAGGTCGTCGACTGTGACGTGGTACATCTGTCCCTCCTTATCGGGAAGTTGTCCGGTGCCGTAACCTGAGGCGGCATTGACCACAAAGGGTGGTTCTACCTCTACATAACCGGCGTTCCAGGCCTCATCGAGGAAGAATTGTATCAGCGCGCGCTGCAGGCGGGCACCCTTGCCGATGTAGAAGGGGAAGCCGGCGCCGGTCACTTTCACACCGAGTTCGAAGTCGATGAGATTGTATTTCTTGGCCAATTCCCAGTGGGGGAGTGCATCTTCGGGAAGGTCGGGCATCACGCCGCCGGTCTGCTCCACGACATTATCCTCTGCAGTGCGACCTTCCGGCACGTCAGCGTTCGGAAGATTGGGCACAGTCAGAAGCAGTTCAAGGCTTTTCTGTTCGCACTCTTCAAGACGGTCTTGGAGTCCCTTTGTAGCGCCCTTTATTTCAGCCACCTTTGCTTTGGCAGCCTCCGCACCCTCTTTGTCGCCCTGCTTCATAAGGGCACCGATAGAGGCTGCGAGTTTCTTGAGTTCCGAAGCGTCGGAGTCGCATTTAGCCTGCAGGCGACGGCGCTCGGCATCTATTTCGAGTATCTCAGCGATGACAGCGCGTCCGTCAAACCCTTTGACGGCAAGACGCTCGATGACAAACTGAGGATTTTCTTTTATTGTCTGTAATGTCAGCATTGTGTTGGTGTGTGTAGAGTTTTTTGATTTTAATGCCGCTTCACCGGTGACGGTATGCTTGCCGGATCAGAGCAGAGATTTTACGCAGGCGCTTATGGCTTTACCCTCGGCCTTGCCGGCGAGTCTTTTGGAGGCGACGCCCATCACCTTGCCCATATCTTGCGGACCGGAGGCGCCTACCTCAGCGATGATAGCCTTCACTTCGGCCTCCAGTTCCTCGGCTGTGAGTTGCTTGGGAAGGAATTCCTCAATCACGGCAGCCTCTGCCAGTTCATTCTCTGCCAGTTCGGGGCGGTTGTTGTCCGTATAAATCTGTGCGCTCTCCTTGCGTTGCTTTACCATCTTTACCAGGATTTTCATCGCGGTATCGTCGGAAAGTTCCCCATTGGCACCCTTGGCTGTTTTGGCCTCAAGAAATTCCTTCTTGATGCCGCGCAGAGCCTCGAGACGCACTTTTTCGCGCGCCAGCATCGCTTTTTTTATCTCCTCACTGATGAGGTCAATCATATTTTTTGTCATTTTATCTGTCTTTTGTTATGAATAATCAGCAAAAATAACTTAAATTTGTGAGTAATACAAATTTCTACCCACAATCACCATAATAAAAGCAAAATTTTGGTGATGAGATAACCGCTATAACCGTGTACACAATCGTATCTAAACGTTATCTGTCTCCGGCCATTACGGAGATGAAGGTGCTTGCCCCAAGAGTGGCAGCCTCAGCGCAGCCGGGACAGTTTGTCATTGTCCGCACCGATGAGCATGGAGAACGCATCCCCCTGACTATCTGCGACTATGACCGCGAGGCCGGCACAGTGACCATCGTCACGCAGAGTGTAGGCTTCTCCTCCGGCAAAATCAATGAAATGAATGAAGGCGACTCATTCGCCGACTTTGCCGGGCCGTTGGGCCGTCCGTCCGACCTTCTTGATATCCCCGAAGAAAAATTGCGCGACATGCGCATTCTCTTTGTAGCCGGCGGCGTCGGTACGGCTCCCGTATATCCCCAGGCCAAATGGCTTAAAGAGCATGGTGTCACCGCCGACGTCATCATCGGCGCGCGCACCAAAGACCTCTTTACATACGTAGAGGAAATGAAGCAGGTGGCCAACGTGCATCTTGCCACTGACGACGGCTCCGCCGGATATCATGGCCTCGTAACCGGACTTATCAAGGAATTAGTTGAAAATCAAGGTGCCAAATACGATCATTGCGTCATCATCGGCCCGATGATAATGATGAAATTCGCCGCTCGTGCCACAAAGGAATACGGCATACCGACGATGGTGTCGCTAAATGCCCTGATGGTAGACGGAACCGGAATGTGTGGTGCCTGTCGTGTGACGGTCGACGGACAGACACGCTTCACCTGCGTTGACGGTCCGGAATTCGACGGGCATAAGGTAGACTTTGATGAGGCTATGCGCCGCCAGAATATGTATAAGAGCGCCAATAAAAATAATACCGAAACTCATAAATGTCAGTGTAATGGCTAATAAGATACCGCGCGTGCCTGTCCGTGAGCAGGACCCGAAGGTGCGCGCCACAAATTTTGAAGAGGTATGTCTCGGCTACGACCGTGAGGAGGCTATGCTGGAGGCTACCCGCTGCCTTGATTGCAAGGTGCCCCGTTGCCAGGGGAAATGTCCGGTGCATGTCGACATCCCGGGCTTTATCCGTAATGTGGTGAAAGGCGACATCGCAGCTGCTGCTGAAGTGATAGCGTGCGATAGTTCTCTTCCCTCAGTGTGCGGGCGCGTATGTCCTCAGGAGTCGCAATGTGAGGGTGCTTGTGTGCTTGGTATTAAAGGGGAGCCGGTGGCTATCGGCAAGTTGGAGCGCTTCGTAGGCGACTGGGCCATAGAGCATGCTCCGTCAGATGACGAAGTGCAGCCGATAGAGCGTAATGGAAAGAAAGTGGCTGTCGTCGGATCGGGTCCCGCCGGGCTTGCATGTGCCTCCGACCTTGCCAAATTGGGCTATGAGGTGAAGATATTCGAGGCTCTCCATAAGGTGGGAGGTGTGCTGGTGTATGGCATTCCGGAATTCCGCCTTCCCAAAGACCGTGTCGTGGCTAAGGAGGTGGAAGCGGTAAAACGTCTCGGTGTGGAGATTGTGACCGACGTTATTATCGGACGTACCGCCACTGTCGACCAACTCATTGATGAAGAGGGCTTCGATGCTGTATTCATTGGCTCGGGAGCCGGTCTGCCGCGCTTTATGGGCATCGAGGGAGAAAACCTCAACGGTGTCTTTTCGGCAAATGAGTTTCTGACCCGCGCCAATCTGATGCACGCGTATGATGATAGTTACGATACTCCCATATTTGCCGGCAAGAAAGCGGTGATAGTGGGCGGTGGCAACGTGGCTATGGATGCCGTGCGCACGGCCAAACGCCTCGGAGCGGATGCTGTCATCGTCTATCGTCGCTCGGAGGCGGAACTTCCCGCACGCGTCGAGGAGGTGCATCATGCCAAGCAGGAGGGTATCGAATTCAAGATGCTCACCAACCCGGTGCGCATCATCGGCACGGAAGATGGCTGGGTGAAAGGCATCGAATGCGTGGAGATGGAATTGGGCGAGCCGGATGAGAGCGGACGCCGTTCCCCTATTGCAAAGGAAGGCAGCAATTTTGTCGTAGACTGTGATGTGGTGATTATGGCGCTCGGCACGAGCCCCAATCCACTTATCAAGCATACCACCAAAGGTCTGGAGACCAATCGTCGCGGATGTATCGTGGCCGATGAGGAGGGACGCACCTCCCGCCCCAACATCTTTGCCGGCGGAGATGCAGTCACCGGCGCAGCCACTGTAATCCTCGCCATGGGAGCCGGCCGCAAAGCCGCCGCAGCCATCCACGACTACCTCACCAACAAATAAAATACGGACATGGCATGCCATGTCCGATGATAAAAAAACAATTCCGGGACGCCGAAGCGCTCCGGAATTGTTTTTTTATT